>CAYQZI010000137.1:0-8232 GCA_964421835.1 uncultured Planktotalea sp.
GGCCGTGGCGATTGTGATCAAGGATCGTAAATGCTCGACCAGCTACATCCAGCGCAAACTGGCGATTGGTTATAACAAAGCGGCGCGCCTTGTTGAGCAAATGGAGGACGAGGGCCTCGTTTCCCCTGCAAACCATGTGGGCAAACGTGAGATACTTGTGCCAGAAGCGCAATAACGGCAGTCCTTTGCCGCTCTCAGCTTCGTGAGGGCGCAGAGGGGTGTACGCGTGCATTGGAATGGTTAAGTAGGTGTCATGAAGATTAAAACGCTCCTCCCCGCTGCTTTGATTGCTGTCGCGATGGCTGTGCCTGCCGCTGCGCAGCAGATTTCGCTGAACGCGATTTCCAGCTATCTCAACAACCTCCAGACGGCCAAGGGCGCGTTCACGCAAGTGAATGACGATGGCACGATTTCGACAGGCACGATCTATATCAAACGGCCCGGACGCATCCGGTTCGAGTATAACCCGCCTGAAAAACAACTGGTTCTGGCCAGCGCTGGCGCTGTGGTGATCTATGATCCCAAAACCAATGAGCCACCTGAAACCTACCCGCTGGCGCGCACGCCTTTGTCGATCATTCTTGCGAAAAACGTGAACCTAGGCCGCGAACGAATGGTTGTTGGCCACACGAGTGATGGCAAATCCACGACAGTGAAAGCGCAGGATCCTGAGCATCCAGAGTACGGCAATATCGAGTTGGTGTTCACCGCCAATCCCGTCGAGCTGCGCCAGTGGATCATCAATGATGACAGTGGCAGCCGCACGACGGTGATTTTGGGCGAGTTGGATAAATCCGCGCGCATGAACAACGCGCTGTTCGATCCCGAGCGCGCAATCCCGCAAGGGAGTAACCGCTAAACGCGGCACCTCCTTAGCTGGTTTTTGTACTTAAACGAACGCTCGTCGATTTCACCGGCGATGCGCATCAGCCAGCTTTTGCCGTAAAAACTGCCGCGTCTGTAGCCCGTGTGACCCTCATGATAGGCCAAATACTGGTTGCGCGCGTCATTCAGCGAAATGCCATTCCGCTCGCGCGATAGGTTCATATACCAGCCCATAAAGTCAGCCGCATCCTCGATACGGTCACGCCGCGCAGAGCGTTTGCGCTGATCAACCTGATACTCTTTCCACGTTGCATCCAGCGCCTGCGCATAGCCAAACGCCGAGCTTTGACGCCCCATTGGAATAACGCCAAGGGTGTATTTCAGCGGCGTGCGTGCATCGCTTTTGAACTTACTCTCTTGATACATCGCAGCCATTTGAACGTGCACAGGCACGCCCCATTTGCGCTCTGTCTTTTTGAACGCTTTCATATAGGCAGGCCGCTGCTGTGCGATGCTGCATGCGTTATCAAGATTACGGGGCGCAGACGACTTATTGCCGCCTCCGCCGCAAGATGCGACCAGGGTCAAAATCACCAGGGCGCGAAAGAATCTGCTCATTTGCCTCTCGCTTTATACTATTTTTATGTTTTTTTGATCATAGCGCAAAATGCTGCGATGCAAAATGACTTTCGCTTGAGGTTCGCACCCTAAAGCAGAAACCCCAGCAACAGCGGTATTGCGGCAACGGACATCAAAGTAGAGACGACAACAAGACCTGCGACCGCCTCTGCATCGCCGCCATATTTTTCCGAAAGCATGTAGGACGTGACAGCGACAGGAGTTGCGACCTGCACGATAAGCACGGCGCGCGCGATGTCATTGAGCTCGAAAATAGAGGAAACGCCGAATGTCAGTGCGACGCAAAGCACGATCTTTACGAATGAGAGCAGAATCGCCTGAGCGATGCGGCCCGGTTTTAGCCGCGCAACGGCAACGCCAAGCGTGATCAGCATCATTGGAATTAACATTTGGCCGATCAATTCGAGTGCATTGGTTAAAAAAGTCGGCGTTTCCCAGCCTTGCCAAAGAAAAAGCGCGCCAAGCAATGTGCCGCCCACCAGCGGTTCTTTCAAAGCGTTCAAAAAATTTCCACCGCCAGAAACGACCCAAATACCAAAGGTAAACGACAGCACAGCCATGACGGCAAACACCACAAGCGCGTAGCCAAGCCCTTCGGGACCAAAAGCGAAAAGCGCCAGCGGTAGGCCCAAATTGCCTGTGTTTCCAAAGACCAACGCAACCAAATAGGTGCGCTGTTCTAGCCGCGCGGCTCTTAAACCAAGCGCGAAAACTAAGGCAATTAGCGCATAGGTCACCAAACTGGCGACAGACAATGTGGTTAATGCAGCGGGGTCAATCTCGGTCTTCATCAACGCGGTGAACATCAAGCAGGGCGCGGCCAGTGTCATGGACAAACGCGTGACAAACTCGACGCGATATTCAAACCCAAGCTTGACCCAGCAAAAGCCAACAAGCGCCAGAATAAAGACCGGCGCGACGATTTCCAGCACTGTCACAAAGATGATCACAAACTGTTTCCCCGAATTTATGGCCAAAAATTGGACAAGACGCTCTTGAATTGGGTACTAACCAAATGTAGGAGCTGCAATGCAATGATGATCGCGCACTCAAAATATCACCTCGGGCAAATCGTCCGACACAAAAAGCACCCTTTTCGCGGCGTGGTTTTTGATGTCGATCCGACGTTCAGCAACACCGAAGAGTGGTATGACGCGATTCCAGAGGACAGCCGCCCCAAGCGCGAGCAGCCCTATTATCACCTGCTCGCAGAAAACGATCAAAGCTACTATGTGGCTTATGTTTCAGAGCAAAATCTGATCGCGGATTATTCAGGAGAACCGGTGGATCACCCTGATATCGAGGACCTGTTTGGCCCCATCGAAGATGGGACCTATCCGCTGCATTTTCAGTTGAATTAATAGCCCAAAGCGCATCCATCTTTGCGCGGATCAGAGGCACCAATAAGCACGCCATTTTCGCTGATCTTGATCGCTTGTGCGCCGCCAATTGGACCGCTTGGGATTTCAACTACGTGACCAAGCTCTGCCAACTCTGCGCGCACTTGATCACTGTAGCCTTTTTCCACCTTCAGAATACCGGCGTCCGAGAACGTGCGCGGCGCATCGATCGCGCTTTGCGCATCCATGCCAAAATCGGTCAAATTCGAAACAAATCGCGCATGGCCATTAGGCTGATACGCGCCGCCCATCACGCCAAAGGGCATGTTTGGGACGCCGTTTTCAGCCAGCATACCCGGAATAATCGTGTGCATGGGGCGTTTGCCTGCACCAAGTTCGTTCGGGTGGTTTTGTTCAAGCGTAAAGCCAGCGCCACGATTTTGGAGCAGAATGCCGAATTTTTCAGAGGCGATACCAGAGCCAAACCCATGAAAAATAGAGTAAATCAGCGAAACAGACATGCCATCGCGATCAACTGTGGTTATGTAAATTGTGTCCTTGTGAACCGCTTCGCTCAGTTTCGCCGCCGATGGCATCGCGCGTTTGGGGTCAATGAGACCGGCAAGCTTCTCGGCAATGTCAGGCGAAAGCATTTGGTCAAGCTTTGACGTATGATCAGAGTCCGCAAGAAAGCGATTGCGCGCGTCATAGGCAAGCTTGGCGGCTTCTGCTTCGATATGAGCGCGCTGGGTTCCGAAAGGATCCATCGCTGCAATGTCGAAATGTTTCAATATGTTGAGCATCAAAATTGCGGTTGCACCCTGTCCATTCGGGGGATGCTCGAACAGCTCTTTGCTTTTGTAATTGCCACTTATGGGTGTGGTTTCTTGCGAGGTGACGTTTGCGAAATCCTGCTCTGTGTGAACGCCGCCGAGCGTGTTCAGAGCTTCCAACATATCTTGCGCAACTTCACCTTCGTAAAATGCTTTGATCCCCTGTTTCGCGACACGTTTTAGGACTTCTGCTTGTCCAGGGGCGCGAAAAATTTCGCCAGCTTTGGGGATTTTTCCATCGATCAAAAAGTGGGTTTTTCCAGCGCCCTGCAAACAATTGGACGCTTCGATCCAATCGAAAGCCACGCGCGGCGCGACGGGCACGCCGGTTTCGGCGTAGTGGATCGTCGGCGCGAGCAATGTATCAAGCCCAAGTTTCCCCCATTTCTCGCTCATCGCAGCGAAAGCATGTAGCGCCGTGGGGATGGTGACCGCATCTGGGCCAAAAAGCGGGACGGTTTTGTGACCTTGTGCGCGCAAAGCCTCTGCGCTGGCACGCGCGGGGGCGTGGCCCGAGCCGTTGTATGCGTGAATGCTGTTGGATCCAGCAGGCGAGACAAGCGCAAAAAGATCGCCGCCGATGCCAGTCATTTGTGGCTCGCAAATCCCAAGAACCAAAGCCCCTGCAATTGCCGCGTCCATCGCGGTGCCGCCGCGCTTTAGAATATCGATCGCAACAGATGCCCCAATCGGGTGCGAGGTCGCGCACATGCCATTGCTTGCGTAAACTTCTGAACGTCCTGGAAAATGGAAATCGCGCATATCTAGTCTCTCTTAAGGGTTGGCGAGAGCATAGGTTGGCGCGCGGAGCTTGCCAATCAATCTGATGTCTTTTCTGAGGAAGACTTCCAGCGTCGCGCACTGGGTGGGGGCAATTAACACGCGACGCTGGAATGAAGCTATATGCAGCTACAAGAACAGGTATGGCGTTGTTTCTGGGCTGGAGTTGGGTGCCAATGAGGCGAAAGTTGGACAATCCGCTAAGATCTACGATTTCCTGCGAGCCCTTATTGTGAACTTTGCAGAAAGCAATCATTGCTCCTTTAAAAAGCCGCGATGCGTTTCTGCCTGATGTGATCAATGCGATGGGCGCTGCACATGAGGTGCCTCACACATTTTCCAAGATTACCCCAAAACGCAGGATATTTTGCTCTTCGCTGCGCTTATACAAAAGCATCGTTGTCATCTCGCGTATCAAACCCCAGCCAAATCCGCCCTCAGGAAGCTGATCAAGTCCAGCGTCGAGATCGTGTGATGGTTTCGCAGGGACTTCCCCGCCGGGCAACATTCTTCCCTGATCGCGGACTTCAAAGCGAAGTCCGCCTGTAGCTTTGTTGCACGAAACGGTAATCGTGCCAGGTTCGCTGTCGCTGTAAGCGTGTTCGACGATATTGTTCAGCACTTCGGCTAGAATTATCTCGACCGTACCAAGAGACGATTCGTCCAGCAACAATGCCTTCAAGGAAGCGCGCAGCGATGCGAGCGCGCGGCGCACGGCCATTTCGCTGGCTTGAAAAACCAGATGAACATCGGGCGGCGCGGGGGGCGTGGGTGTCGTATGCATAGGTTCTACGAAGGATCCATCAGGCACTTTTCGCCTCATTTGGTTGAAGCGCATCTTGCGGTGACTTGAAAATTTTGAACACCCGCTCCATGCGCGTCAAGGCAAAAACTTTTGATACGATCGGCGTCAAACCCGCCAAGTGCAAAGGACGCTCTTTGCCGAGTTGCTTCATAGAGGCGACGATTGCCCCTAGACCGCTTGAATCGATAAATTCTACCTGCGACAGATCCAGAACGACCCCTGCATCGTGCTGCGCAGTCAACTCGCGGACTGTGTCTTTGAACTGAATAGCGGCGACTGCGTCAATTCGTTTTTCCTGCACCGTCAAAATCTGAAGATCGCCGGTCATTTCGCTTGTAATATTCATCTGCACCTTGCCTGTATTTGAAAAACTGAAGACACGGATAAAAGCAAATAGTTACGATTCGGTGAGCGACATGACAGACGTAAATTATAGTGACCTGCGCGCGAATATACTGTCGCTGACATCTGGCGAAACAGACGAGATCGCGCTGATGGCGACATTTGTGTGCGAGCTGCATCACAGCGACGCGCGCTTTGATTGGACTGGGTTTTACCGCGTCACAGAGCCGGATCTGATGAAGATTGGCCCCTACCAAGGTGGGCACGGTTGCCTCGTTATTCCTTTTCATCGTGGGGTTTGCGGCGCAGCGGCGCGCAGTTTGCAGATCCAGCTCGTCGCGGATGTAGAGGCCTTTGAAGACCATATCGCTTGCGCGAGTTCGACGCGTTCGGAACTGGTGATCCCAGTGCAAAATCAAGCGGGTCGCTTGCTGGGCGTGCTTGATATCGACAGCGATTTGCCCGCTGCCTTTACCCAAGAAGATGCAGATTATTTGAGTGATCTTCTTAAGGAAGTCTTTGCTAAGGTGCCTTAGGCGCACCAAAATGCGTGCGCCGTGAAAAAAACCTTTGATTTTTCACGCGCAATCAGGCTTGATGAAAAAAGGTAAGTTTTTTTCACGAAAACGCGAGTCGCGTATGATGCAGTCGGATTTGACCAAAACCAAAAGCCTTGGGGCGGATTTGCGTGCGCTGCGAAAGTCGCGTGGGCTGACGCTGAGTGATTTAGCGCACGCGCTGGAGCGCTCGGTTGGATGGATCAGTCAGGTCGAACGGGATTTGTCAGTGCCGTCGGTCTTTGATCTAAAGCAGATTGCGAAATCGCTGGATGTACCGGTTTCAATCCTGTTTGGCCAAGCGCAAACTCCAGCAATGGAGGCGGGTGTTGTCGTGCGTGCGCATGCCCGTCGCCCGATTGGCTCAAAAGAGCAAGGGCTGGTGGAAGAGTTGCTCTCGCCGGATCTGACGGATGATTTCGAGATGGTGCATTCCACCTTTGATCCTGGCGCGCATATGGATGAGGCGGTCACAAGGCCGACGCAAGAGGTGGGTTATCTGGTCTCTGGCATGCTTGATCTGGTGATCGACGGCCAAGCGTTCAGCGTGGGTGCGGGCGATAGTTTTCGGATCAAAGGCGTCTCTTATCGATGGGCGAACCCCTATGACATTCCAGCTGTAGCGATCTGGGTGATCGCACCGCCCGTTTATTGAGGTGCGCGAATGAGCTTTGAGGCATGGACAGTCTTTGCGGTATTCTGGGCGATTTTTGTGACCACGCCAGGGCCAAATGCGGTGAACTGTATTGCCAATGGGATGCAGCTTGGGTTCCTGCGCAGCCTTTGGGGGGTTGCCGCGATCCTTACGCAAGCGAGTGCGTTTTTAGTGCTGTCTGCGCTGGGCGTCACGGCTTTGATTGCGGCTTCTGAAACGGGCTTTCTGGTTGCGAAATACATTGGAGCGGCATGGTTGATCTGGCTTGGGATCAAAGGCTGGATGACGGCTTCTCGACCAGCGCCTGCACTGCCACCTAGCACAGGCTCCGTCTATGGCCGTGCGTTGGCAATTGCTGTGATCAATCCAAAAAGCGTCGCAGGATACCTCGCGGCATTCTCGCAATTTGTGCAGCCCGATGTGCCGATCTGGGAGCAAATGCGCGTCATCGTGCCGACAGCACTCTTCCTGACAACCCTAAGCTATTGCGGCTTTACCGCGCTTGGCGCGGGTATCGGGCGTGCAGCACTTGGAGCCGTGTTCAACGTCTGGTTTCGACGGGTTATGGCGCTTTGCTTTATAACTTACGGCGTGCTGCTGGGCACGGCGCAAGTGGGGAGATCTTCATGAAAACCGGAAGCTGTCTGTGCGGCGAAGTGCGCTACACGTTAAGTGGGGACTTACGTCCATCTGTAGCCTGTCATTGCCTGCAATGTCGTAAAACCAGTGGTCATTATGTGTCTGCAACGCAGGTCCAGCCTGAGCAGTTAGAGCTGATCAGTGAAGCGACGCTAACGTGGTTTCAATCCTCGCCAGAGGCGCAGCGTGGCTTTTGCAATGCCTGTGGGTCTTCGCTGTTCTGGAAGCACGACGCCGACAAGGGCGCCGTCTCTGTCATGTCCGGCACGATTGATGGTGCAACAGGCATCGAGACGGCAAAACACATCTTTACCGCCTTCAAAGGCGATTACTACGAGATCGCGGACGATGTTCCGCAAAGCGAAAACTAGGGAGCGAACATGTCAGATTTTCCAACAACGGCCCGCGTGGTCATTATCGGTGGTGGGGTCGTGGGCACCTCCACTTTGTATCATTTGGCCAAAGCGGGCTGGAAAGACTGCGTGCTGCTCGAAAAGAACGAGCTGACAGCTGGCTCTACCTGGCACGCCGCTGGTAACGTGCCGAACTTCGCAGGCTCTTGGGCGGTCATGAACATGCAACGCTACGGCGCTGCGATGTATCGCACGCTAGGTGAAGACGTTGATTACCCGATGAACTACCACGTCACTGGTGCGATCCGCCTCGCGCATTCCAAAGAGCGTATGCAAGAATTCGAGCGCGTCGCAGGCATGGGGCGCTACCAAGGTTTGCAAATGGATATTTGCACCCCTGCGGAACTCAAAGAGCTCAACCCCTTCATGGAAACCCATGATCTTGCAGGCGGTCTTTGGGATCC
>CAYQZI010000138.1:0-8201 GCA_964421835.1 uncultured Planktotalea sp.
CGCCATGTCTAAATTCTGCGGGTAGGGCATGCCATGGGTGATGATCGTCGATTCAAGGGCAACGATGGGCGTGTCTGCGTCTTGCGCTGCTAGGACGGCTTTGGAGCGGATGAAGGGGAGATGTTTCACTGTGCATTTTCTCCAGAAACGTAGCGCGCGGCGGTGTGCAAAGCCTGCTCTAGCGCCTGTTGTTTGCCCGCGCCGCTGAGTTCAGCGCTGATATGGGCCGCCATAAACGTATCGCCCGCACCTGTGACACGCGCTACTTGCACCTGCGGTGGATTTGCATGGCGCAGACCTGTTGCGTCGGCTTCGGCGGCCTGTTTGCGACCATCGGTCACCAATGCCCGCGCTGCGCCGCGCGCGCGCAATGCCTTGGCGGCATCCTGCGCCGTGTCAAAACGGCTTTGGCACAGCAACTGCGCCTCTTCTAAGTTTACATAAAGCGTCGCGCGGCTTTCATCGAGGAACGGGCGAAGTCGCGTGGCCTTGCCCGGCGAGGCAGGCGCAACGCGCAAATCCGCCTCGGCGAAAATAGGATCCACTGCAATCTGGCCAAGCAGCGCAAGCGTGAGATTGCCATCAAGCGCGATCACGCCTGAATAGGGCGCGCGGACGCTGCCAAGGGTGCCATCATAAAGCGGCGCTAGGATCTTTTCGCCTGCGGCTTCAAGCGAGTGGGCATCGGCGATAGCCGCGATAACGCCATTTGCGCCCTCGACGGCCATGTATTTGTCCGTGGGCAAGTCGCGCGAGCAGTAAAGATACTCGCAGATCAATCCAAGCTCTTGCGCCTCTGCAATCAACTGCGCGCCCGCAGCATCGTTGCCAACCGCGCTTAGCAAGGCAGGGCGCAGGCCAAATCGGCGCAGTGTCATCGCGATGTTCAACGCAACGCCGCCGGGCAATTGCGTGATCCGCCCGGGCACATCGCTGCCTTGGCGCATCTCGCTGTCAGAGCGCCCAATCACGTCCCAAAGAACGGAGCCAATGCAAAGAATATCCGGTGTATCACTCATGCGGCCTTACTAGCCGCGCCCAGCTAGCACTCGCAAGGGTTAACGCACCTCAAACGTCAAAGCCGCCCAGAGCGTTTCCCACACGGCGCCGGACTCCTCTGCAAGCGCGGCAGAGGGTTCACGCAGCACCACATTGTCGAGCAAATAGGCGTGGCCAGATTTCACCGGCACCATCGCGATGCCCGCGTCATTTGTTTGCACTGTCGACACCACTGTGACCCCGTCGCTGGAGCGCTCGAAAATCTCGACCTGCGCGTTGATACGCGGCTTTTCGCGGTAGAAAACCTGCACGGGCAGACCAGCGCTTACGTCATCGGTATAGGGGTTTTTCAAGGCAACGATCTCTATCTCTAGCCCTTGCAGCGCATCTTGGCCCGCGCCATCCCCAACGGCGAAAAGCCCTTTGGCAAAGCGGGTATAACTCTCTTTGAATTCCTCTTCACTCAGCCCGCGGGCACGGTGTTTTTCCAAGACATTCTCAAAGGCTTTGTGCCTGGCGAATTTGTCAAATTTCGCCCATTCGCGATAGGTCAACTTGTCCGGCGTGCTCTGATAAACCAGCGTCAGTAGACCGTCTTTTGCAATCGCGCGGTCGAACACGGGTGAATCGCCTGGGCGCGCATTGACCGCTCTGCGCCCATCCGTATCAATGCGATCAAACATGACGACGCGTCGGTCGAAATAGGCCAGATCTACCCCTTTGAAATTTTGGCCATTTTTCGTGTAAGCGGCAATGTTTTCGCCAGTTTCCACTTGAAACTTTTTGCTATCAATCCAAAACTCATGTGCAAGAAGCGGTGCAGTCGCTAAGCTCATTATAGTGGCCAAAACGAGATTTTTGAGGATCATAATGTCAACTTTCCATAACTATAAAACGATGCTGGTGCAGTTGGTCGCAGTGTCAACCCTATTGCTGATCACATTGACGTCTGCGCGCGCGCATGAAGTCAGCCCGACCGTCGGTGATTTGGAACTCGAAAACGGCCAAGCGAGCCTAAGTTTGCGCATCACCTTAGAGAGTTTTTTAGCAGGTATTGATCTCGACGCGGCTGAGGACACAGATGAAGCGCCGCAGGCGGCAGATTATGATGCGCTGCGTGCTTTGAGCGCCGCAGAGTTGGAAGATCGGATGCGCGGCTTTGCACCGCAAATGCTTGATGCTTTGACACTAAGCGGCGATGGCAAGCCAATTCCATTGCAAATCAGCAGCTTAGATATTCCAGACGCTGGCGATGTTGAACTGCCGCGGCTGTCGCAAATGGTCCTCATCGGCGCTGTGGAAAGCGCGCCAAACACGCTGCAACTTGATTGGCCTAAGGGGTATGGCACATTGATTCTGCGTCAAATCGGACCAGAAAACGCCTACACTGGGTATATCAGCGGCGGGCAATCCAGCCCGGACATTGCTGTTGCAGGCGGTGAAGCGCGGGGCTTCTTTTCGGTCTTCGCCGAGTATATCCCCGTCGGTTTCGATCACATCTTGCCCAAGGGCCTCGATCATATCCTGTTCGTTTTGGGGCTTTTCTTCTTCTCCACCGCGCTGCGACCTTTGTTGGTGCAGGTCACATCCTTCACGCTGGCACACACGGTGACACTCGCGCTTGGCGCGCTTGGCATTGTCACGATCCCCGGCAGTATCGTTGAGCCGATTATCGCGGCCTCTATCGTTTATGTGGCGATTGAGAACGTTTTCGCGAAGAAGATGAACCCTTGGCGTCCTGTGATCATCTTTATTTTTGGTCTGCTCCACGGTCTTGGTTTTGCCTCTGTGCTGGGCGAGTTTGGTCTGCCCGCAGGACAATTCGTGGCGGCGCTAATTGGCTTCAATGTTGGTGTTGAGTTCGGGCAATTGACCGTCATTGCACTTGCATTCCTTGCCGTAGGCTATTGGTTTGGCGGCAGAACTTGGTATCGCCAGCGCATCGCTATTCCAGCTTCACTGCTCATTGCCTTGGTGGGAGCCTATTGGTTTGTGGAGCGCGTGTTTCTTTAACTCACACTTCAGCGAGCGCCGTTTCAAGATCACCATATCCAGTGAAGCGGCGCTCGAATGCCAAGCCTAAACGCTCTGCACATATTTTGGCTTTTTCTGTCAGCGCCGGATCATCAGTTTGGGCTTGATAAACCAGCTTTTCATAATTGCCGAAATACATATCGCGCAGTTCAGGGTGGCGGTCTAACCCCATGGGTTTAATGACGAAAGCGTCAAACTGCCGGACAAGAAAGTCAGTCAAATAGAAGGCGGTGAACTCGTCTTCCGAGATTCTCTCAAAAGCAGCGTTGCCCTCAAAGAACGAATAGCAATGCGGGCCCTCAATCAGCTCCACGCCAAGATCTTCGCATTTTGCTTTAAGCAGACCACCAGTGCCGCAATCTGCATAAGCAATGAAAATGCGTGCATATTCCGTTTTGTGTTTTAAAACAGCATCTTCCACGGCATGTGTAATCTTGTCGGGGTAAACATGAAAGATCGCAGGAAGGCAGGTCAAATCCAAGTGGTTCCAGCCGTTCATCTCTTTGAGCGCAAGGATTTCTCTGGCAAGCGCACCACAGGCAATGATCAACGCGCGTCCGCCTTCATGAAGCGTTAACCCATCTTGCGCCAATACATCATCTTTGATCTGCATCACTTTGACCTTAAACGAACAAGGCCTCGAACGTTGATCCGTCGAGGCCTTGTTGCAAATTGTTCAGAACGCTTAGCTCGCCATTTGATTGTGCTTGCGTCCGACCCATTCTTTCGCCGTTTCAACCGCGACGGCTGCATCGCGGCAATAGGCGTCAGCGCCAATAGCCTTGCCAAATTCTTCGTTCAGAGGCGCGCCGCCGACAAGCACGATGTAGTCTTCGCGTTTGCCTTGCTCGACCAGCGTGTCGATCACAACTTTCATATAAGGCATCGTTGTTGTGAGTAGGGCCGACATGCCAAGGATATCAGGCTCTTCCGCTTCCAGCGCATCCAGATATGAATCAACAGCATTGTTTATCCCAAGGTCAACAACTTCAAATCCCGCGCCCTCCATCATCATCGAGACGAGATTCTTACCGATGTCGTGAATGTCGCCCTTGACCGTGCCGATCACCATTTTGCCAACGCGCGGCGCGCCTGTTTCGGCAAGCAAAGGTTTCAAAATGGCCATGCCGCCCTTCATCGCGTTCGCGGCCAGAAGGACCTCTGGTACGAACAAAATACCATCGCGGAAGTCTGCGCCGACAATAGTCATGCCACCAACCAAAGCTTTGGTCAAAACATCGTAGGGCACCCAGCCGCGCTCCAATAAGATGTTGACGCCTTCTTCAATCTCTTCTTTTAAGCCGTCATAGAGATCGTCGAACATTTGCTGTACAAGTTCTTCGTCGTCCAGTTCGGCCAGGATGATGTCTTCTTCTTCGTCGGACATGGGGCATTCCTTTGGTGGGGCGCAAACGCCTGTTATCTGTGTGATCTTTGGTCAGAATGTCGCATGTGCACTTCTACAATTGCGACATTGACGCGTTCACATCCGACCAAATGCTATTTTTTACAGGGACTTGTATCACGCCGCGTTGCGGCGACGCCGCGTTTTGCGTGCGGTTGGTGCGTTTTCTTCAGTGCCATCGCCCGCAGAGGAGAAGGGACCCAAGGTTTCTGCGATTTTTTCAAGGGTTGGAGCCGCTGATTTTGTAGAGGTTTCCAACGCCGCGCGCATCGCTTGCAAATGCTCGGGCATAGTGCCGCAGCAACCGCCGATAATCGTTGCACCGCTATCGCGCGCAAGGCATGCGTATTCGCCCATCAATTCAGGGGTGCCGTCGTAGTGAATGTGCCCATCGTGATATTTGGGAATGCCGGCGTTGCCCTTTGCAATGATGGGTTTGGCCGACCCTTGCGCTGCAAATCCAAGCACGGTTCTCAGCAAATCAGAGGATCCAGTGCCGCAGTTCGCACCAAAGGCGAGGGGCGCGTGGTCGATTTTCTCAACCATGGCAACCATCGCAGCGCTTGTCACGCCCATCATAGTGCGCCCTGCGGTGTCGAAACTCATGGTGCCAACCCATGGCATATCCGCAAGTTTAAAGGCTTCGGCCGCAGCTAGGTATTCTTCGGGCGCGGAAATCGTCTCTAGCCAAAGCACATCAGCGCCGCCGGCTTTCAAACCTTCGGCCTGTTCATGAAAGATCTCGACCGCATCACTGTGCGAAAGCGTGCCAACTGGCTGCATAATATCGCCCGTCGGACCAACGGAACCGGCCACAATCACATCTCTGCCCGCAGCATCGGCAACGTCGCGGCCAATCTCCGCTGCCATGCGCGATAGATCATGAGCGCGATGTTGCGCGTCATGCAATTTCAAGCGCGATGCATTGCCTCCGAACGAATTTGTCAAAAACAAATCACTGCCTGCATCAACCGCTGATTTGTAGAGCGCTTTGATTTTCTCGGGGTGTTGTTCGTTCCAAAGTTCAGGTGCGTCGCCCGACATCAGACCCATGTTGAATAGGTTCGTGCCTGTTGCGCCGTCTGCCAAAATCCAATCGCGCGCGGCGAGCATTTTCGTGAGTGCGTTTGTCATATTGTACCTGCTGCTTTTCGTCTCAACTCTCATGAATGGCGTTTTGAAACAAATTCATAATCATCATAATGATGATGAGGTATCTGCGGTTTGAGCTTGGATGAGGGCAACTTTTAGACCTTTTAGCGAAGCGGCGGCGGATCGTGAATTTCGTGCCAAACATCCCAAAGCGCGAAATATAAGGCGCATTTGCGAGGTGCGGCGGCATAAAGGGGCTGCCATTCAGGCGCGAAGCTTTGTTTGAATTGCTTTAGTCCGGCGTTGCCACTTGGCCAGCTGAAATTCAAGCGATCGATCAAACGCAAGATTGCGAGACCTTCAAAACTTGTAGAGGCAAGCGAGAAATGTTCGCAATGGTCTGCTTTTGCTGCGCCAATGGCGTGATTGACCAAAGCATACATCGTCCCTTGCGCGGCGTTCGGCTCGCAGCGCATCAGATCAAGAGTCCAACGTTCAGGGCTTTGATGAGCGGTGATGAAGCCGATCAACCGCCCGTTTTGCCATGCGCCAAATAGGATTTGGCTGCCTAGATATTGCTCGCAAAACCGCCCCATCGAAAAGCCACGCGCTTGACCGTTTGAACTTTGCCAATCGGCATCAAGCTCGGACATACGCTGGAAAATCTCTTTGGTAAGAGTGACTTGTTCGACTTTTATGCCGGCTTTGTGAGCTTGACGCAGTTTGCGTCTTAACCTGCGATAAGCTGGTTTTGAGAGGTCAAAGTCCGCAACGGAAATGATCCCATCCTGCGCTATACGTGCAACGCTATAGCCATGATGGCGCAGCCGTGCAGCGGTGCGTTGATGGCACTTATAAAGCAGCGCGCCGGTTTCGGTTTTGTCCGCTTTCGCGGTGAGGGCAGTAAGCGTTTCGTTAATCCGCGCCGCGGGTTCAAACAATAGCGTGGTTGTTTGCGTGGTTCTTGCAATCGCGCCGATCAGTTGGCCACTATGTGTGTTAAGCAACGCGCCAGATTGCAAGCCCGCAGGTGTTTCTGGGTGCAATCCGCTTGCGTAAGTCCCTAAGGTAGAAGCGTTTTTCCGATCGCTGAAAGGTTTGATCAAATAAAGGATCGCCGCGCAGGCGGGCAGGGCGAAATAGATCACCCGGAACGCAATAAGCGCTGCGAGCACATCGTTCATATCTTCCAACGGCAAAGCCCATAGAAGCGTCACTTCGAAAGGACCGAGGCCACCCGGTGTATTGCCGATCAAAGCGGCCCCCAAACATGTGAGATAAATCAGGAAAAACGGCAGAAAGGGTGTTTCGAATCCCTGTGGCATCAAGAGCCAAAAGGCCAGCGCCGCAGCGCTGGTATCGATCGCGGCAAAGATCAAAAGCTTGAATAAAGCCCGCAGGCTGGGAAATCTGCGACGATGCCCTGCAAGTGTCATGTATCGTTTCAATGCAGTGTATAAAATGAAACAGATGGCACTGAATAAACAGGCTTTAAACACCATCTGCGGCAAGGGAAGTGCGGCCGGCGCGGCTAAGCCTGCCAACGCAAATAAGAACAGCCATGAGCCCATAAAACTGATCGAAACCAAGGCTGTAACCGATCCTGCAGCAACGATCCCCAAGCTTTGCAATCCTCGCCAACGCGCGATTGTGCCCACGATCAAACCAAAGCCCAGCGTTTGCGACAAGGCGACAGATGCCGCGCCGCTTGCATGCGCGGCGCGCGTTGCAACGCCGGTGTTCAGGACCTTGTGGATGATCACATCATAGCGCCCAAGCGCCGCGAAGCTGATCCCTGTGGCAAGCAAAGATGCCGTCCATTGCGGCGCGGAAATTTCGCGCCATGCAAATTTAATTTGCGACCAATCAAAAGCGGCCATAATCGGCTGGGCAATAAACAGACAGAGGGGAATCACGCTGCAAACTATAAAAAGTTGCAGAATAACTTTGCGTTGTAACAACAGCGGAGCAAGCGGCGCATTCATAAGCGACTGCTTACCCCTTAAAGCCTTATCAACAGCTTAACTCATAAAATTGATCACAAAAAAACCGCCACCGAAGAGCTTCGGAAGCGGTCTAAATCCTTGATGCGCAGCTGTTTAACTCTCTGACATCAATTGCGATTTCGCGAGCGCGGCGCATTCGGCCAGTTTCGCGCGGATATCTGCATCACCTGCTTTGTCACCCAAATCCGCAGCAAGCTTACGCACGACGTCTTCGTGGCCTGCCTCTTCAAAATCAGCTTTGATGACTTCTTTGGCGTATTCGCTTGCAGCTTCGCCGGATTTGCCAAGCAATTCTGCTGCCCAAAGGCCAACCAATTTGTTGCGCCGCGCTTCGGCTTTGAACTGCATCTCAGCGTCATGTGCGAATTTGGACTCAAACGCGTTTTCGCGCTCATCAAATGTGCTCATCTTACTCACACTCCTCAAGTGTCGTTACGTTTAAAATGAATATGCGTTGGTGTGAAACAAGCTGCAAGGGGCAAGCGTTCAAGCTGCGGCAAAGAGCAAACTTGCCCCTAGGGGCGCCTTGTCCTAAGAGGGCGTCAGAATACGCCGCGATCGGAATCGCGCAACGCGTATCACGCTGCAAAGAAAGTCACTGCCATGGCGCGCGGAAAAAAGATTTACGAAGGTAAGGCGAAGACCCTTTATGAGGGCACCGAGCC
>CAYQZI010000139.1:0-8151 GCA_964421835.1 uncultured Planktotalea sp.
GGACCTTTTGCCCCGCTCAAAACTTGCGTCACATAAGGCACTTGCGCATCTGCCAGCGGGTTCAGGCGATTTGCACGTTCCGCGTCCTGACCGTCGCGGGCCAACTCGTTAAAGCTGGTCGCGGACCAGATATCTGACGTCACACCAAAATCTTCGCGCAGCATTTTCGCCGCTTCCATCGCCTGCACCAAAATCGTGCCAGAGCCGATCAGATTCACATGGCGTTCAGCAGGTTTTTCTTCCTTGCTGAGGCGATAAAGACCTTTGATAATCCCCTCTTCCGCGCCCATTGGCATCTCTGGATGGCTGTAGTTTTCATTCATAAGTGTCAGATAAAAATAGACATCTTCCTGATCCACATACATGCGCTGCAAGCCATGATGCACCAGAACCGCAACCTCGAATGAGAACGACGGATCGTAGGAAATACAGTTCGGGATCGTACCTGCAAGAATGTGGCTATGCCCATCCTCGTGCTGCAAACCTTCACCGTTGAGCGTTGTACGCCCCGCCGTGCCGCCCAGCATAAAGCCACGCGCGCGACTGTCGCCAGCGGCCCAACACAGATCGCCAATACGCTGGAAGCCGAACATGGAGTAATAGATAAAGAACGGCACCATCGGCACACCGTGGTTGGAATAAGACGTCGCCGCTGCAATCCAATCGGCCATCGCGCCTGCTTCGTTGATGCCCTCTTGCAGCACCTGACCGTCGGTGGATTCCTTGTAATAGGACATCTGATCGCGGTCTTCCGGCGTGTAATTCTGACCCATCGGGTTATAAATCCCCACAGAGCGGAACAAGCCTTCCATCCCAAACGTGCGGCTCTCGTCCGGCACAATCGGCACCACCTGTTTGCCCATATTCTTGTCCCGTAGAAGCGTCGTTAGAATGCGCACAAAGGCCATCGTGGTCGAGATCTCACGCTCACCCGTCGATTTTAGTTGAGCTTCAAACTTTTCCAGTGGCGGGATCTGCAAAGACGGCGTATCACGCCATTCGCGCTTGGGGAATTCGCCGCCCAACTCTTTGCGTTTCTCCAAAAGATACGCTTTTTGCTGGTTGTTCAGCGACACAAACGGCGCTTTCGGTAGGTCTTCATCCGAAATCGGAATTTGAAAGCGATCGCGGAAAGCCCGCAGCTGATCTTCGGCCATTTTCTTTTGCTGGTGCGTGGTGTTTTGCCCCTCGCCCGCAGTTCCCATGCCGTAGCCTTTGACGGTTTTTACCAGCAAACACGTCGGCTGACCCTTGGTCTCTGTTGCGCGTTTAAAGGCTGTGTAAACCTTCTTCGGCTCATGACCGCCACGGCGCAGCGCCCATATTTGCTCGTCCGACCAGTCCTCGACCAGCGCCGCTGTCTCAGGGTATTTCCCGAAGAAATGCTTGCGGATGTACGCGCCATCTTTCGATTTGAACGTCTGATAATCGCCGTCAACAGTCTCGTCCATCAACTGACGCAAACGCCCTGTTGTGTCCTTTTCCAGTAGCGCATCCCAGCCCTTGCCCCAGAGCAGTTTGATCACGTTCCAACCCGCCCCGCGGAAGCCGCCTTCAAGCTCTTGAACGATTTTGCCGTTGCCACGCACAGGACCGTCAAGACGCTGCAAGTTGCAATTCACCACAAAGATCAAATTGTCCAAGCCTTCGCGCGCAGCAAGGTCAATCGCGCCACGCGATTCAGGCTCATCCATCTCGCCATCGCCAAGGAAAACCCAAACCTTGCGGTCGCCCATATCAATATGCCCACGGTTATGCATATATTTCATAAAGCGTGCTTGATAGATCGCCATCAAAGGACCTAAGCCCATGGAAACAGTGGGAAACTGCCAATAGTCCGGCATCAGCCATGGATGCGGATAAGAGCTGAGGCCGCCCCCATTCACCTCCGAGCGGAAGTTGTCCATTTGCTCTTCTGTGAGACGCCCCTCCATGAAGGAACGCGCGTATATGCCTGGGATGACGTGGCCCTGAAAGAAGACCAAATCGCCGCCGTGGATCGCAGATTTGGAGCGCCAGAAGTGGTTCAACCCAATATCATACATCACCGCAGAGCTCGCAAATGATGCGATATGCCCACCGTATTCGCTGCTCACTTTATTGCGCCGCACGACCGTCGCCATCGCGTTCCAACGATTGATCGTACGAATACGCCATTCCATGTCGAGATCGCCCGGTACGTCCAGCTCGTCATCTACAGGGATCGTATTTTGATAGGGCGTGGTTGCGGAAAAAGGCAAGGTCGCCCCTGCCGCACGGGCTTGCTGAACCGCCTTGTCTAACAAGTAATGCGCACGGTCCGCGCCATCGCGCTCGATCACATCGGAAATAGCGTCCTGCCATTCTTGCGATTCAATTGGATCAATGTCTTGAATTTGTTCGCTCATTCGTCCCTCTTCCCAACAAAACTGCAAATTCGACATATTAGTTTATCTATGAACTAAAAAGTCTCGAGAATTGCATCGTAGCTTTGAGGAGGTCTTTAACGAAGTACGTTTACCTTAGGTAGCCCTATGAGGGAGTAGCGCCATGCTCTGAGCGCATAGCATTTAGTATAGCGTTAAATTAAAAGGGGTGACGCGATGTGTTCTGCAACTTTACTTTAAGCTTCTCAAACCCAATCGCCTGCAAAATCCTTTGGAACAAGCAACACTTCGCGATCAAGCTCATTGACGCTGCGCTTACCGCAAAGCGCCATAGAGATATCAAGCTCTCTGTGAATGACCTCAAGCGCTTTGCTCACGCCCGCCTGCCCCATCGCACCAAGACCATAGATATAGGCGCGCCCGATATAGGTGCCTGCCGCGCCAAGCGCCACGGCCTTCAACACATCCTGGCCCGAACGAATACCGCCATCCATATGCACTTCGATTTGATCGCCAACCGCATCGAGAATTTCTGGCAACATCTTGATCGAGCTCATCGCCCCATCAAGCTGACGCCCGCCATGGTTGGACACGATGATCGCATCCGCCCCGACTTTTAGCGCCATTTTCGCGTCTTCAGCGTCCAAGATCCCCTTCAGGATAACCTTGCCGCCCCACATCTCTTTGATTTTAGCAATCTTGCCCCAATCAAGTGCGGGATCAAATTGCTCCGCCGTCCAAGCGCCAAGCTGCGACGTATCAGAAATGCCATCCACATGCCCGACAATGTTACCAAACTCACGGTTCTTTGTGCCCAGCATCTGTAGGCCCCAAGTCCACTTGGTCATCAGATTTGCAATGGTTTTCGGAGTCAGTTTGGGCGGCGCAGACAGCCCGTTCTTCACGTCTTTATGTCGCTGACCCAAAATCTGCAGATCAAGCGTGATCACCAACGCCGAGCACTTGGCCGCCTTCGCGCGCTCAATCAAGCGGCGCACATAATCCTCGTCTCGCATCGTATAGAGCTGGAACCAAAACGGCTTGCTCGTCTTCTCAGCGACGGCTTCGATCGAGCAAATCGACATCGTCGAAAGCGTGAACGGCACGCCAAAATCCTCAGCCGCTTTCGCTGCTTTAATCTCGCCATCTGCGTGCTGCATCCCTGTCAATCCAACAGGTGCCAGCGCAACGGGCATCGCAACTTTTTCACCAATCATTTCGCTTTCAGTCGAGCGACCCGTCATATCGACAGCAACACGCTGACGCAGGCGCAGCTGTTCAAAGTCAGAAGTGTTCTCGCGAAACGTTTGCTCCGTCCAACTGCCACTTTCCGCATAATCAAAGAACATGCGCGGCACGCGGCGTTCATAAATGCGCTTCAGATCGTTAATCTCGGTGATGACAGCCATGAATACATCCTTGCAACAATTGGTAAAAATATATAACCGCCGCGCCCTGCTAGGTGCAAACAAAAAAGCGCGCCATTTTCGGCGCGTTTTTTCATCCAAAATTTTGAACCACTCAAGCGCTATGCGCGCCGTCCGACAAGGTTTTCACAAATGCCAATACATCAACGGCGCTGTCGCCTGCACCAATCCGCTCAACAATCGCTGACCCTACGACGGCTCCGTCAGAAATGCTGGCGATCTCGCGTGATTTTTCTGGCGTTTTGATGCCAAAACCCACGATGACTGGCAAGTCCGTTTGCGATTTGATCCGTGCCACTTCAGGCTCTACATCTGCACCCTCGGCGTTGGCGGCCCCGGTGATGCCTGTGATCGAAACATAGTATACAAAACCAGAGGTATTTTGCAAAACCCGCGGCAAGCGCGCATCATCTGTGGTGGGCGTCGCAAGGCGAATAAAGTTCAACCCTGCGGCCTGCGCTGGAATGCACAGTTCTGAGTCTTCTTCAGGCGGCAAGTCCACGACGATTAACCCGTCGATCCCCGCGTCTTTCGCATCGCTTAGAAACGCATCGACACCGCGTGAATAAATCGGGTTATAGTAACCCATAAGCACAATCGGCGTCACATCATCGCTTTCGCGAAACGCGCGCGCCATATCGAGCGTCTTTTGCAATGTCATGCCGTTTTCAAGCGCGCGCTGACCTGCCAGTTGGATCGTTGCGCCATCCGCCATTGGATCGGTAAAGGGCAAGCCTAGCTCGATAATGTCAACGCCCGCTTCAGGCAGACCTTTCATAATCTCGAGCGAGACCGCCTCGCCAGGATCACCTGCCATAATATAAGAGACAAACGCCTTCTTATCTTGCGCACGCAAGCTCGCAAATTTCGCATCGATCCGGCTCATAACAGCGTCCTTCTAAATCCCTCCACAGCATGTGCCGCAAAAGCCCCCCCTTTCGCAAGCCCCACGCTTCCTCTTTCCAGAAATATCGCCGCCGGAGGCCGCCTGCACGCCCAAAGGCGTGCTCAAACAAGTGCGCGCAAGCGCCCCTTTAGGCCGCATCCACGTCGATCATCCAAGCAACGCCAAAGCGATCACGGCACATGCCAAACAGCGCCGCCCAATCCGTTTTCCCAAGCGGCATCGACACGCTGCCCCCCTCGGACATCACAGCAAACAAGGCTTCAGCCTCTGCCGCAGTGGCACAGGTGACACTTAACGACACGCCCTCTACCCCCTTGTAGTCGCTTTCATCAAAAACGTCTGACGCAAAAAGCTGTCGCCCCTCCCCTAAATCCAACGTCATATGCGCCATCTTAGCGCCCAAACCTTCAGGCGCGCCTGCGCCCATCATCTGCGCGAAGGTCATCACCATGCTGACCTTGCCGCCCAAAGCGCCCGCATAGAATGTCATCGCGTCCTCGCAGTTACCTGCAAAAGTTAAATAAGGTGTTACTTTCATCGATCTTCCTCTTATTTTTCCCGCAGCCTAACACGACAACTCCTTGCAAGGCGCAAAAAACCTGCCATATGAAACCGCACCGCGCGCAAAGGAGAGCATCATGGGTTTTAAAATGGGTATCGTCGGACTTCCAAATGTTGGCAAATCCACGCTCTTCAACGCACTAACCAAAACCGCAGCGGCACAGGCTGCGAATTTCCCGTTCTGCACAATCGAGCCGAATGTCGGCGACGTCGCTGTGCCGGATGCGCGCCTTGATACTCTGGCCGAAATTGCAAGCTCCAAACAGATCATTCCGACGCGCATGACTTTTGTGGACATCGCAGGCCTTGTGAAAGGCGCTTCAAAGGGCGAAGGGCTTGGCAATCAATTCCTTGCCAATATCCGCGAAACGGACGCCATTGCCCATGTGCTGCGCTGCTTCGAGGATGGCGATGTGACCCATGTTGATGGCCGCGTGAACCCTGTTGAGGATGCGGAAACCATCGAAACCGAGCTCATGCTCGCCGATCTTGAAAGCGTTGAGAAACGCCGCCAAGGCCTAACGCGCAAGACGCGAGGGGGTGATAAGGAAGCATTGCAACAGGACAAACTGCTCGCCGCTGCGCAAGAGGCGCTGGAAAACGGCAAGCCCGCGCGCAGCGTTGACGTGGACGAGGAAGACCTGCGCGCCTGGAAACTTCTTCAGCTACTAACCTCTAAACCAGTGCTTTATGTTTGTAACGTTGGCGAATCCGAAAGCGCCACGGGCAATGCGCACTCCGACGCCGTTGCTAAAATGGCCGCAGCGCAAGGCAATGCGCATGTGATCATCTCGGCGCAGATCGAAGAAGAGATCAGCCAGTTAGACCCCGAAGAAGCGCAGATGTTCCTGGAAGAAATGGGCCTAGAAGAAGCAGGTCTCGACCGCCTTATTCGCGCAGGCTACGATCTGCTGCACTTGGAAACCTACTTCACCGTTGGCCCGAAAGAAGCCCGCGCTTGGACCATCCGCGAGGGCACCAGCGCGCCCAAAGCCGCAGGCGTCATTCACGGCGACTTTGAAAAAGGCTTCATTCGCGCCGAAACCATCGCCTATGACGATTATGTCGACAACAAAGGCGAGCAAGGCAGCAAAGAAGCGGGCAAAATGCGCGCCGAGGGCAAAGGCTACATCGTCAAAGACGGCGATGTGTTGCACTTCCTGTTTAACAACTGATCCGCGTGCAAAGGTGCCGCGCTGAGGAGACCAAGCAATGGATAGTTCGAACGATCTACCCGAGCGCATCACCTTGTCGCAGTCACAGGCCCAAGCGCATGTCGCGCGCTTAACCGACAGCGATGACAGAACCGAGGCGCTGAAAGCGCTCGAACTGCTTGCTGTCGACATATATTCGCTTTTCGAGGCGCGCCTGCAACATCACTTCAAACGTGGTCCTTTTGCACGAAAGCTGAAGGCGCTTTTGCTTGAGCACGGCAAAGACGATCTGGCGCGCTCTGTTCATCAGTATTATCTGGCGGTTAACGTCTTGAAGCATGGCAAAGGCGCAAGCTATCGCAAGCTGCAAAACACCTCCGACAGCTTCATCGCGTTGCACCCGCGCCCTGAGATTGACGAGAACGACGAAGCGCCACTTATTGATGTTACAGCCGCTGGCTTTATGGATGATCTGTGCGACACTCTGCACAGCGCATACGCCTTTCTAGAAAAGCCATAGGACACAATACGATGACTCGCCGGGTAAAACTCATCATCGACACGGACCCCGGCATCGACGATGCCATGGCGATCTTTTATGCCACTGCTGCGCCGGATATCGAGCTGCTTGGCCTCACGTCGATCTTCGGCAATGTCGCGACAGCGCAAGCCACACGCAATGCGCTGCGCTTGCTAGATTGGGCTGGGCAAGACACTGTGCCCGTTGCCCATGGCGCGGATAAACCGCGCGCCCTGCCCGCCTTTCCGCCCTCTTATAACGTGCATGGTGACGAAGGTTTTGGCGACATGCCTGCCGAAACCCCGAAGGGCACAGCGCTGAACGAGAGCGCCGCCGCCTTCCTTACCCGCATGGCGCGCGAACACAAAGACGAGTTAGTCCTCTGCCCCATCGGCCCGCTCACGAACATCGCCGCCGCGCTTGATCTGGACCCCGAGTTTGCCAACAACGTTGGGCGCATCGTGCTTATGGGCGGCTCGCTTGACGAGGGCGGCAACATCACACCTATGGCAGAAGCGAATATCTATCACGACCCTCACGCAGCCGAGCGGGTCTTTGCCTCTGGCGCCGATATCACCATGGTGGGCCTTGATGTCACGCACCGCATTTTGTGCACTGCAGAGGATTTCACCGCCATAAAAAGCGCCGCGCCCAACCTTGGTGGCATGATCAACGAGATGAGCCGCTTCTATCTCGAGTTCTACACAACCGTTGGCAAATTTGATGGCTGTTTCCTGCACGATCCCGCCGCCGTCATTGCCTGCACGCATCCGCATTTGTTCACATCGCAAAGCGTGCCTGTGACAGTTTCCTGTACAGGCGAGAGCGCTGGCGCGACGCTGCGCGCAAATGACGGCCGCGCGGCAAGTCATGTGTTGATGAAGACAGACGCCGCTGCAGTGAAGCGTCAGTTTATGGATGTGATGCAGACGCTCGGCTAACGGCTTGCGTTTTTTCAACAAAGGATGTGATTTCGCACTTGTATCCCGACGCGCTTCAAGGCTATCCCCGTCAGCGGAGACGTGGCCGAGTGGTCGAAGGCGCTCCCCTGCTAAGGGAGTAGGCCCGGAAGGGTCTCGAGGGTTCGAATCCCTTCGTCTCCGCCACCCACCTTTTGGTAAGACGGAACTCCGCCTCTAAGGCGTTGTTTTTATTGATTGCATGATGATCCCTACGGATCGGGTGTTTCCCGGTCTTGGTACAAATCTTGGTACAG
>CAYQZI010000140.1:0-6097 GCA_964421835.1 uncultured Planktotalea sp.
CCGCCTGTGAGGATCGCGATTTCCTGAAGCATCGCTTTGCGGCGATCGCCGAAACCAGGTGCTTTGACCGCTGCGATCTTCAGACCGCCGCGCAGTTTGTTCACAACGAGCGTTGCAAGCGCTTCGCCTTCAACATCTTCTGCGATGATCAAAAGTGGCTTCTGGGACTGGATCACGGACTCGAGCAGTGGAACCATCGCCTGCAAAGATGACAACTTCTTCTCGTGCAGCAAGATCATGCAGTCTTCCAGCTCAGCCGTCATCTTGTCAGGGTTTGTGACAAAGTAAGGGGAGAGGTAGCCGCGGTCGAACTGCATGCCTTCAACAACGTCTGTCTCTGTCTCGAGGCCTTTGTTCTCTTCAACAGTGATAACGCCTTCGTTGCCGACTTTCTGCATCGCGTCTGCGATCTGACGACCGATTTCTGCTTCGCCGTTTGCAGAGATTGTGCCAACCTGAGCAACTTCGTCGGAGTCGGATACTGGACGTGCCGCGCTCTGGATCGCTTCAACAACTTTTGCAGTCGCTGTGTCGATGCCGCGCTTAAGATCCATTGGGTTCATGCCAGCCGCAACAGACTTGAGACCTTCGCGCACAATCGCTTGTGCCAGAACTGTTGCGGTGGTGGTGCCGTCGCCGGCTTCGTCATTGGTGCGGCTGGCGACTTCTTTCACCATCTGCGCGCCCATGTTCTCGAACTTGTCCTCAAGCTCGATCTCTTTTGCGACAGATACGCCGTCTTTCGTGATGCGCGGTGCGCCGAAAGACTTGTCCAGAAGAACGTTACGACCCTTTGGGCCAAGCGTGACTTTGACAGCGTCTGCGAGTGTGTTGACACCAGCCAGCATGCGATTGCGGGCGTCTGTGTCGAATTTGACGTCTTTAGCAGCCATTTTGAATGCTCCTATTTAGAATTGGTTTTTAACGAAAAAGGCCTAGTCGATTAAGACAGGATGCCCAGAATGTCGCTTTCTTTCATCATCAACAGCTCTTCGCCATCGACGGAGACTTCTGTGCCGGACCATTTGCCGAAGAGCACACGATCGCCGTCTTTTACAGCCATCTCGATCAGCTCACCGCTGTCTTTACGTGCGCCTTCGCCGCAAGCGACGATAACGCCCTCGGCAGGCTTTTCTTTAGCGCTATCGGGAATGATCAATCCACCAGCAGTTTTCTCTTCGCCTTCTGTACGGCGAACCAACACGCGGTCGTGAAGTGGTTTCAATGCCATCTTTGTAGCTCCTTTAGCTCAAAGTGTTTCCATTCGTGCCCCTCTCAAGAGAGGCGTTAGCACTCATATCACCCGAGTGCTAACGACGCATAATTAGGAATGCTTTTGAAATGAGTCAACAGCCCGCCGCGAAAGTTTCGCGAGTTTCTTCACGGGTTCGCCCAGCGCATCCTTTTTGACGTGGCGCGCCGGGGTTTTGTTTGAATTTGAGTTTAATTGGCAAGATGAAGGGGCATCTTGCGCTAAGCGGCCAGTCCGCGTCCTTTCAGCAGGGCTTCGACACCCGGCATGCGACCACGGAACGCCATATACAGCTCCGTCGCGTCCCTAGAGCCGCCAGAACTCAGGATCGTCTCCGCAAGGCGTTTGGCCGTGCCCGCATCAAACGGGTCACCAACCTCTTCAAATGCATCAAAGGCATCCGCATCCATCACTTCGGACCACATGTAGCTGTAATAGCCGCTGGAATAGCCATCCCCCGCGAAGACATGCGCGAACTGCGGCGTCGCATGGCGCATGCCAATCGCATGGGGCATCCCAATGCTCTCAAGCACTTCCGCCTGTTTCTGCATCGGATCGCTCGGCGCATCGCCCACATGGAACGCAAGATCAACCAAGGCGGAGGCCACATATTCCACCGTCGCAAAGCCCATGTCGTAGGTTGCGGCCCCAAGCACTTTGTCGAGCAAATCTTGTGGCATCGCCTCCCCCGTTTCCGCGTGCGTTGCGAATTCCGCAAGGACCTCTGGCACCTCCAACCAATGCTCATAAAGCTGGCTTGGCAATTCCACAAAATCGCGCGCAACGGATGTGCCAGACACGCTTTCATAGGCGACATCCGACAGCATTTGGTGCAACGCGTGGCCGAACTCATGAAACAAGGTGCGCGCATCATCGTAGCTCAGCAAGGCGGGCTTGCCCTCAGAGGGTTTCGCGAAATTACACACGTTGATCACGATGGGCGTTTGCGCTTTGGGTTTGCGCGCCTGCGCACGCATCGCAGAGCACCACGCGCCTGAGCGTTTGGAGCCGCGTGCAAAGTAGTCTCCGATGAACAACGCGATGTGTTCACCGTCTTTAGTGACCTCCCAAACGCGGCAATCGTCGTGATAAAGCGGCAGGTCGAGTTCTTTGAACGCAAGGCCAAAGAGCCGCGTCGCGCAGGAAAAACTCGCCTCGATCATCCGCTCAAGTTGCAGGTAGGGTTTCAGGATAGCCTCGTCCAAGTCATGCTCAACCTTGCGACGTGCTTCTGAATAATAGCGCCAGTCCCAAGGCTCTAGCGGACCTTCAAATCCATCCGCGTGGAGCATCGCCTCAAGCGTTTTCGCATCCTTGTTCGCTTGTTCTTTCGCAGGCTCCCAAACCTGCATCAGCAGATCGCGCACCGCATCGGGGGTGCCGGCCATTTCCGTTTCCAACTTGTAATGCGCGAAGTCTGGATAGCCGAGCAACTTCGCGCGCTCTTCGCGCAGCTTTAGCGTTTCGCCGGCAATGCCGCGATTGTCCGTGTCACCCCCATTGGCCCCACGTGCGGCCCAAGCGTTATAGGCTTTTTCGCGTAACGCGCGGCGGGGGCTGAACTGCAAAAACGGCACAATCAAAGAGCGTGAAAGCGTAACGACAGGCCCACCCGCGTCCTTCTCAGCACCCGCCGCATTTGCAGCGTCTTGCACAAAATCCGGTAGCTCAGACAAAGCGTCGGCAGACAAAGTCATGAACCAATCAGATTCATCCTTGAGCAGGTTCTGCACGAACTCAGTCCCAAGGACCGCAAGGCGCGACTTCACGTCCTTCATTCGCGTCTCATCGGCGCCCGTCAGTGCCGCCCCTGCCCGCACAAAGCCGCGATGGGTCAGCATCAAGACGCGCGCTTGTTCCTCACTCAAATCCAGCGTGTCGCGTGTCTTCCAAAGCGTCTCAACCCGCGCAAACAACGCAGCATTGTTGTTAATTGCAGAGCTATGGGCAGACAGCTTGGGTGAGAAATCACGCTGCAACTCTTGCCGCTTCGGATTGCTGTCCGCGCCAGCGATCGAGTAGAAAACAGACAGCACATTGCCGAGCATCTCGCCCGCGCCCTCCATCGCTTCGATGGTATTCTCGAACGTAGGCGCGTCGGGGTTTTCGGCAATCGCATCTACTTCGGCCAAATGCGCGGCCAGCGCTTCTTCTAAAGCAGGGGCAAAATCATCATCGCTGATCTCTGCGAAAGGCGCGATTTGAAACGGGGTTGTCCAGTCTTGGAGCAAGGGATTGGTCATTGTGCTCTCCTTTGCAGCCAACCTAGGGCGCGCGCGCGGGAGTTTCTAGGGCAAGCCTTGCGTGGCGCGCAACAGGGCCCTTCACTGGCTGCAAACAGGGCAATCTGCGCGCGCCTTTAACGTCATTTTGCGCGTTTCGCCATAAAGCCCATCATAGATCAGCATCTCGCCTTTCAGAACGCTGCCTGCACCCGTGATCAGCTTGATCGCTTCTTGTGCCATCATCGCGCCGACAACGCCCGGAAGTGGCCCGATAACCCCCGCCTCTGCGCAGGATGGCGCCAGCTCAGGCGCAGGTGCGCTTGGGAATATGCACTGATAACAAGGGGTTCCAGCCTTTGGATCGAACACGCTGAGTTGGCCCTCCCATTGGCTGAGCGCGCCTGAAATCAAAGGCTTGCCAGCTTTCACAGCCGTCTCATTCACCAAATAGCGTGTCTCGAAATTATCCGTGCCATCAAGGATCAGATCGTACTCTGCGAATAGACCCTTTGCGATCTCAGCGCTTAAACGTCGATGATAAGGGCGCACCGTGATATGCGGATTTTGCGCCAACATCGCGTTCTGCGCAGAGAAAACTTTGGGCAGTCCAATATCCTCATCGCGGTGAATAACCTGCCTTTGCAGGTTCGCATTCTCGACCGTATCATCGTCGACAACCCCAATCGAGCCGACCCCAGCGGCCGCTAGATACTGCAAAGCCGGCGCGCCAAGCCCCCCAGCGCCGATGACTAAAACCTTCGCGTTCTTCAGTTTCTTTTGACCCGTACCACCGACCTCGCGCAGCACAATGTGACGCGCGTAACGGTCCAACTCAGTCTCTGAGAACGTGCCAATCTGTGCGTGAGGTTGCACGTCCTTGTCCTCGCTGCGCACCCGCAAGCGACGCAGAACAGCGCGGTAAAGCGCAACCAAAACCGCAAACCCACCAAGCAAAAGATAAGGCTCGGCATTGCCGCCAAACGCAGCGTGCAAGGTTTGCTCCGTTGGGAAAACAAGCAACAGAGCAACAATTGCGACAAACAACACACCAATCAGCGCCCAGCGCTGCGACTTCGGTGCCCCCATCGCCGCGCCAAGCCCGTAAATACCCGCAGCAATCGCTAGAAACAAAAGCATCAGCCGCGCCCTGTGGAGCCAAAACCACCTGATCCACGCGCTGTATCGCTCAAAGCATCAACCAGTTCGAAATTGGCCTGCACAACAGGCGCAACAATCATCTGCGCAATCCGCATCCCATGCGCTATTTCGAAGGCCTCCGACCCAGCGTTCATCACAATCACCCCAAGCGGCCCACGATAATCGCTATCGATTGTTCCGGGCGCGTTTGGCAGCGTGATCCCATGCTTCAAGGCCAATCCAGATCGCGGCCTCAGCTGCACTTCAAACCCCGCGGGTATCGCCAACCGCAACCCTGTAGGCACCAATACGCGCGCGCCAGCCTCTAACACAACGCCCTGTCGATCTGCGAAGTTCGCCCGCACATCCGCGCCTGCTGCACCCACGCTTGCATAAAACGGCAAACCCAAAGACAGATCCGCGCCCTCGTCCCACATCACTTCAATGCGCATCGCGAGGCACCTTCATCTTGCCAAATAAACTCAAATCCAAAGCTCTCAACCCGCCAAGGCCTCAGCGATCTTAAGCGCCAAACGCTCGGCAACCGCGTCTTTCCCCATGCGCGGCCAATCTGCAGATCCGCCTTCAAAAATCAGGGTCACGTCATTCTCTTTGCCCCCCATGATCCCCGTCGCGGGCGACACGTCATTGGCGACGATCCAATCGCAGCCTTTGCGTTTACGCTTCGCCGTGGCATTCGCGATCACATCGTCCGTTTCCGCCGCAAAGCCGACCACCAATGTAGGGCGCCCGGTTTTCATCTGACTGACTTGCGCCAAAATATCGGGGTTCTCTGCGAATTCCAACATCGGCATCTTGCCGTCTTTCTTCTTGATCTTTGAACTGCTCGAAGAAGCGACACGCCAATCCGCAACCGCCGCTGCAAACACGCCTGCATCTACGGGCAATGCGTTTTCAACCGCGCTCAGCATCTCTGCCGCGCTTTCGACCTGAACGACCTCAACATCCTCAGGCGGTGCAACATCCGCAGGTCCCGTCACAAACACCACCTCTGCGCCAAGCTTCGCCAAAGCCGCACCAATCGCAGTGCCTTGCGATCCGGACGAGCGGTTCGCGATATAACGCACAGGGTCAATCGGCTCATGCGTCGGACCAGAGGTCACCAAGATGCGCTTGCCCTTTAAAGGACCCGCCGCAAACGCACCTTCAATCGCTGCGACAATTTCCAAAGGTTCCGCCATGCGCCCGGGCCCATACTCGCCGCAAGCCATATCGCCCTCATTCGGACCAACCAGCGAAACACCGTCTTGCTTCAGCAAAGCCACATTGCGCTGGGTCGCGGGATGATCCCACATGCGCACGTTCATAGAGGGCGCGAGGAGCATCGGAGTATCCGTAGCGAGGAGCAGTGTTGACGCCAAATCATCCGCCCGTCCTTGCGCCATCTTCGCCATCAAATCTGCTGTCGCTGGCGCAACCACCAACAAATCCGCAGATCGCGATAATTGGATATGCCCCATCT
>CAYQZI010000140.1:6197-8113 GCA_964421835.1 uncultured Planktotalea sp.
GCTGGCGCAACCACCAACAAATCCGCAGATCGCGATAATTGGATATGCCCCATCTCTGCCTCTTTGGTGAGATCAAACAAATCGCGGTGCACTTCTGTGCCCGCTAAGGCCGAAACGGACAAAGGCGTGACAAACTCACCGCCTGCGCGCGTCAATACAGGCGTTACCGTCGCACCTCGTTCACGCAATTTGCGGATCAGATCGAGTGATTTGTAAGCGGCAATTCCACCGCCGATGATCAATAGGATATGTTTGGAGCTGAGCATGCGCGCGCCTTTTAAGTCTGTTGCCGCTAAGCTAAGCGGCGCACGCTGGCTCTACAAGTGCGCTCTTACGCGAGGAAGGCTTGGACTTCGCCGCTCGCCGCTTCCAGCGATTTGCGCATTTTCTGGAACGCTGCTGCTTCCAGCTGACGAATACGCTCTTTCGAAAGACCCAGCTCGTTTCCAAGGCTTTCCAACGTACGCGGCTCATCAAGCAACTTGCGTTCACGCACGATAAAGCGCTCGCGTTCGTTCAAATCATTCATCGCGCCAAGCAACCATTCACGCAATTGCGCTGTGTCATGCTCGTTCTCGACAATCTCTTCCGCTTGCGCGCCGTCATCCTCAAGCGCGTCAATCCACTCGCGCCCTTCATCCTCAACCGACTGCGTCGCGTTCAAGGAAAAGTCGGAGCCAGACAAACGTCCGTGCATCATTTCCACGTCATTCATCGGCACACCAATCTCGGTCGAAATCATCTGGTGCAACTGGTGGCGGTCCAATTCTTCGCCGCGCTGCATTGCTTCGCGCTCAAGGCGCGCTTGCACACGGCGCATATTGAAGAACAGGGATTTCTGCGAGGATGTGGATCCAGTGCGCACCATGGACCAGTTGCGCATCACGTGATCTTGGATCGACGCTTTGATCCACCAAACCGCATAGGTCGAAAAACGCACGCCGCGATCAGGATCAAATTTATCAGCTGCTTTCATCAAACCCAAACCCGCTTCTTGGATCAGATCGTTCATCGGCGCGCCGTAGCGGCGGAATTTCGAGGCCATGGAAATCGCCAGCCGCATATAGGCGTTAATGAGGCGGTGCAGCGATTGCTCGCAGCGCTCATCGCGCCAAGCATATGCGAGTTTCAGTTCAGTTTCAGCATCCAGCATCTCTGCTTTCATTGCTCTGCGTGAAAACCGTGCGTCGCCTGCATTATCCAGTGCCATCTTGTTCCCCCTAACTGTTCGTCCGTCGCGCATGGTTTCATTCGCGATGTATTCAAGTTACGCACGGGAACGTGAAGCGGATCACTTGGAGTGTTAAAAAAATGTCTAACAAGCTCACTTTGGTGATTGGTGGCGCAGCCTCAGGCAAATCCGCATTTGCTGAATCGCTGGTGATAAACTGCAAAAAGTCGCGTGTTTATCTGGCCACCGCACGGGTCTTGGATGCAGAGATGGACCAAAAAGTTGCGCGCCATAAAAAGATGCGCGGCGCTGGCTGGCAAACTTTTGAGACACCTCTTGCTCCAGAAATCACCTTGGCCCAGTGCGCGGCGTCAGACATCGTTTTGCTCGACTGTGCAACCATGTGGCTGATGAACCATCTGATGGATGAAACAGATCTTGAGACGGCCGAGCACGCGTTGATCGAGGGACTTCAAAACAGCAAAGCGGACTGCGTGGTTGTTTCCAATGAACTTGGACTTGGGATCGTACCCGCAGACGCCCTATCGCGTCGCTTTCGCCAAAAGCAGGGGGAGTTAAACCAGCGCCTCGCAGCGGTTTCGGACACTGTTGTTCACGTCGTTGCTGGCCTTCCAAATGTTCTAAAAGGAACGCTTTAAATGCAACGTCTTTTCTTAGTTCGCCACGGACCCACACATGCCAAAGGTATGATCGGTTGGACGGATCTTCCTGCTGATTTGTCCGA
>CAYQZI010000141.1:0-8103 GCA_964421835.1 uncultured Planktotalea sp.
ACGGTAAAGATGGCGTTGACGGCGTTGATGGAATCGACGGCAAAGATGGTAAAGATGGAGCTGACGGAGCCGATGGAGCTGACGGCAAAGGCGTTAGCGGTGTTTTAGGCGCGTTTGTTGCGCATGCCTGTGACCTGCTTGATGGATGCATCTTGCGAGAGCTCTTGAAAGCGCGCGCTGTTTGGATCAACCAAAGCGATCCGCGCGTCTTTGTCGTGATGCACTGCCCATCCAAAGGATTTCACAAGCGGTGAGGCACGCAAGCAGGCTTGGCCTTTGGAGAAATACTGCGCACGAAACAAATCGTGTTCCTCTTCGGGAATGTCTTTGCGCACTGCGGCCACAGTGCTGAGCAAATCATCGCTTTGCAGCGAATAAGGCTCATGTGCGATGCGCTCATAGAGCATTTGCGCAACGGAGCCTTCTTTTTCGGGCACGGTCGCGACATCGACGCGGCAATCTTCAGACGGTAGAATGAGCGTGTCCGTATAGTTGGTGCTGTGCATCGCAGGTTCCCTTGCGCTTGTTCCCTCAATGTTCTCACATCGCGCGAATAAGTCAACAGGATGCTTTTCATGCGCGAAACCCCATGCTAAGCGCGCGTCAGAATTCACGGGTGCATGTCGCATAGGGCGGCGCGCCCTTAATATAAGGAAGTCTCCCATGGCTCTTGAGCGCACATTTTCTATCATCAAGCCTGATGCAACACGCCGCAACCTTACAGGCAAGATCGTTGCAAAATTCGAAGAAGCGGGTCTGCGCGTCGTTGCGTCCAAGCGCATTCAAATGACACTTGCTCAGGCGCAAGCGTTTTACGGCGTGCACTCCGAGCGTCCATTCTTTGGCGAGCTGTGCGAATTCATGATTTCTGAGCCAGTTGTTGTTCAGGTTTTGGAAGGTGAAGGCGCAATCGCGAAGAACCGCGAAGTTATGGGTGCAACGAACCCAGCAGACGCGGCCGCGGGTACAATCCGCGCGGAATTTGCAGAATCAGTTGGTGAAAACTCCGTACACGGGTCTGACGCACCTGAGACTGCGGCAGAAGAAATCGCATTCTTCTTCTCTGGTCTTGAGTTGGTTGGCTAAGCGCCTACTAATTCTTTGGGAATGGGGGCCAGCCCCCAAACCCCCGGAGTTTAGTGGCAAGATGAAGAGCGGGCCTAGCGCCCAGGCTTTTCGATGACACCGATAAGATCAAGGGCTGCTTCAAGATCGGAGCGGCCCTTTTCTTTTGTGCCTGCGGCATCGGCTTTGATTTTGTCGAAAGTTTTACGCAACGCGGCCTTTTCAGCACCGATGCAGTCATTCCAAGGACGCCCTTGTAGGCCCATGACAAGCGCATAGAAACCAATGAAATGCGGCTTGGTGCCGGCTTTGATCAGCATGCTGTATGACGCTTCTGCGCCCAGTTCACGCAGTTGCTCCGCACTGGTGATACCCGCTTTGGCAAAACTTGCATCGCTGGCGGGGCCAAGATTGGGAATCGTAGAAACAGCATCACTCATGATGCTTATGTTAAACGATTGTTTGGCGCTCAGATACTGGCGAAATCTGTAAAGATCGGTTTTTGCTCTTTTGGGTCACTTGGTTGTGGCGCGCTGGCTTGCGGGGACGTAGTTTGCTTTACGGGTTCTGGTGGCTTGGAGGAGGCCATTTTGGTCCTTTCAACGTTGCATTTGTTCGACTGAGTTAAGCTGTGCGCGCAAATTTTGCCGCTGCATTGCCGGAATTGTGACCATTGGGTGGTATCAGAGTGCCCCAATGCTTTTGACGCGCGATGAAGCTGTCCATAAGTGCAAAACTTCTGCGCAGTCGCGATTACCCATTGCGAAACGCCCCCATTAGACCCTATGTAGGAGATACGATTGGTGGTCGCAGAGGCGAACATGGATCGGGAGAGTTTCGCTGCGTCCCGCACGGCCAAAGGCCAAGCGCGATAGGACGCAGACCGATACGGCCAAAATGGTAATCTGACAATAGAGATACCAAGTTGGCCTTACGACGCGCTGTTTTTGTTAGAGAAAACAGCATTTTAACGGGCACGCCACTGAATGCGAAAGCGATTTTGGTGCGACGTGTCGGAGAAGAAACGCGATGAAGCGCGCGCAAAACTTGAGTAAGAGAGCAGGAGCCCCGCAAGGGCTCTGCCTTGATGCGCGCAAGCTCGCCTCAAATAGACGCCCCCCGAACCGGATAAGTGGACCGCCAGAGCACGCAAGTGATCGGGCCATTTTCTGTCGCGCAGGGCGCAAACGGATACCATGGCTAAGAAAATGCTTATCGATGCCACCCACGCGGAAGAAACCCGCGTTGTGGTGGTCGACGGAAACAAGGTTGAGGAATTTGACTTTGAATCCGAAAACAAACGCCAGCTCGCTGGCAACATCTATCTCGCAAAAGTAACGCGCGTTGAGCCGTCACTTCAGGCGGCTTTTGTAGATTATGGTGGAAACCGTCATGGTTTCCTCGCTTTTTCTGAGATTCACCCTGATTATTATCAGATCCCCGTCGCGGACCGAGAGGCCCTGATGGAGGAAGAGCGCGCCTATGCGGAAAGCCAGCGCCAGCGCGACGAAGAGCAGGACAAACCCAAGCCACGCCGCCGCCGTCGTTCGTCGAGCAAAGCGGCTGAGGCAAAGACCGACGATGCCGTCGTCAGCAAAGAGGTAGACGAACCAACCAGTGATATCGCTGGTATGGAGACAATTGATCTTGGCGAAGACGCAGCAGATGCAGTTGACGTGACGCCTGAGGGTGCATCACCGATGGAAACTGTCGCGGAAACGCCTGTTGAAACGCCAAGCGCTGAAGACAGTACCGTTGAAGACGCAGCACCTGAGGCGGACGCCGCGCCAGAGGTAGATGCTGAGACAGACGTGCCAGCTGAAGAAGTCGACGCGGCAGCACAAACGGACGAGGAAGAGGTTGAGGACGATCACGCGCGCAAGGCAAAGAAAGCCACGCAACGTGACGAGAATATCGAATCTGTCGCAGACGATGATGACGCCGAGGACATTCGCCCACCGCGCAAGCCACGTCCACGCCGCTACAAGATCCAAGAAGTCGTTAAAGTCCGTCAGATTTTGCTGGTTCAGGTCGTCAAAGAAGAGCGCGGCAACAAAGGCGCGGCGCTGACCACATACCTGTCGTTAGCTGGTCGCTACTGCGTTCTGATGCCGAATACGGCGCGCGGTGGCGGGATCTCTCGTAAGATCACCAATGCGGTTGATCGCAAGAAACTCAAAGAAATCGCAAATGAAATTGAAGTGCCTCAAGGCGCTGGCCTGATCGTGCGCACGGCAGGTGCCAAACGTACGAAGACCGAAATCAAGCGCGATTATGAATACCTGCAACGCCTGTGGGAGCAAATTCGCGAGTTGACGCTGAAATCTATTGCGCCTGCGAAGATCTATGAAGAGGGCGATTTGATCAAACGTTCGATCCGCGATCTTTATAATCGCGACATCGATGAAGTCTTTGTCGAGGGCGAGCGCGGCTATCGTATTGCCAAGGATTTCATGAAAATGATCATGCCGTCGCACGCGAAGAACGTGAAGCAATATACTGAATCCATGCCACTTTTTGCCCGCTACCAAGTAGAGAGCTATCTGTCGGGCATGTTTAACCCAACGGTTCAGCTGAAGTCTGGCGGCTATATTGTGATAGACACCACCGAGGCGCTTGTCGCGGTGGATGTGAACTCGGGCCGCGCCACCAAGGAAGGCTCGATCGAAGACACAGCAACTAAAACCAACCTTGAGGCCGCGGAAGAAGTGGCGCGCCAATTGCGCTTGCGCGACCTTGCGGGCCTTATCGTGATTGACTTCATCGACATGGACGAGCGCAAAAACAATGCGGCTGTCGAAAAGCGCATGAAAGACAAGCTCAAGTCTGATCGCGCGCGCATTCAAGTGGGCCGTATCTCTGGCTTTGGCTTGATGGAAATGTCACGTCAGCGTCTGCGTCCTGGCATGATTGAAGCGACGACAGCGCCCTGCCCATCGTGTCACGGCACGGGTATCATCCGCTCGGACGATAACATGGCGCTGAGCATTCTGCGCCAGATCGAGGAAGAGGGCGTGCGCCGCCGCTCGCGCGAGGTTTTGGTGCGCGCGCCTGTGCTGATCGCCAACTACCTGATGAACCAAAAACGCGAGCATATCGCGCAGATCGAAATGCGCTATGGTCTGTCCGTGCGTATCGAGGCCGATGTGCATTTGGTCAGCCCTGATTTTGCGCTTGAGAAGTTCAAAACAGCCACGCGCGTTGTGCCCGAGCCGGCTGCGCATGTCGTCTCTGTTGATACGTCGATAATGGATCAGATCGACGAAGATGAAACGGCTGTTGATGAGGATGAGGCACCAGCTGGCGAAAACACCGCGCCAAGCGGGGCTGAGTCTGAGGGCGATGAAAAGCCGAAAAAGCGCCGTCGTCGTCGTCGTCGTGGCGGCAAGAAGAACAACACCTCCAATAGCGATGCGCCGCAGGGTGAAGAGGGTGCTGTTGCCGCCGAAGGGGGTGACGTGCCTGCCGATGTTGCGACGGACGCAACGCAAGCTGGATCTGATGCTGTAGATGCGTCAGAGGCGGATGCAGAGCCGACAGAAAAGCCCAAGCGCGTGCGCCGTTCGCGCAGCCGTGCAAAGCCAAAGGCGGAGGAGGGCGCAGAGCTTGAAACGTCTGCGGATACCAGCGCGCCGGAGGCGGCTTCGGCTGAACCCGAAAGCGGTGCGGAGGCGGCTCCTGAAAAGCCCAAACGCAAACCACGCGCGCGCAAACCAAAGACTGTGAAAGTCGAAGACGCGCAAGCGGATGTGGATGCGCAAGCTGCTGCACCTGAGGCACCTGCGCCCGAGCCTGTCGTTGAAACGGCTCCAGCCCCCGCGCCCGAAGCTGTGAGTGAGCCTACGTCAGCGCCAGTGGTCGAGGCGGCTCCCGAGCCCGCAGCCGAACCTGCGCCAGAAGCGGTATCAGAACCAGAGCCGGCTCCAAAGCCCGAGCCAGAGGTGCTTGCCTCCGTCGAGCCAACCAAGCCTAAGCGGCGCGGTTGGTGGTCGCTCGGGAAGTAGACCGAAACTCAGATGAACTCGCAAAACGCCGCGTCTTGGGATGCGGCGTTTTTCGTTCTTCTAACCGCCTTTGCGGATCACATAGATATGCGCAGCGCCGTCTTCACGGCTCTCGATCAACGCATGTCCCGCCTCGGCGCAAAAATGCGGTACATCCACAATCGCGGCGGGATCCGTCGCGCGCATCTCTAGAATATCCCCTGTTTCAAGGGGCTCAAGCCGTTTGCGCGCCTTAAGCACAGGCAGCGGACACAGCAGGTCAGTGGCGTCAAGGTGATATCTCATAAAGCTCATTTAGGCGTGATGTTACACTCTGTCCACGGGCTTGTGACTTTGCTTTGCCACAGTGTTCAGGCTAGGTGAGCGCATGTTTGGAATCGACATCATATCCGCCGGCCTTGCGCCCGCCATGATCGTGGCCTTGTTGGCTGGCATCATCTCTTTCCTCAGCCCCTGCGTGCTGCCGATTGTACCGCCGTATCTGGCCTTCATGAGCGGCGTGTCACTGCCTGAAATGCAAGGCACGCGCACCGCACGGCGTCAAACGGGGATCGCTGCGATTTTCTTCGTGATGGGGCTCTCGACGATTTTCTTGCTCTTGGGCTTCACCGCTTCCGTTTTTGGAGCGTTCTTTTTGCAGAACCAAGTGCTTTTTGGGCAAATCGCTGGCGTCGTCATCATTATCTTCGGCCTGCATTTCCTTGGGATCTTCCGCATTGGTTTTCTGAACCGCGAAGCGCGCCTTGACGCGGGTGATCGCGGCGGCAGTGCGTTTGGTGCTTATGTGCTTGGGCTTGCCTTTGCCTTTGGCTGGACGCCCTGCATTGGGCCGCAACTGGGTGCGATCCTATCGCTTGCCGCTTCTGAAGCAGATGTTGCGCGCGGCACGACACTGTTGGGGGTCTATGCGCTTGGGCTTGGCATTCCGTTTTTGCTGGCGGCCTTCTTCATTGACCGCGCTATGGGCGTGATGAGCGTGCTCAAGCGTCACATGGGGCTGATTGAAAAGGTCTCTGGCGTGTTGCTGATCGCGGTTGGTTTGGCGATGATCACCGGTGCCTTCTCGCTCTTTGCCTTCTGGCTGCTTGAGACATTTCCAGCACTTGCAACTTTAGGCTAAGCCATACTCTTGCCAAACTGCGCCGCTAGGCTGATGCTAAGCAAAAAGGCGTGCGCGGTATGAGTGATCAGGACAAACAGGGCGAGCAAACGGTGCGCAAGCGTCGTGTGTTCTATATCCCTGGCTATGATCCGTTCCATCCGCGCCGCTATCGCGAGCTGTATCGCAAGGAAAGCGCGCTACAGGCCGAGATTTCCGGCTATAAGATTGGCTTGAAGCCTAAGCAGGGCAAAGGGCCTTATGGTTGGCGCGTCACTGCGTCGATTGACGGCGCTGAGATAGAGAGCGAAATCGAGGTGCTTTATTGGGCCGATCTGGTGAAAACCAGTATGAATATGGGCATTGCGGCGACATATGGCGTTATGGCGCGCACCGCTTGGACCTATATCGGCTCTGGCGCTTTGTGGCGTTTGATGCGGCTGCGCAAGGGGCCAGTGATTGCGGCGCTCTATCCTGTTGGATTTTTGCTGCTGCAAGCTTTGCTGGCTTTCTTGGTAGCTTATGGCCTTGCGCAATTGGCGCAATTGCTTGTGCCGGGGCACCTTGGAGCGTTGCTGGGATGGGCACTTGGCGCGTTTGCCGCATATGGTGTGCTCGCGTGGTTCAGACGTAAGGACAACAAGTTTTTCGCGTACTATTTGATGCATGATTATGCCTATTCCGCACGTACCAATGGCGCAAACCCGCCAGAGTTAGAGGCCCGCATGGCCGAATTCGTCGCGCGCATTTCTGCAGCGTTGCAAAGCGATGTGGACGAAGTGTTGATCGTCGGCCATTCCTCTGGAGCGCATTTGGGCGTGTCGATCTTGGCCGATTTGATCAGAACAGGCCAGATGGATGCGCGCAGCCCCGCGTTGAGCTTTCTCACGCTCGGCCAAGTGGTGCCAATGGTGTCGTTTTTGCCGAACGCTTGGCGTTTGCGCGCTGATTTGGCGTTTCTGTCTGAGCAAAGCACGCCGTTCTGGGTGGACGTCACTGCGCCCGGAGATGGCTGCGCCTTTGCGTTATGCGACCCTGTGAGCGTGAGCGGTGTCGCAGCCGAGGGCAAACTCCAGCCTTTGGTCTTCTCTGCGGCCTTTACGCAAACGCTAAGCCCAGAACGCTGGAATGAATTAAAGCGTCGTTTCTTTCGGCTGCACTTTCAGTATCTCTGCGCCTTCGATCGCCCTAAAGACTACGATTATTTCCAGATCACTGCCGGTCTTATGACCTTATCGCAGCGCTACAAAGGACGTCCTGCGTCTAAAAGTCGTATCGAGAAAGCGGTGAACCGGTATACGAGCGTCGCGCCATGACTGCGCCGCTGCCCCCCAAACCCAAAGCGCGCGGTGAAAAGGTTAGCCTGCGCCAATATGTGCGGCTGTTTCGCAAGGATATTCTCTCGGCCCAGCCAGCGCGTCTGTATCGCGCGTGGATGGCGGAGTTTCGCACGCCGTTTTTTAGCTCTTATCTGATAAATCAGCCGGAATTGGTGAAGCTGGTTCTGAAAGAACGCCCCGATGATTTTCCCAAAAGTGGGCGTGTGAGCGAGGGCTTGCGCCCTTTGCTCGGGGACGGCGTGTTTTTGACCAATGGTGAGATTTGGAAACGGCAACGGCGGATTATTGACCCGGCCTTTGAAGGCGGGCGTCTGCGCGAGACGTTTCCATCGATGTGGGCGGCGGCGGAAGGCGCGGTGAAACGGCTGGCCCCGCTGCAAGATCGCGAGATCGAGATTGAGCAACACACCAGCCACGCGACCGCCGACGTGATCTTTCGCACGCTGTTTTCGATTCCGATTGAGAATGAAATTGCCGCTGAGATGTTTCGCGAATTTCATCGCTATCAACGCTCTCAGCCATTGTTGAACCTTGCTGCGGTCTTGCCAATGCCGCGCTGGATGCCACGCTTTTTCCGCTCTGCCACGCGCGAGTC
>CAYQZI010000142.1:0-8084 GCA_964421835.1 uncultured Planktotalea sp.
TTTGAACGCGCGCGGGTTGCCGAATTCATCAATCATGACAGAGTGGTCAATGACGAGATCAACTGGGTTCAACGGGTTAATCTTTTGCGGATCACCGCCCAAGGACTTGATGCCGTCGCGCATCGCCGCAAGGTCAACAACCGCAGGAACACCTGTGAAGTCCTGCATCAAAACGCGGGCAGGGCGGTAGGCAATCTCGCGTGGGTTCTTGCCACCCTTGGCACCCCACTCAGCGAAGGCTTTGATGTCATCGACGCTCACAGTCTTGCCGTCTTCAAAGCGCAGCATGTTTTCCAGAACCACTTTCAGCGCGGCGGGCAGTTTGGCGAAATCACCAAGGCCTGCTTCGGTTGCAGCGGGAATGGAATAATATGCGATGGATGCGTCACCGACTTTAAGCGTTTTGCGTGTTTTGCTGGTGTCCTGACCGACTGTGATGGGCATAAAAGCCTCCTGATCTAAGGTCTACATTACTGGCGAATTGAGCGCTATTTGCCCTATGAAGCCCGTGCAATCAAGGGGGTACAGGCAAATTGTATACGATTGTACACTGAAATCTCGCAAAATTGGAAACAAAGTGTTTTTAGCGCTCGCGGTCCTCTCGCAAAAGGGTGATTGGTCATTACAGCGCAATCGATTTATCAAAGCTTAACGCAAACAACTCAAATGGGTCGAGCCATATGAAAAAGCTATCCACACTCTTTGCCGCTCTTTGGATTGGCCTGTCTGGACCTGCGCAGGCACAAAATCAGCCTGTGGTGATCGAGCTTTTCACATCACAGGGATGCTCATCCTGCCCGCCGGCTGATGCGCTTATGCACAAATTGGTATCGCGCGGCGACGTTATCGCTTTGTCGATGCATGTGGATTACTGGGATTATATCGGTTGGAAAGATGAGTTTGGCCGCCCCGAAAATGCTGCGCGTCAGCGTGCCTATGCGCAAAAAGCGGGGCGCCGCTCTATCTATACGCCGCAAATGATTATCGCTGGCGAGGATTCCGTTGTTGGGACGCATCCGATGGATGTCGCAGACCTTATCCGCAAGCATTCAAGCGAGACCAAAGATGTCGCGATGAAAGTTGCGCGCTCGGACGGCAAGTTGATGATTGCAGCGACGGCGCGCCGAGCTGCAAAATACGAAGTGAAGCTCGTGAGCTATTTAGATAAGCGTACAACCGCAATCAAGCGCGGTGAAAATGCGGGTCGAACAATCACTTATGTGAATGTTGTGTCCGATATGAAAACCGTTGAGAGATGGGATGGCCGCGCACCCTTGTCTGTGGCTGCGACTGTTGGATCGGGTCCCATGGTTGTGCTGATCCAGCGCGCCGGACATGGTGCAATCGAAGCAGCGGCAGTTGTTAACTAAGCGTTAACGATCAAAATGTCAGGTGTTTTTCCAACGGCGATGAATCCAGAACCATTGGTGCATATTTTCACGCACCAATTGCTCCAAGCCGTCATTAACCGCTTGGGTCATCGTTTCCGCATCGCTGTGGGGGATTTCAGCTTGAACTGTGATTTCAAAATCAAGGCCATTTTCTTGCCGCACGGCATAGACCGGAATGAGCGCGGCATTGTATTTGAGCGCGAGTTCGGCGGTGATTAACGACGTTATGGCCGGTTTTCCAAAGTAGTTTAGCCGCGCTCCACCATGCGCGTGCAGATCGGTTAAGATCCCTAGAACACCACCCGATTTGATATGGCGCACCATTTGCGACATGCCTTTGCGCCCTTGCTCGAACATGGGGGTGCCAATGTTTGAAATCGATTTAACGTAATGTTCATTAAAGTATGGGTTGGACATGCGCCGGTAAAGCGCGCCCATATTATGCCCGCGCGCGATAAGCGCCGCGCGGCTGACATCGTAGTTGCCAAAGTGACCGGTGACCAGAATAACGGGGCGGCCATCGCGGCGGGCTTGTTCAAGCGCTTCAAAACCGGGGCCGGTGATTTGCGATTTGATTGCGCGCTGCACAAAAGCTGCGCCTGAATAAAGCTCGATCAACGTGCGGCCCGCATTATTTGGAACCGCTTTGCACATGCGTTTTATTTCCGCTTCGGGTAAATCTGGCAGGACATGTGCAAGATTGGCGCGGATCCGTTTGGGATATCCCGCAAGTGGAGAAACGATGTTTTCGACGAGCCAGCCCATCGTGCGCACGCGCGCTGCGTAGGGCAACGAGAGCGCGAGGCCGATAAGGGTGCGCAAAAACAGGTTTGTGACAAATTGCGAGACGCGTTTCATAATGGCCGCTTACTGCGGTTGTCGCGCAGGCTCAAGCATTTGGCGCAATTGCGATACCAGTTCCGATCATGGAATCGCGGCTGACAAGTTTTGCAAGCGCCGCTTCGTCAAGGTTTTCGCTGTTTGGCGGGCGCGCAGGAATAACCACATATCGCATGTCTGCTGTGCTATCATGCACATGAATGCGCATTTCGTTTGGCAATGTAACGCCAAATTCAGACAAAACCTTGCGCGGCTCTTTCACAGTACGCGAGCGATACGCGCGCGATTTGTACCAATCGGGTGGCAACCCCAAAAGATTGCGGGGGTAGCATGAGCACAGCGTGCACACGACGATGTTGTGAACCTCATCTGTGTTTTCCAGCGCGATCAAATGCATGGGGCCAATGTCAAACCCCATCTCGCGACACGCGGCCGACCCATTTTCCAAAAGGCGCGATTTAAAGGCCGGATCGCTCCAAGCGCGTGCAACGACTGCCGCGCCAAGCGCCGGGCTGCGTGCATCCATTTTGTCGATCTGGGCGTTTATCTCTTCAGGTGTGGCGATTTGCTTTTCCACCAAAAGTTCACGAACGGCTATTTCCATGCTTTGCCAATAACTTAGCGGAGTGTCGTCATCTTTTCGATAAGGATGCCCCGATGGGGATAAATCGTCATGGTGATCATGTGGCATGAGCGGTTTCCACTTTTTCTATCCAATGTGCGTAAACTTCTGCTTCAATCACATCTTGCGCGTTTTCAGCCTGAGCGCCCCAAATATCGCTCGCGCGAAAGCGAACACGATACAGCATTTGCTCTTTTGCGGTCAGACCATAGGCAAGCTGTTCAGGATTTTTGAATGGGGCGATTGCGCGTTCAATCTCGCCGGATTTGCCACGAAGATATGCAGGCGCCCTGACGTGACCGGGCGGCATCAGATCGCGAATACGCACTTTCGCGCCTTTCGCCAAAACATCACTTGCCAAGGCTTGCATCCCCATAGGTTTCGCCGCGCGCTTGCACCTGTGCCATTTTTGTTCCGAGTTCTTCTATAGTGTAGGCGCCACTTTCGATGAGATTCTGGTTTATCGACGCAATCCAACGTTCATAATAGCTCATTGTTTCAAAGGCTTGCTCGCCCATGTCTTCAAGGGCGCGGCGTAAACCATCGACAGTGAAATACCCTTTGGTGCTGCATAAAATCATTAATGCATCGACGCGTTTTTCCCAAAGCGAGAAGTCATGCTGGTCGTCACAGATTGCTCCGGCCTCTTGACCGCCCATATCGTGCCATCTGCGTCCATTTGTTCTATCATCCATGTTCAAACGCTAGCGAAGCAGATTTACGCTGTCTAGCTTTTAAGCCGCAACGCTTTCGATCAAAAGGATCTCCCCGGATTGAGCAAGATCGCGCACCCCTGCAACGACATCTGCCATTGCTGTCTCACCGTCTTCTTCGCTCACGCTGCCGCGCTCGCCAATTGCTTCGCGCAATTGATCGGCCATACGGCTTGAAGTGTTTTCGAGAATGAAGTCTGCCGATGCTTTGGCGGCTTCATCCGACGCGCTTGCCAAGGCCGTGACCAAAGTGTCGTTATCGACAGACTTTAGCACCGCTGGAATGTCGCGTGCATCCACACGTTCGACGATATGTTTGAAGGTGAAGATCGCTTTGCGTACTTCGCTGGCAAAGTGTTGATCATCATCATCTAGCCCATCAAGTAGCGCGTCGCGCATCACGCTGCGAGAGGAATTTAAAATCGCGCCGACACGATCCTCTGGCTTGGTATTAAAGGCCAAAACAGGTTCTTCATCCAGCTGGGAGATCAAAGATCTGCCAATGCGGTCCACGGCGTCGGGGGTTACAGAATTGGTGAGAGAGACCGCATACGTGATTCGTCGAGCGCGCTCGCCCGGCATTTCGGCCAGCATTTGAGCAGCCTTTTTCACGTCAATTTTCGACAAAAGCACGGCTGCGACCTCTATGCTTTCATCTTCAATCAACGTCAGCAATTTGTCTGCGTCCAGCTCAAAGAGCTGCTCCCACGGATCACCGATTGCGCGCACACCTGTGCGTTTGCGAATCCGAGCGGCGGCGCCAGCGCTGATTTTTCCGTCAAGTTCGCTTAGCGCGCCTGCGACGCCAGCAGGGAAGGTCAGACCGGTTTCTTCCAATTCTGTCGCAAATTCATCAATAACGCTGATCAAAGTCGCGCGATCAATGCGCCGGAGACTGCCCATTTGCTGAGTCAGCTCCGCCTGAAGGTTGTCAGGCAAAGCGTCTATTGGAACCTGCGCCCCCTCATTCATCAAAAAGCGCACAACAATTGCTGCTTTTTCCGGCGCGGTGACCTTTCGCGCAGGCAATCTAGGTTCGGTTTTTGCTGGCGTCATTTGACCAATTTGCATCCACACTTGCCCTTATCGTTGCTTGTGTGGATGCTTTTGAAGCGAAATTGTAAACATTGGCTGAAGATCGCGAGATTTTTTTCAACCAATGGAAATTTCGTCTATTTCAAAGAGCTTAGCTCTCACCAAAAACGCGGTTGAAAATCGTATCAACATGTTTCGTGTGATATCCAAGGTCGAAATTCGCTTCGATCTGCTCTATCCCAAGCGCCGCGACAACCTCTTCGTCGGCCAGCAATTCGTCTTTGAAATCACAGCCGGTTTCCCAGACTTTAAGCGCGTTACGCTGCACAAGGCGATAAGCGTCTTCGCGGCTTGTTCCGGCCTGTGTCAGGGCCAAAAGCACGCGTTGGCTCATCACGAGACCTGGGAATTTATTCATGTTCGCAAGCATATTCTCGGGATAAACTAGCAGTTTATCAACAACTGAGGTCAACCGCGCGAGGGCGAAATCAAGTGTGATCGTCGCATCGGGCCCAATGTTACGCTCGACGGAGCTGTGCGATATATCGCGCTCGTGCCAAAGCGTCACGTTCTCCATCGCAGGCACAACTGTCATACGAACAAGGCGCGCGAGGCCCGTTAGGTTTTCTGTCAAAACAGGGTTTTTCTTATGCGGCATCGCGGAAGAGCCCTTTTGACCCATCGAGAAAAATTCAGCCGCTTCAAGCACTTCGGTGCGCTGCATGTGGCGAATTTCAGTCGCTACGTTTTCAATCGAAGAGGCGACAACGCCAAGCGCCGCAAAAAAGGCGGCGTGACGATCGCGCGGAATCACCTGCGTCGAAATCGGCTCTGGTGAAAGGCCAAGCTGAGCGCACACATGCTCTTCAACAGCGGGGTCGATATTGGCGAAGGTGCCAACCGCGCCGGAAATCGCGCCTGTCGCGATTTCATCACGCGCGACTTTCAAACGCGCAAGGTTGCGGTCCATCTCCGCATAAAACCGCGCGAATGTGAGGCCCATCGTCGTTGGCTCGGCATGAATGCCGTGGCTGCGACCGATGCGAATTGTATTTTTATGCTCAAGCGCACGCCGTTTCAAAGCGCCAAGCAGCCCTTTCGTGTCTTCGATCAAAATGTCAGCCGCGCGCACCAACTGAACGTTGAAACACGTATCCAAAACATCAGAGCTGGTCATACCCTGATGCACGAATCGCGCTTCTTCGCTGCCGACATGCTCTGCCAAATGCGTTAGGAAGGCGATAACGTCATGCTTGGTGACGGCTTCAATCTCGTCAATGCGGGCCACATCAAACTCGACGTCTTTCGCTTTCCAAACAGCTTGCGCATTTTCGCGCGGAATCACGCCAAGATCGGCCATCGCATCGCAGGCATGGGCTTCGATCTCGTACCAAATGCGAAATTTGCTCTCGGGCGACCAGATAGCGACCATTTCGGGGCGGGAATAACGAGGAATCATGCGCGATTGTCCTTTTCATGACTTTCAGCTTGTGTTGCGTCCTCTTAGTCTGCGCTTGATTGCGGTTCAAGCGAGGAGGGCAAGATGAGACGCTTTGGCCTATATTTAGCGGGACTGATCAGTGTATCAGGTGCCCTTTCGGCGCAAATTGAGGAGAACTGGCGCGCTTTGAGCGGCGCGGAGATTTCGGCAGTGTTAACGGGGATTACGCTTGACTACGAAACCGCGTGGCAGGATTTTCGCGCGAGCGGCAAAACGCTTTATAATGCAGGCGAAAACAGTTGGGGCAATTGGCGGGTTGAGGCGGATCAATACTGTAGCCAATGGCCGCCGCGCGACTTGTGGGATTGTTATGATCTCGCGATTTCGGGGGACACAATACGTTTCACGGGCGCCTTTGAGGATGAAAGCTTCGGGGTGATCCGCAAGTGAGCTTGAGGCCTGCGAAATTTTTAGGGCTGTGGCACATCGAACGTAACATCGAAGATTCCCTGAGCGGAAACACGTCGTACTTTACCGGGCAGGCGGAGATTCTTGAGCAAGGTAAAGACTGGCTTTATGCCGAGCGAGGGCAGCTTAAGATGCAAGGCGCGCCGTCGATGACCGCAGAGCGGCGCTATATTTGGCGCGCGAACGCGGGCGGCATTGATGTCTACTTTGAAGACAGACGATTTTTCCACCGAATTTCCCTCGCAGATGCAGCAAGTGCCGCGCATTGGTGCGATCCTGATCAGTATGATGTGCGCTATGATTTTAGCGATTGGCCCTTTTGGAATAGCGTTTGGAGCGTTTCTGGACCGAAGAAAAATTATTCTATGAGAAGTAGTTATAGCGCTATCTCGATTTAACACATGAAGATTAAGCTGTTTTAACAAGAAGTTTCCTCTTGCGCTTTTGAAAGCGTCAAGCCCATATGCTGCGACGCAACATAACAGGAGAGAAATATGAACCTGTCCCTTACTCACAACACTTTGAGCGACCTTATCGCGCCTCAGAATGGTGCGCTTTCTCTGGCGAAAAAGGCCGTTTTGGTTGTCGCTGGAATCGCCTTTTTGGCGCTCGCGGCAAAGATCAAAGTGCCGATGTATCCTGTGCCAATGACGATGGGCACGTTTGCCGTATTAACCATGGGAGCCGCGTATGGCGCGCGTTTGGGCCTTGTGACGATCCTTGGCTATATGATTGTCGGTGCGCTTGGTTTTGATGTTTTTGCAGGCTCTTCGGCAGAGAAATTTGGCCTAACTTACATGATGGGCGGCACGGGCGGCTACTTGCTAGGCTATGTCTTAGCAGTGCTGGCGCTTGGAACGTTCGCGCAGGCGGGCTGGGATCGCTCACCGTTGAAAATGGGCGGCGCACTGTTGCTTGGCAATGCACTCATCTATGTGCCGGGCTTGATCTGGCTTGGCATGCTGTATGGCTGGGACAAGCCGATTTTAGAGTGGGGCCTGACGCCTTTCTTGCTTGGCGATGCTTTGAAATTGCTTCTTGCCGCAGCGGTTTTGCCGTTGGCATGGTCTTTGGTGGACCGTGTTCGCGGTCAGTAATCTCGATCGAATGCGAAACAAAAGAGGCGTAGCCGAACCTGCTGCGCCTCTCGTTATTGGCGCTTACGCCAGTTCTGTAATCACTTCAGAGCTGCGCTCTAAGGTTTTGTGAACAGGGCATTTATCGGCAATCTCCAAGAGCCGTGCGCGCTGCGCTGCATCAAGTTTACCCTTAAGCGTGATCACCCGTTTGAACGCATCCACCTTATCAAGCGTGCCACTGTCTTGCGCGTGCATTTTATTGTGGCTGACATCGACAGCGATGTCTTTGAGCGGCCAACCTTTGCGCCGCGCATACATCCGAATCGTCATCGACGTGCAGGCCCCAAGCGCAGCGGACAGAAAGCCATAAGGCGACATTCCGCGATTTGTGCCCCCATAAGCAAGCGGCTCATCCGCCAGCGTATGATGGTTTGCGCCGCCATAAACGTCTTGTAAAAAGCCGCGCGGATCCGCTTCGCGCACGCGCACAATGCC
>CAYQZI010000143.1:0-6595 GCA_964421835.1 uncultured Planktotalea sp.
CTGCGATTTTCTTAAGCTGAGTTACTCACTTGCTTCAGCCGCGAACGCGCGGTTGAACCAGTTTGTCTCTTCGTTGCTGAGCAGAACGAGGTGAATCATTACTGCGAGCAAGAAAAGGAACACGCCCTGTGCCACGAAAACGCGGCGAGGGTCGAAGATCAGCCAGACTTTATAGAACTGTGCTAACATGTGTCCTCCTTAGCCCCAGGCGAACCAAGGCAGTTTGATGTACGTCAGCACGTGAGCGACAACGGCTACGACCGTAAAGATCATAAACCCGCTCATGTAGACTGAGTGCAGCTCTTGCGCTTGCTCGTCTGTCAGACCTGTGAAGCTCAGGTCATTGTTATCAGCCATGTTTTTCTCCTGAAAATATGTACTGACGCCGCGCTGCCCCCGCGGCTGGGTTTGAACAGAGGCTCGTCCTCTGCCCTAAAATTCACTGCCCCTTGCGAGGTAGCGAAACTGTTAACCCCAGAAGATCCGAGGTGTGATTGACTGTGCTTCGCTCCACGCTTTGCGGATTGGCCCTTGCTCGGGCAGCGCTGTGTTGCGCACGAGCGAATAGGCCCAGAGCAGTGTGCAAATCGGCAAAGCTGCGAGCAGGATCAAAGTGAAGTAAACTTTGTACTCGTGGCTCGAAGAACGCGCGGCTTTATCACCCTGCGTTGTCCATGAAGCATCATTGGTAAAGTCAGACATATTAGGCTCCTCCCGAAGCTGGTTGCAGGTCTTCCACAATCTCAAGGAAAACCCGTTCTGCCCCACTTTCGAGCGCGCGCTTTTCAGCAGCGTCCCGCAGTGTTTTTGCAGCAGAAATTCTGGTTAGGATGGGATGGTTTGCGACGATCTCATCCAAGCGTCGTTGCGCGTCCGCGTCCCAAGGGAAGTCGCGGCGCAGTTGTGTCGGTGTTGCGGGCGTTTCATCCATCTCCGTGCCCAGCGGCAGGATATGGAACAGCGCATCGAACAGGCTATTGCACACTTCTTGCACCAGATACGTCGCTCCAGCGTAGCCCATGAAAGGCGTGCCCGTCGCACGGCGGATCGCAGCACCCGGGAAGGACGCAGGTATGAAAGATGGTGCGGGCCCAAAGCCTGATTTCATCTCCGCGAGATACATCTTTTCATTGATCGATCCCATTACGATCAACGGACGTTTTTGGTGCATCATCGCACGCACTTCATCGTTGTTCGTCTTCTTGCCTCGCAAACGCGCGACAGCGAAAGCACAGGGCAGACCAAGATCATCCTCTAGAAACTTACGAACGCCGCGCGTGTAGGTTTCATTGGCAACAATCGCGAAAGATGCGGTCGCAAAGAAATCCTGCGTGACAGAGCGCCACAAATCCCAAACAGGTTTGATGGTCGAGTGCTTTTCCTGCTCGATGAACGGCTCTGGATCAAGGTCCAGATGTTCGCCCAAAGTACGCAAGAATTTCGTCGTTGAATCGATGCCAACGGGTGCCTGCAAGTAGGGCTTACCCAACACTTCACAAAGGCCGCGACCAAATTCGCGGTACATGCAAATGTTGACATCTGCATTCACAAGCCCGCGCATCTCGGCGACATGTGCGCCAAGCGGCATGACCATGTTGATCTCTGCGCCGATGCCTTCGACAAGACGGCGAATTTCTGCAAGGTCAGATGGCATATTGAACGTGCCATACATAGGCCCAAGGATATTCACCCTTGGCTTCGCGCCCTCTGCACGTTTCTTTTCTGGGGGCATACGCCCTTTGGTCATGCCAAATTCCGTAAAGATCCACGTCATCGCGCGATCAGCCGCTTCCCATTGATCTTCATCAATCGTACGCGGCAAAAAGCGTTGGATGTTCGTGCCTTGCGGCGTCACGCCACCACCAATCATCTCCGCGATAGAGCCTGTGACAACGACCGCAGGAAGCGCAGGATCAAGCACGCCCCAAGCGCGTTTCATCGACTCTTCTGTGCCAGCACCCATCTCTTCTTCAGCGAGACCTGTTACCACAATCGGCAACTCATGCGGCGGAAGCGCGTCGGTGTAATGCAGCACGGATGTGACAGGGAGATTCTCACATCCGACTGGTCCGTCAATGACACATTGCAGGCCTTTGACAGCGCAAAACGCGTAAACAGCGCCCCAATATCCGCCTGCGCGGTCGTGATCTTGAACTAACATTAGATCATCTCCGCTGCTTTGGCGGCTTTCGCGGCGCGTTCTAGTTTCTTGAGGTTCGTGGCGCGGAAATTCGGGTGCAGGTTCGGAGATTTCTCCCACACGCCTGCGGTGTCAGAGTTGCCAACCCCTTCAAAGAATTCACGCATGTTCGCCATACGGTCTTTGTTTCCGATGGCCGCGTTCACGACCTGCGCCAAAGACCCAGCTCCAGCAGCACCCATAAGCGGACGCGCAGAAATCAGGTTGGTGAAGTAAAGCGAAGGAATGCCCAGCTCTTTACCCTTTTGCACAACAGGCGTTGTGCCAATGGCCAAGTCAGGCTTAATCGCTTCCATCGCAGCGCAATCATCCTCTAACGAGGCACGGTATTTTACTTGAACGCCTTGCGCCTCAAGCCATGCCGCGTCATCCGCAGACCACGGCGTCTTGGGGCACGCGGTGCCCACATAAGGAACATCAGCGCCACTTTCGATCAGCAAACGCGCAACCAAAAGCTCGCTACCTTCATAGCCAGACAGCGTAATCGTCCCTTTGATCGGCGTTGCGGCAAGCGCGTCTTTGATCATCGGCAGGAACTGATTTTGCGCAGCTGCGATTTGATCGGCTGGCAGATTGAACGCCTCGCCAATGTTGGCAAGCCAGTTACGTGTGCCATCCAGACCAACAGGCGCGGAGCCAATCACAGGGCGCCCTGCTGCTTGGAATTCACGCACTGACGCGGTGTAGAACGGATGGATCGCGGCGACAGCACCGCAATCAAGCGCCGCGTAGAGCTCGCGCCATTCACGGCACGGAACAACTGGACCAGCCGCAAGACCAAGGGGCGCAAGCATTTGACCAATGACCATCGGATCGGCTGGGAACATCTCACCCAAAAGGCTAACAGTCGGGCGATCAGATTTACCGCTTGCAGGCATTGGCACTGGGCCTGCCTCGATCTCTTCACGGGCGTAGTTCAGCATCGCACCCGCAAGGACATCTTTCGCCTCTGCGTGGGTCGGAATTCCGAAACCGGGGACATCAATGCCCACGATACGCACGCCATTAATCTCTTTCGGAAGCAAACGAAGCGGAACGCCAGAGGCCGTCGGAACACACAGGTTCGTCACAACAACTGAATCGAGCTTTTCGGGATCAGCAATGTCATGCACTGCTTCGCGAATGTCCTCGAACAGTTTACCCGTGACCAAAGTTTCTGAGTTGAACGGAACATAGCCAACAGAGCGGCGCGCACCGTAGAAATGCGACACGAACGAAAGCCCATAAACGCAGCACGCAGATCCACTTAGGATCGTCGCTGTGCGTTTCATCCGCAAACCAACGCGCAAAGACCCAAATGCTGGGCACATGCTTTGCGGTTTGTCATGCGGGCCTTGCGGATAATCCGCCGCGTATTGATCCAAGATGTCCGACTTGCCAGCAGCACGCGCCGCCGCTTCCATCTGAGCCGTGCCAGCAGAGCATCCGCCCTCAAGCGCGATCTCTTTGACTTCCTCAGGCACATCTTTTGGAACTTCAAATGTCATAGGCGAGCTGACGTCGATCATGCCCATATCAGCGGGCGCTTTCACGTCTTTATCGGCGGGCACGATTTGTACCTCGCCGTTCTCATCATATGCAACTTCATAGCCGTCACGGCCGCTACCTTCGCTCATGACGACCCTCCGCTCAGGAGGTTTATGTGGCTCTTGCGATTATGCATCGTCATACACCACTTCAAGGCTGACCTTCGGCTTGGAAAACTTACCGCGCATGTCCGCGTCAGTCGCTGGGACCAGCTCGTAATCGCCGCCAGTGTCTTTGGCATCGAAAAGACCCAACAGACCATCCTGATCCAGCGGAGCCGGACGCACAGGTGGCGCAATCGCAACCGCATCCCCAAGCTGAGCAAACAAATCGCCCCACTGAGATTCTTTCGTGCCAACAATCTGATAGTTCGCAGATTTCTTGCGCAGATCATCATCTTGCGGGATCGCTGCGAGCACGGGAATATCAACCGCTTCTGCAAAGGCTTGCGCCTCGCCAGAGCCATCGTCTTTGTTGATCACAAGACCCGCAACACCAACGTTGCCACCAAGCTTGCGGAAGTATTCCACAGCGGAGCACACGTTGTTCGCCACATAAAGCGATTGCAAATCGTTCGAGGCAACAAGAATAACCTTCTGCGCCATATCGCGCGCGATGGGCAGGCCGAAACCACCACAAACAACGTCGCCAAGGAAATCGAGAAGGACGTAATCAAAGTCCCAATCGTGAAAGCCTAGTTTTTCAAGCAGCTCGAAACCATGGATAATACCGCGACCACCACAGCCGCGACCAACTTCTGGTCCGCCCAGCTCCATCGCGAACACACCGCCGCGTTTAAAGCAGACATCACCGATCTTGACCTCTTCACCGGCGACTTTCTTCGCGCCAGAAGTTTCAATGATCGTCGGGCAAGCTTTACCGCCGAACAAAAGGGATGTCGTGTCAGACTTCGGATCACAGCCAATCAGCAAAACGCGTTTGCCCTGCTCCGCCATCATGTGGCTTAGATTGGCGAGCGTGAAGCTTTTGCCGATTCCGCCTTTGCCATAGATCGCGATGATCTGCGTCTTGCTCGTCGGCTCGCCTTGCGGCACCTCCAAAGAGGGCTCTGCGGCGGCTTCGTCACGTAGGCGTTGGTCAAAGTCTTTCAGATTTGGCACTTCGTCTTTCACGTCATGTCCCTCCAATTCAGCATCATTTTCAAACATTCAGGGTCACTGAACGCTTGCTTGTAAGCAGCTGGCGCATCGGCTGAATGCGCGCTGTGCGTAATAAGACCACCAAGGCTCAGCGCGCCGCTTTCGACCAGCGCGCGTGTGGCAATCAAATCATCTCGGTTCCATTCCGCAGCGACCCTGAACCGCGCTTCCTTCATGAAAGCGGGCGGGAAGGCAAAGCTGATGGCATCTGTGTAAAATCCGGCGAGCACAATTTCTCCGCCGTGCGCGATCCGTGAGATCAGATCGCCAAAAACAGCAGTCGAGCCAGAGGCATCGTAGATGGACTTGTAATTACGGCGTGGATCATCCTCAGGGGCGATCACATCATAGCCGGTAGCGCCCGTGCGGCGCGCTGGATCAATTTCCCAAACAGTCGGCGCAGGCGCACCAGCCGCAATCGTCAGGCGTGCAAGTAAGCGGCCAAGCACCCCATGACCAACGATCAAATCAGGAACGGCTTTGCCCTGCCCCGCCATCGCGTGACGCGCAGTCGCCGCCAAAGCAAGCAAAGCGCCTTCGGCACCGAAACCTGCATCGATCTTTGTGACACGATCCTCTGCACTCACCAAAGTGCGCGAGGCACCGCCGAACAGACCAAACGCACCTTCATAGCAATTCGCACCGGGGACAAAGACGGTGTCGCCTGCTTTATACATGCTCCCCTTTGGGGCTTCGATCACTTCGCCGCTGGCCTCATAGCCGGGCACAAGCGGGAACCCCATACCTGGGAAAGGAGGCATGTCGCCGGACCAGAACAGTTTTTCGGTACCTGTTGAAATGCCCGAGTGATTCACTTCGATCACCAAATCACCATCGCTCGGCGGTGAGATCTTCAATTTGTCCAAGGCCAAATCTTTAGGGCCTTTGAGCAAAACAGCAGTTGTTTCCATGATGACCCCCCCTTGGTGATCCTGCCGGTCCTGCGTTCAAAAGACTCAGGTGCGACATTACTTCTCATGTGTAAGGTAAAACTGACATATCTAACTGTCAACAATAACTGACACTTGTCTGTTAGTTATTGTTTACGAGCGTGCAAGCAGCTGGTCACAAAGGCGCGGCGCGGCTTGGGCGCAGCGACAACATCAAAGCCAGCTTGCATGCAAAGCTCTGAAATCTCGGCGGCCGAGCGCGCCTTGCCGGTTTGCATCGCCAATGTATACAGCGCGAAATACACATCACCCGCGCGTTCAGGCCGCGCGCCACCGGACATGGGTTCGGAAATAAACAAGCGTCCGCCACTGGGCAAAGCGTCATGGCATTTGCGCAAAAGCTGACGCACGGTGTCATCGCTATGATCGTAGAGCACGCGGATAAGGCTGATCGCATCTGCGCCTTCTGGGATCGGATCGCTCTTGAACGAGCCACATTCGAATCGCGCACGTGCGCCCATGCCTGCCGCTTCAAAACGCGCAGCGGAACTTGGCGCGACCTCTGGCAAATCGAAAACCACCAGATCCAGTTTCGGATAGGCGCGCCCAACAGCTTCAAGAAAAGCTCCAGAGCCCCCGCCCACATCGCGCAAGGTTTTAATGCCCGAAAAATCAAGCGCGCGAAGCGTGTCTTGCGCCACCAGCTCTTGGCTTTGCGCCATCAAGTCCGAGTAAGTCGCCGCGACATCCGGCTCCATCCCACCGCCAAAGACGTAGGGCCAAAAAGAAGCGAGCTCGGTCTCCGTCTCACCGCGAAA
>CAYQZI010000143.1:6695-8080 GCA_964421835.1 uncultured Planktotalea sp.
AATTGCACCAAAGCCATCAAAACTTGCGACTGGCAAAAGCCAGCCAATAAATCAAACAGCGCTTCACCCTCCCGACGCACAATGCCACGCGTCAAAGGAAAGCCAGCGGCCCATGTTTGAAACTTACGCGAAGAAATCAGCCGCGCGAAAAAGCCACCCTTGGGCTTGCTCGCCAAAGCGCTCGGCATATCCATTCGCGCGTCGGTCATTTACTCACCCGGAATTTTGCTAGCTTGGCTGGCGCGCCATTTCAGCGGCGTCAAAACTTCTGCCTGCATGTTCACAAGCTTCGCCAGACCCGCTTCGCCTGGGCACTTGGGAATAGAAGCAATCGCACCGCTTAGAATATCTTTCATGCGATCAATCGCGCCATAAACGCCAAGCTCGGTCACAGCATTCGGGCGCCCATGAAGATCGTCCTGACCTACGGGCTTGCCCAAAGCTTCCTCATCATAAAGCGCGTCTCGCAAATCATCTGCAACCTGAAACGCTTCCCCAATGCGTGCGCCAAGCTCTTCCCATTGCTCACCCTCTTGCCCGGCAGCGATTGCACCCATTTGCGTCGCTGCAATAAACAAAGCCCCTGTTTTTGAGCGATGATACGCTGCAAGATCAATCTCGCTTTCGCTTTCCCAACCTTGGCCAGCACAAATACCATTCGGCATGCCCGTGCGCTCTGCGAGCACTTTCATCAGCGCAATCGCACGTTCAGGGTTAAGGCCAGCAACATCAGTCAGAACAGAGAATGCCATGACAATCAGGCTATCTCCCGTCAGCACAGCAAGCGGTTCACTGAATTCAATATGCGTCGTCGCTTTGCCGCGTCGCGTGGCGGCGTCGTCAAAGCAAGGCAAATCATCATGCACGAGCGATGCACAGTGGATCAGCTCAAGCGCGACAGCGGCAGCATCGGCAATCTTTGGTGCGTCATCGCCGCAAGCGGACGCGACACTGAGCAAAATGGAAGGGCGAATGCGCGCGCCACCGGGGCTGACCGAATAGTGCAACGCCCGTGCGAGTTTGTCAGGAGAGGGCGCCGCTTGTCCCGCTATGATTGCACGCGACATGGCATCTTCGATGCGCTTGGAAAAATCCATCAAACTCTCCTTTGGCGGTCGTGAGGGTCAAGATTGTATTATCTTGATGACGACTAGCATGTAAACTAAACTGGACACATTCGATCAACCTGTCAATCCAAAGCAACAGAAAGGGGCCGGTGACATGAACAATTCAGCCCCTCATGTTGCGATCATTGGCGCGGGTATTGGCGGTTTGGCCGCTGCTTTGCGGCTGTCACACGGCGGTTGCCGCGTAACAGTTTTGGAGCGGCACGCGGGACCGGGTGGCAAGATGCGCACCTTGCCGACGGATGCAGGTCCTGTTGA
>CAYQZI010000144.1:0-8039 GCA_964421835.1 uncultured Planktotalea sp.
CGCGAACTCGGATGCTTTTGCAAAATTGGTCAGAAAGTCATTATGTTGGATCATCATGTGGTCACGTTTATGGAGGCGATGGAATGCCGCTCAAAGTCTTCAAACGGAACAAGCTCTATAGCTACAGGGGCACGGTTGCCGGAAGGCGACTACGAGGCCCTACGGGAACAGCGGACAAGAGGATCGCGGAAAGGATCGCAGCAGAAATCGAAACAAAAGCGTGGCAAAGTCATCTTGATGGACCGGGCGCAACGCTGACGTTTGCCCAAGCCGCAATTGCCTATAGGCAGGCAGAGCGTGACGACCGGTTTCTTGATCGTATTGAGGACTATTGGAAGGACACGCTTGTCCCAAAAATCACGGGCGAGGCTATCCGACAGATGGCCCGCAAACTTTATCCCGGCGCGGCCAATGCCACTTTGAACCGCCAAGGCATCGTTCCGGCGCAAGCGATCATCAACTACGCAGCGGATTTGGAATGGTGCGCACGGATCAGGGTCAAGCGGTTCAAGGTCAATGCCAAGAGAAAGACCCCTGCAACACGGGGATGGGTAGAAGCTTTCGCCCAGCAAGCGGTACAAGATGAGCTACACCACTTGGCTGCGTTGTGCCTGTTTATGTTTGGTACGGGAGCACGACGTGGTGAGGCATGTGCTTTGACTTGGGGCGACGTTGAGCTGTTTCAGAAGAAGGCCGTGATCAATCAAACTAAAATCGATGACCAACGCGTCGCGCACTTGTCGCCGCCAGTTATCGCAGCATTGGCGAACATTCCTTCAAACCGCAAACCTGACAGTCTGGTGTTTCAGTATGCCTCTGGCGAAAGCGTGGGGCAGGTCTGGAACAACGTCATTGAGCGAGCGGGCATCGAAAAGCTTTCGCCCCACTGTTGCCGCCACGGATTTGCAACTTCGATGCTGCAGGCAGGAATAGACCCAAAGACCGTTGCGGTACGCGGTGGCTGGAAAGACGTTGGAACAGTTATGAAATTCTATGCCCATGCGATGGACGATCCGACCGTCACAGATGTGCTTTTTGGCACAAAATAGACACAAGCCCAAGGCGTTAAGCGTCCAACTAACTGTAAATAAAAGGAAATATAACAATGACTTGGACCCTTCGTTGGGGAAGGGTGTCCCACGGACGCTCATATGGAGGTGCGTGGGCTAGCGCAATGGAAAAAACGGCGCTATAGCGCCGTTTAACAACTCCAATACGTCACTTATTGTAAGGTTAGGGCATAGTATGACTCAGATTGCGACGTTGATTGGCGCGCCGAGCGCAGGGTCAGTGAACTTGGCTTTGATCGATTCGCTGCGCAATGCTTGGGGTGGCGGCGATGCTGTTTGGCTGAGCGAAGAAGATGCGGCCGAGTTTGCGATAGAGACGATGCCAGATAACCGTTGGGAGGTTTGGGCAGATCTTCAAAAGCTGGGTGTTGATTTGGTTGTCCAGCCAGCGGAAGGGCGTCGTAAGAAGATGCTTCTTGCGGATATGGACAGCACTATGATCCAGCAAGAGTGCATTGATGAGCTGGCGGATGAAGCTGGTGTTGGTGCGCGTGTCGCTGCCATCACAGCGGCTGCGATGAATGGTGAGTTGGATTTCGACGGGGCTTTGCGCGAACGGGTTGGTTTGCTCAAAGGGCTTCCTGAGAGCGTGATTGCTGATGTTCTTGAAAAGCGCATCACTTTGATGCCGGGTGGACCCGTCCTGCTGGCGACGATGAAAGCGCATGGCGCATATGCGGCGCTTGTGTCAGGTGGGTTCACTGCGTTTACGTCTGCGATTGCTGGCAAGCTGGGCTTTGATGAGAACCGTGCGAACATTTTGATCGCAAAAGATGGTGTTTTAACGGGAAAGGTTGGGATGCCGATCCTTGGCAAGCAGGCTAAAGTGGATGCTTTGGAAGAAACGACTGCGCGTCTTGATTTGAAAGAGGTGGATGTTCTTGCGGTTGGAGATGGCGCAAATGATCTTGGTATGTTGAAGCGCGCTGGAACGGGGGTTGCCTTGCATGCGAAACCATCAGTTGCGGCGGAATGCGATGTGCGGGTGAACTTTGGTGATCTAAGCGCGCTTCTTTATGTGCAAGGGTATGCGCGGGATCAGTTTTCCGATTGCTAAAGCAATCGGACCCGTTGGGGGACTAGCCCCCCAAACCCCCTCGAGTTTAAGGGCAAGATGAAGAGGAGCGTTAAGCTCCGATGATGCCTTGGTTCGCGCCTATTTGACCGCGGTGCAGCAACAGGTGGTCTAGGATCACACAGGCCATCATCGCCTCGCCCACTGGGACCGCGCGGATGCCTACGCAGGGGTCGTGGCGACCTTTGGTTATGATCTCTGTGTTTTCGCCTGATTTCGTGATGGTCTGGCGTGTTGTCAGGATTGAGCTGGTTGGCTTAACGGCAAAGCGGATGACGATGTCTTGGCCGGTTGAGATGCCACCTAGGATTCCGCCAGAGTGGTTTGAGCTATACTCTGGTCCATTTGGCCCCATCGTTATTTCGTCAGCGTTAAGTTCACCTGTGAGCATAGCAGCGGACATGCCTTCGCCGATTTCGACACCTTTGACGGCATTGATGCTCATCATTGCAGCTGCAAGGTCAGTATCAAGCTTGCCATAGATAGGAGCACCAAGCCCAGCTGGAACATTCCGCGCGGTGACTTCGATGACCGCGCCGACGGAGCTGCCTGATTTGCGAAGACCATCAAGGTAATCAGCCCATGTGTCAGCGGCTTTCGCATCGGGCGTCCAGAATGGGTTTTGTTCGATCTGGTCCCAATCGAAGTTCGCGCGATCAATCTCATGCGCGCCCATGCGGGTCATGTAGCCTGTGATTTCGATTTCTGGGGCAAGCTGAGTGAGGGCTGCACGCGCAAGACCACCGGCAGCAACACGCGCTGCGGTTTCGCGCGCGGAAGAGCGACCACCGCCGCGATAATCGCGATTGCCGTATTTCTGATAGTAGGTGATGTCTGCATGACCGGGGCGAAACTTTTCGATGATATCGCCGTAGTCCTTGGATCGTTGGTCGGTGTTCTCGATCATCAACTGAACTGGCGTGCCGGTTGTTTTTCCCTCGAACATGCCGGAGAGGATTTTGACTGCGTCCGCCTCGCGGCGTTGCGTGGTGTATTTGGACGTCCCCGGTTTACGTTTGTCGAGCCAGTGCTGAATTGCAGCTTCGTCAATCGCAACATTCGGAGGGCAGCCATCAACCGTAGCGCCCAATGCAGGACCGTGGCTTTCGCCCCAAGTTGTGACGCGAAAGAGGTGACCGAATGTGTTTAGGCTCATGAGTTAGGCTCCTTTGCGCCTCTGTTATCCTTGCCGTGCGCGGCTCTCAAGGGAATTTGCTGGACATGGCCTGAGACCCGCCCTACCTAAGAGGCACCTCGGGGGGGTCTTCGGACCTGAGATTTGCAGAGTGCATGACCCGTTGAACCTGAACCGGTTAGGACCGGCGGAGGGAAGGTCTGGAAAATACGCTCCAACCACACCCATCCGCCCGCCTACATTTATGGAGGATGCGATGAAGTATCTTGGATGTATCGCGGGTGTTTTTGCGGCCAGCATGGCAGCAGCAGAAACGCCTGAATTGGTGGTCTACACCTATGACAGCTTTGTTTCCGATTGGGGCCCCGGCCCTGCGGTGGAAAAAGCGTTTGAAGCAGAATGCGCGTGTGATCTGAAACTTGTCGGCGCTGGCGACGGCGCGGCATTGCTCGCGCGCATCAAGCTAGAGGGCGCACGCACAGAGGCGGATGTTGTTCTTGGTCTCGACACAAACCTAACAGCGGCAGCAATGGCGACAGAGCTGTTTGCACCCCATAGCGTAACCGCGGAGTACAGCCTGCCGATTGCTTGGGATGACGCGAATTTCGTACCCTACGACTGGGGCTACTTCGCTTTTGTTCACAAGGATGGCGTCGCAGCACCTGCGAATCTAAAAGCATTGGGCGAAAGCGATCTTAAGATCGTTATTCAAGACCCGCGCTCGTCCACGCCGGGGCTTGGCCTGTTGATGTGGGTTAAAGCCGCCTATGGCGACGAAGCGCCTGCGATCTGGGACGGGCTATCGGACAATATCGTGACTGTGACCAAAGGTTGGTCAGAGGCTTATGGTCTGTTCCTTGAGGGTGAAGCGGATATGGCGCTGTCTTACACCACATCGCCTGCCTATCACTTGATCGCAGAAGAAGATGCAGGTTTCGCGGCTGCCGCGTTTGACGAAGGCCATTATTTGCAGGTCGAAGTGGCAGGCAAATTGGCGTCCAGTGATCAATCTGAATTGGCGGATCAATTCCTTAGCTTCATGGTTGGCGAAGCGTTCCAAACCATTATTCCAACAACAAACTGGATGTATCCTGCGGTGACCCCTGCGGATGGCCTACCACAGGGCTTTGAAACGCTTGTGACGCCAGCAAAATCCTTGCTTGTTCCAGCAGCAGATGCGCCAGCGGTGCGCGATGCGGCATTGGCTGAATGGCTCACAGCATTGAGCAAATAAAGCCTTTGGTAAACCCATGGGTTGGGCTTGGGGCGGCGGCGCTTGTTGCCGCCCTGATCCTTGGCACGCTGGCTATCGTGGCGCTTTATGCACCTGAGGCTGGACAGCTTGGCCCAAATGATTGGTCAGCGATCCGCTTTACTGTAAGCCAAGCCGTTCTGTCGGCGTTTTTCAGTGTCGCGCTTGCGATTCCCGTGGCGAAAGCGTTGAGCAGACGCGTCTTTTTGGGCCGCTCTGTTCTAATCACGCTTCTGGGTGCGCCGTTTTTGCTCCCTGTTATTGTCGCGGTTATGGGATTGCTTGCGGTGTTTGGACGCTCTGGTTGGGCGTCGCAACTGCTAGAAATCTTGGGACTGCCACCAATCCCGATTTACGGTTTTCACGGCGTCGTCATAGCGCATGTGTTCTTTAATCTTCCGCTCGCAACTCGGATCATTCTGCAAGGCTGGGCCAGCATCCCAGCGGAGCGGTTTCGCCTTGCCGCGCAGCTTGGGTTTTCGCCGCGCGATATGATCTGGCATTTGGAATGGCCGATGCTGAAGCGCGCCGCGCCGGGGGCCTTTGCAATCATTTTTGCGATTTGCCTATCGAGCTTTGCGGTGGCCCTAACCCTTGGCGGAGGGCCGCGCGCGACGACTGTAGAATTGGCGATTTACCAAGCGTTTCGCTTTGATTTTGACCTGAGCAAGGCGGCGATGCTAGCCAGCGTTCAGCTTGTGATGGCAGGGGCCGCCGCGCTGTTGGCGCTTTGGGCCAGCCAAGGGCAGACAGGATTCGGCAAAGGGCTTGATCGCGTCGCGATGCGCTGGGACGGGCGCGGGCGCATGGCGCAGTTTGGGGATGTCACGGCGATTTTGCTCGCAGCGCTTTTCTTATTGGTACCGCTGTGCGCAGTGGGCGCGCGCGGGATAAGTGCTTTGCCTGAGTTGCCTACATCCGTTTGGATGTCCGCCCTGTTGTCGATCAAGGTTGCGCTATTGTCGGCAGCGTTGGCGTTTGCGACAAGCCTGTCCATTGCGTTAACTGCGGTCCGTTTCGCTTGGGTGGAAAGCGTAGGATTGCTGGCGATCGCAGCGTCGCCCTTAGTGATTGGAACGGGGCTCTTTATTGTGATTTTTCCGCTCGCAGCACCGCAAGATTGGGCAATGGTCGTGACCGCATGTGTGAACGCTGTGATGGCGCTCCCGTTTGCGCTGCGCGTGCTCATCCCAGCGGTGCAGGATGTGTTCGCCGAATACAGCAAACTGTCCGCTAGCCTGGGGTTTTCGCGCATGGCCATGTTGCGTTTGGTGGTGCTGCCGCGCGTTCGCGCACCGCTTGGTTTTGCGATTGGACTTTCGGCGGCGCTGTCGATGGGCGATCTGGGGGTTGTGGCGCTGTTTGCGGGAACATCAGAGGCGACATTGCCGCTGCAAATTTACAGGTTGATGGGCGCATATCGGATGGATGATGCGGCGGGCGCGGCGCTGCTTTTGGCGTCCTTGTCGTTTGGCATGTTTTGGGTTTGCGATGCTTGGGGGCGCAGAGATGCTTAACATTAAGAACATGGAGTTAAGGCAAGGCGCTTTTGCAATGCGCGCCTCTTTTGAAGTGGATTGCGCTGAGCGTGTCGCAGTGATTGGCCCATCGGGTGCGGGTAAATCTACGCTTTTGATGGCGCTGGCAGGGTTTTTGAAACCCTTTTCCGGGGTTTTGGAATGGGATGGCGCGGACATCACAAAAAGAGGTCCGAGCAAACGGCCCTTTTCGGTCTTGTTTCAAGATAACAATCTTTTTCCTCATATGAGCGTTGCGGAGAATGTTGGGCTGGGGCTTCGTCCATCCTTGCGGCTGTCCTCAGGACAAAAACGTCAAGTGAGCGATGCTTTGGCCTCTGTCGGATTGGCGGATATGGGGCAGCGCAAACCTGCGGAATTGTCGGGTGGACAACAAAGTCGCGCGGCGCTGGCAAGGGTGCTTGTGCAACGCAAGCCGATGATTTTGCTCGATGAGCCATTCGCGGCGCTGGGGCCTGCTTTGAAGGTCGAAATGCTTGATCTGGTGCAGAGGCTTTGCGAGGAAACTGGCGCTGGCTTGATGATGGTGAGCCATGATCCTGAAGATGCGAAGCGTATTTGCGACAGTGCTATTTTGGTGGCTGAGGGCGTGGCGCATGCGCCTGTGCCGACCTTCGATTTGCTTGGTAATCCGCCAGAGGCACTGCGCGCGTATCTTGGGCACTAGGCCCCAAAAAACCCCCACGAAATTTCTCTCGCAGGGGTTATATTGTTTGGCTAGCAGAAAAGAGATCAGCTCTCTTTGCGGCCCTTGCCCTTAACCGGTGCCCAGATCCGTTTATTAGTAAGGTACAAAAGAACAGACAGGATCGTCAGGAAGAACACAGACACAAAGCCAGCCTGCTTGCGCGCCATCATTTTTGGCTCTGCGGTCCACATCAAGAAGGCGGATACGTCCTCTGCAATATGCTCGAGGTCATTCGCGTGGCCATCGTTGAAGTCAACATCCTCGCCATAAAGCGGGGGTGCCATTGAAATCCAGCCACCCGGAAAGGCCGTGTTTTCATAAAGCGTGACGCCTGCTTCTTCTTTCTCTTCGCCGGTGTAGCCGATGAGCAAAGACGCAATGTAGTCAGCGCCGCCCATGCCATAGAGAAACTGGTTGATGCCAAGGCCATAAGGACCGTGGAAACCTGCGCGTGCTTTGGCCATCATGGACAAATCAGGTGCGCCAGCGCCGTTGTTTTCCGGGAAGTGATCAACCGGCGTTGCTTCACGGAAATCTTCGAGTTCATCGTCGTAAACTTCGAAGTTTTCACTGGCGTAAGCGCGCACTTGATCCTCTGGCAGGTGTGGACCGCCTTCATCCGAGAGGGTGCGAAGGGGCACATACTTGAGGCCGTGACAGGCAGCGCAGACTTCGGTGTAAACCTGAAGGCCACGCTGAAGTTGGTTTTGATCAAACTTGCCGAAAGGACCATCGAAAGAGAAGTCGATGTTTTCGATATGCTGATCGCCGCCACCCGCCGCAAATGCGCCGGATGTGAGGGTCAGTGCAGCGATTGCTGCGATGCTGAGTGTCTTAAACATTGTCCTCAGTCCTTTCTTATTCAGCCGGTGTCGCGTCGGACTTGCCATAGTGAGCGGCGAAGTCTTCTTCGATGGTGGCAGGCTGTGGCAATGGTTTCTCGATGACACCCAGAAGCGGCAGGATCACAAGGAAGTATCCAAACCAATAGGCAGAAGCGATGAGCGAGAAGGTCGCATACGGCTCTTCTGCTGGCATAGCGCCAAGCCACATCAGAACGAAGAAATCGGCAACAAGAATCCAGAACCACCATTTGAACATAGGGCGGTAACGACCCGAACGCACAGAAGATGTATCGAGCCATGGTGCCAATGCCATCACAATGATCGCTCCGAACATCGCCAGAACGCCAAAGAACTTCGCATCGATGATACCACCCGAGATGAACTCGAAGAAGATCACGATCCAGACTTCCGATGTGAAGGCACGCAAGATCGCGTA
>CAYQZI010000145.1:0-8004 GCA_964421835.1 uncultured Planktotalea sp.
AGATTGAAGCGGCCCGGGCGATCTTTTGACACGCCAAAGTGTTGCCCGGATACTTTGCCGCCAAATGCCGTGCGCTGGAGATTTAAGAGCCACCTGTGAAAAGCGGGCGAACTTGCCCTGCAACATAGCTCTGCACATCCACCGCAAAGCACCTGAGGATGCCGAGGCGTTGGCCCAACTCTGCGAAAATTTGCTCAATGAGTGTTTTCTTTGTCCAAAGCTCTTGGACTGAGATGTGGATCGCCACATAGAGACCAAAGGCAACGGTGCTGTCGCGGCATCGATGCCGACGGATCACACTATTAACCCCAACAAGGCCACGACCCGCGTGTCGAAAAGTAGGCCGAATACATCTGAGCGATGTCCGAGAACATGCCAGAAATCATTTGCGAACAGCAGCCGGTAAATACAAATGGGCTGAAAATGCACAAATTCGCTTTTCAGTTCCAGCACAGCCAGCATAACGAAATTTTGCCTAAGCCTCTGTTTTAGTTGTGCTTATCCCGGTCTGGAAAATCCAAATCATTCTGGAAAGGCGAATTTCCGGTTCGCGCGTTTGAAAATTGGGGCTGTTGGACGTTTAAACAGTCCTACAAAGTCGCTTGAAGCCTTATTTAAAAGGGTTTCATAAGTGCTGCGGAGTTTGCGGAAACCTCTGACCTAATTTTCGCAGATCGCCTGATACAGCTCGTTTTGATGACTTTTGCAGGACTTTCGGCATACAGTCCGTTTCGGGTCTTGTTGGCTCGCATAGTCCTTATTATTATGGCTCTTTTTCACTTGCGACCGCATAGAGCCGCCCAATCTCGGTTACTGCAGAACTCTCTGCCTCTTCACGTTCTGTCGTCAAAGAAGACGATTGCTTGATACCACTCGGTGTCCGTGTTGGTGTGATAGTGATCGCGGTCTGCGACGAATTCGTCTGATGTGGAAACATCATATTTGCTGTAAAAGCCGAAATCATTTTGCGATGACACGGCAACGAAACGGCCAAACTCTGGATCAGGGGCGGGATAATTCACCAGCGAGTCTGCGCCAACTGTATCCAAACCTGTCCATGCGGCCCAAACGAAATCGCCTTGCCAGTCAAAATGTGACACAGGATAGGCAAAGACGGGGTAGGTCGATAGGATGTAATAATCGACCGAGGGTTTGACGTGATAGCGGTTGATCCGCCGCAAACCAATGCGCTTTTTCTCGTTCAAATTGATGCTCAACTCGGTCATAGCCACATCGCGAAAGCCTTGTTTGTTGGGGCCCGGAATGTCCTTGGCGGGGTTTCCATCACCTAGCTCTCAGGTCGTCGGCTTCTCTGTTCGGGTGCGGTAGGTGAAATACACAACCGCGCGCACAGCATGACCATCGCCATCCTTTAGCGGCGTTGTCACGCTGGCCAATCCGCCGCTTTCGCCAAATGGCTGCCAGCCAAATTGCTCGAGCGTGTCCATCGATTTGAACACAAGCGTGGTGAAATTCAGCCAAGGGTATTGGGTCCAGAGCTGCTCTGTGACGGCATTGGCGGCAGCTTGATAGGCACCGTCCTTTGGCTTGGCGCTGCCAAGCTCGAGGTCGATCCCATAGGCGGTGGCGCTGGCGTAATTGCCAATCCAGCTTTCCAGTGTCGTCTTTTTCGTAAGGTCTTCGGTATATTTGGCAATATTTTCAGAGATCGCGGTGATCTGCGCAGAGGGTTCTGTGCTGATGGTTGGATCGCCTGCAAGGTCTGCCGCGATGTCGGCGGAGTCTTGCTCAGTCCAAGGTTTGCTTTCGTCGTTCGAGTAATCTTCGTTCCGCTTACGCTTTTGCGCGATGTTGTTGAGCGTGTTCGAGACCTGCACAATCTACGCAATATACTGGGTTTCCAGATTAGAGCGCGAAGCTTGATCCCAGCCGTGTTTCACTACGCGGTCCCAAAGCGTCTTCATCTCGGTCTCAAAGTTGGTCAGTTCGTGCTTAATTTCGGTAACCGTGTCGAGGATTTTCTGCTCGGTTGATTTCACCGGCAAAAACGCCGCGATGACGGTTAAGCCCATGGAAATAACGCCCAGCCCGCCACCAATTTTGGAGACGAAGCTCATGTCCTTGATCAGGGTCTGAAAATCGCTGAGCGTTTACCCCTCTGTTTCAAGCTTTTTCGCTTCTTTGATTCAAGTCTGCATCTTGTCTGCGGACGGTTTGCCGTAACCAATGTATTTCTTGGCATTATGCACATGCTTGTTCGCGCTCATCAAATTTCTCCTTAAAAATGTATTAAGTAATCTGTTGCAGCAATAGGTTCGGGTCAATTGCAGAGTGATCAAAACTCTGGATCTATGTGCCCCGCTTAAAAGACGTGCGCGCGCAGAGGCGTTATTGCGTGAATCCGGCCAATTGCGCGCCCGAAAATTCTAGAATTTTCGCAGGGGCCGCACTGAACACATGTTTCGGCGTGCCAGCGGCGCCCCAGATTTGATCAAAATCCATCAAGCGCGGATCAAAAAACGCGCGCGGTGTGCTCAAATGACCAAACGGCGACACGCCGCCAATGGCAAACCCTGTTTGCCCACGGATCACCGCTGCGTCGGCTTTGCCCAGCGGCTCGCCTGCAAGCGCGGTGGCTTTAAGCGGGTCAACTTGATTGCCCCCCGCAGTCAAAAACAAGATGCAATTGCCGCTGGTTTCACCGAGGAAAATGATCGATTTGACGATTTGATCCACCGTGCAGCCCAGCTCATCGGCGGCCATTTGCGCCGTGGTGGCTTGGCCTGTCTCAAGGATCGTGTCCGCAAGCCCATGCGCCAAAAGCGCGGCGCGCACGCGTTTTAGTGATTTGCTCATGTTTTTCCCCTCTGGAGCCGCGCGCTTCGTTAAAGCGGATCAATTGGTGACTTGCAAATCAGGGGCGCGCGCGCCTTGATAGCGCGATGAGCGACTTTTCCAAAATAATCCATGTGCCAACGGCGTTTGATCCCGCGCTTGGCCAAGATGCGTTGAGTGCTTTGCCTGTTTTGCCGCCACAGCAAGCTGCGCTTATTCGCGGGGCGGCGGGATGCAGCCCATACCTTAAGGGTTTGATCATAAAAGAAAACGAGTGGCTGCAATGCGCACTTGATAACCCTGACCTTGCGCTTGCTGATCTGCTGCAACAGGCCCCGCGCGCGCGCAGTAAAGCGATGCCTGCAGCTCTGCGCCAAGCCAAACGGCGCGTGGCCCTCCTAACTGCACTGGCCGATTTGGGCGGTGTTTGGAGCCTTGAAAAAGTCACGCAGGTCCTAACGGACTTCGCCGATGTCGCAGTTAACGCTGCGCTGCGCACCTGCATTGGCGTGGAAATAACGCGGGGCAAATTGCCGGGCATGGGAGCGGACAACATCGAGGAGGCGGGCGGCATGAGCGTGCTTGCCATGGGGAAAATGGGCGCATTCGAGCTGAATTACTCCTCTGATATCGATTTGATTTGCCTGTTTGATGAGACCCGCTTCGCGCCCGATGATTTCTATGAGGCGCGCGCCTCTTTTGTGCGCGCAACGCGGCGTATGGCGGCGATGCTCAGCGATCTTACTGGTGAGGGGTATGTGTTTCGCACCGATCTGCGCCTGCGCCCTGATCCGGGCGTGACGCCTGTGTGCATGGCGATGGAAGCGGCAGAGCGCTATTACGAAAGCCTTGGCCGCACATGGGAGCGCGCAGCCTACATCAAAGCGCGTCCCTGCGCGGGCGATATCAACGCAGGCGAGGCGTTCGTGAAAACGCTTACGCCGTTCGTGTGGCGCAAACATCTGGATTTCGCCGCGATCCAAGACGCCCATGATATGCGTTTGCGCTACCGCGAGCATAAGGGCCTTGGCGGCTCTTTCAAATTGCCCGAGCATAACATGAAGCTTGGGCGCGGCGGCATTCGCGAGATCGAGTTTTTTACACAAACGCGCCAGATTATAGCCGGTGGCCGCGACCCTGACTTGCGCGTGCGCGGCACGATTGACGGGCTTGACGTTCTGCGCGCCAAAGGCTGGGTGCCAAAAGACGTCGCGCGCGATCTCAGCGATCACTACCGCGCGCACCGCGAGGTTGAGCACCGTTTGCAGATGATCCGCGATGCGCAAACACATAGTTTGCCCAATTCGGACAAGGGCTTTGCCCGTTTGGCGGCCTTTATGGGGCGCGAGGACAAAGAGCTGCGCGAGGATTTGCAACGCCGTTTAGAGGCGGTTCACAGCTTAACCGAAGGGTTTTTCGCGCCAGACCCCAAGCCAAGCAAGCGCGCCCACAGCTTTGAAGCCGCCGCAATCGCGCGTTGGCAAAGCTATCCTGCGCTGCGCTCTGAGCGCGCGGTCGAGATCTTCGAGCGGCTTAAACCCGATATTTTCTCCCGCCTGAGCCAAGCTGCAAAACCGGACGAAGCGCTGTTGGCCTTTGATGGTTTTCTCGCTGGCTTGCCTGCCGGAGTGCAGCTGTTTTCGCTGTTTGAAGCCAACCCGCAATTGATCGATCTGCTGATTGATATTGTTGGCACGGCCCCCGCGCTGGCACGTCATTTATCGCGCAACGCAGGGGTGTTTGATGGGGTGATCGCGGGAAGTTTCTTTGCCGATTGGCCTGGGCTCGAAACCCTTAGCGATGAACTAACAGGCATTTTGCAGCGCGAGAGCGATTACGAAAATCAACTTGATGCAACGCGTCGCTGGGCGAAGGAGTGGCACTTTGGCATTGGCGTGCACCATCTGCGCGGGCTTGCCAGCGCCGAGCAGATCGCGGCGCGTTACGCGGATCTTGCCGGGGCGTGTTTGCAGGGGCTTTGGCCGATTGTCGCGCAGCAATTCGCACTTAAGCACGGCCCGATGCCCGGGCGCGGCGCGGTGATTGTTGGCATGGGATCGCTAGGAGCAGGGCGTTTGAATGCGACCTCTGATCTGGATCTGATCATGATCTATGACGCGAACGGGGTCGAGATGTCGGAGGGCAAACGCCCGCTGCCTGTGCGCCAGTATTATGCGCGCCTGACGCAAGCGATGGTGACAGCAATGACCGCGCCGATGGCACAGGGGCGGCTGTATGAGGTGGATATGCGGCTGCGCCCTTCGGGTACGCAGGGGCCGGTTGCGACCTCGTGGCAAAGCTTTCAGGACTATCAGCAAAACCAAGCTTGGCTGTGGGAGCATCTCGCGCTGACGCGCGCGCGGGTGATTGCGGGCGAGCGCTCGCTTGGCGCGGATGTTGAAGCGCTGCGCTGCGCCATTATGAAACGCGCGCGCGAAAGCGCGCATGTGCTGGGCGAGGTCGCGAAAATGCGGGGCAGGATCTCAGCCTCAAAGCAGGCGCTTTTTTGGGATGGCAAGCTTGGCGCGGGGCGGGTTCAGGACATAGAACTTCTTGGCCAAGCCGGTTTGCTCTGTGCCAAAAGCGATGCGCGCAGCATTGAGCAGGGCTTAGAGCATACGGTTGCGCTTGGATGGATGAGCGCGGCGCAAAGCCAAGCCTTGCTGCGCAGCTATCGGCTTTTTTGGCAAATGCAGTTGGCGATGAAATTGCTCAGCGAACAAGTGATTGATGACACGCAGATGCCAGAGGCGATTGGGCAGGGGGGCCTTGTGTTCTTGCTGCGCGAAACAGGATTTGACAGCCTTGACGATTTGCGCGCAGGTATCACAAAGATCGCGCAAAGCGCTGCACATGCGTTGCAGGGTGTTTTGAGCGGGTTTGAGGAGAGCTGAATATGCGCGCGTTAAAAGGCGATGCTTTGGACCCAAAGGGGCTGGTCGCCGAAAGCTATAAGATGGACGGGATCACGATTGGGGAGTGCCGCAGCATTTTCCTCGATTGGGCTTTGAATTTGGAAGGGGACAGCGCCGAGGTTTTGCCGATTTTGCTAGAGCGTCATGGGCAAGAGGGGCATCCAATGACGCAGGTTTTGCGCGAAGGTTTGAGCGCCGCGCAAAAACCGCGTCGCCGTGGTGGTTGGCGCAGCCGTGCGCGCCCATGAGTGCTGTGTGAGTGCGCTGTGAGTATTGTGTGAGCATGCTGTGAGCATATTGCTGGAAAAGGGGCGCTATCGCGCGCGGCAAAGCCGTTTGCCGGAAGATGTCGCCAAAGCGCAAGCGCTTAGGGCGCGGGCCTTTGGGTGTGATGATCGCGACGGTTTGGATGCGCGCTGCGCGCATATCTTGGTGGAAGACTTGGATGCGGGTGACGTGCTGTGCAGCTTTCGGATGCTGTTGCTGCACCCTACGGAGGTTGATCAAAGCTATTCCGCGCAATTTTATGATCTTGCGCCGCTACGTTCATTTGACGGCCCGCTCGTGGAAATGGGGCGGTTCTGCACCCATCCCGAGCACAAAAGCGATCCAGATGTGCTGCGCATGGCTTGGGGGGCGTTTACAACGTTTGTCGATGCTGCGGGCGTGCAACTCATGTTTGGCTGCTCGTCTTTTGAGGGCACCGAACCTGAGCAATATCACGCGGGCTTCGCGGCCCTGCGCGCACGTCACCTTGCGCCAGAAACGCTCAGACCCAAGATCAAAGCGCCTCAGGTCGTGCGCTTTGACGCGCTCGCGCGCGAGATCGAGCCCTGCATGCGTTTAGTGCCTTCTTTGTTGCGTACTTATTTGACGATGGGGGGATGGGTCAGTGATCACGCGGTGATTGATCCTAGGATGAACACGATTCATGTGTTTACAGGTGTTGAAGTGCGCAAGATTCCCGAAGCGCGAAAACGGCTTTTGCGCGCTGTTGTGGGCTAGTGCGGGACGCTCCGCGGGGGGGGTAAGAGGCAAGATGAAGTCTGGGCGCGCTCAAGTGGGCCGTTGACCTTTTGGGTCGGCTTGCGTAGCTGGCAGATATGGCACGCGCACCCCTTCTTCAGCTCTCCGATATCTCGCTTACTTTTGGCGGCGATCCTGTTTTTAATGCCCTTGATCTGGTGGTTCAGCCCGGGGATCGGGTGGCTTTGGTGGGGCGCAACGGCTCTGGTAAATCGACCTTGATGAAAGTGATGGCAGGGCTGGTGGAGCCGGACAAAGGCAGCATTGTTGCGGGGCCGGGCATCAGTGTTGGCTATATGGAGCAAGAGCCCGAGATGAAGGGTTTTGCAACGCTGGGCGATTTCGCGCTGAGCGCGCTTGATCCGTCTGAGGCTTATAAGGTGGAGCGCGCGGGCGCGGGTTTGAAGTTTGATCCGGCACGTCCTGTAGAGACGGCATCAGGCGGCGAGCGGCGCCGCGCCGCTTTGGCAAAGCTGATGGCCGAAGCGCCGGGGCTGATGTTGCTCGATGAGCCAACGAACCATTTGGACATTGAAGCGATTGGCTGGCTGGAGGCGGAGCTTAGCAGCACGCGCACGGCTTTTGTGCTGATCTCGCATGACCGCGCGTTTTTGAACGCTTTGACCCGGGCTACATTGTGGATTGATCGTGGGCAGGTCCGCCGCCAAGAGAAAGGTTTTGACGGATTCGAGGCGTGGCGCGATGCAACATGGGAAGAAGAGGACATGCAGCGTCATAAGCTTGATCGTAAGATCAAGTCAGAAGCGCGTTGGGCGGTCGAAGGTATTTCAGCGCGTCGCAAACGCAACCAAGGGCGCGTTCGGGCTTTGCAGGATTTACGTGCGGAACGGGCCTCGCAAATTCGCCGTCAAGGCACGGCTGCAATGGCGCTTGAGGGGGGGCAGGCCTCTGGCAAGAAGGTGATCGAGGCGGTGAGTCTCGCGAAAGCCTTCGGCGGTAAACCAATTGTTCAGGATTTCACGCTAACTGTTCAGCGGGGCGATCGTATCGCCTTTGTTGGGCCCAATGGCGTTGGCAAAACCACCTTGATCAAAATGCTCATGGGGCAGGAGCCGGTTGATAAGGGGACGGTCAAGCTCGGCAGCAAGCTAGAGTATGCGATTTTCGATCAGGCGCGCGCGCAGCTTGATCCGGATATGTCGCTTTGGGACAGCTTGACCGGTGATCCGGACATGCGGGTGTCCGGCAAAGCGGATCAGATCATGGTGCGCGGTGCGCCGAAACATGTGGTTGGCTATCTCAAAGA
>CAYQZI010000146.1:0-7967 GCA_964421835.1 uncultured Planktotalea sp.
GCCGCAGAGCGCGTATTGCCAATCGCTTTCGCATGATCTGGCGTGCGCGCATCGTTGAGCGTGACGATCACCTCATTCTTATTCGGCAAATACCGTCGAATGATCCCCGCACCGACCATCTCGCAATCACACAGCACAGGTGCCCCCGCACTCAACGCGCGATGTCCTGCAAGATAAGCGCCCTGTGAATAGGCGATGCGATCTGCTATCTCGACCATTCCGCAGGCGTGGATCAAACGCACCACAAGGCTTTGCATGCCACTGTCAAAACGGTCTAGGTTCGCCTCTTCGCGCACAGTCGCAAAGCTTTGCTTATAGATCGCCGCTGGGTCGCGTTCATAAGGTCTCACGATTTCGTCCGAGCACTTTCTGGACCATGCGGATGCTTGGCATGAGGATATTCTGCGTGGTGATGATGATCATGGTCATGATCGTGCCCATGGTGGTGGTGATGATGGTGATCATCTTGCATCTTCAAACGGCACATTCCGGTGCAGAAGGTATCGCACAAAGTACAATCCGCCACGTTGGAACCCGGCGCAGAAGCGCCCTGCCCTTCGACATGGTGATGATGACTTTCTTGCACAGCGCCAACCTCAGCCTCAAACCCCAAGACCTGCACGCGGTATTTACACATCACGCACGTGGGCGGTGGAACGGAAGAGAAGGCGGGGTGCTGACGGTCTTCCGGCTTAATGTGACGATGCTCACCAGTGTCGAATGCAAGAACCTGCTCGCGGAACGCACAAATCCCACAGTTGGGCGGTGGCACCGCGCCGATCTGCTCTTGAACACGCTCTGCGAAGGTCTCCAGAACCTTGGGATGATCGCCAAGATAGCCTGCTTTGACGAAGGTAATATCAGGATGCTCAGCCGCCACCTGATCGGTGAAGCCGTAGATCCGGTCAATCAAGATACCACTGAACAGAAAATACGGGAAGACGATGACGCGTTTATAGCCTAGTTTGCTCGCATGTTGCAGGCATGGCTCCACCAGTGGGAACGTCACGCCGGAGTAGCCAACTTCGAGCCAGCCAAAGCCCATACCCTCTTGCAGCAAACGCGCGATCTTGGCGACGTTGCCATTTGCGTCAGGGTCAGACGCGCCGCGCCCGATCACAACGAGACAAGTGTCTTCCAAAGACACTTCGCCGTGCTCTGCATTGGCCGCATCCACCGCATCGGAAATACGTGCGCCCGCCGCCGCAACCATCTTGGGATCAACGCCAAGCTCGCGGCCATAAGAGACCTCGATCCCATGCTTGGCCGCATAAGTGTTCAAAACCGTCGGGATATCATTCTTAGAATGCATCGCTGCAAACAACATGCCCGGCACTGCCAAAATCTTGTCACAGCCCGCCTCGCGCAACTTATCCAAGCCATCACGGATCACAGGGTTGGCAAACTCAAGATAGCCGTACTCCATCTGCCAATCGCTCGGCAAAAAGGGAGGGAGCTTTTCGGCCAAGGTCGAAAACTCATCTACTGCAGACTGGCTGCGCGAACCGTGTCCGCAAATCATCACACCGATCTTGTTCATCGCGCTTACGCCTCCTGCATTTCTTCTTCGTCTGGCTCAGCCTCTTCCTCGCTGGCTTCGTCCTTTTTGCCTTTTGAGGCAGCCCAAGCCCCCAAAGCAATCGCAGCTCCAATCGCTGCCGCACCGATCCAATGACCGTGCCCCGCGACTTCTGCCAAATGGCCCACATGCGCAACAGCCGTATTCGCCCAAAGCAAAGCAATCAAAGGTGTCAAAAGGCGTGTCATCAGGTCTCTCCTTGGTCGTATCCGTGCCACATAGGAGAGCGTGCGAGAGCATTCGCTCGCATCAACCACTGACGGGTTCGTCCCCTATTTGGGTCGACGTCTGCGTCACACCTATCCGGCCCTTTGGGCGTTGTTGCTTCGGCTTATAGGCGGGGCTGCACAGCCTTTCAAACGGATTCGCGCCGCTATTAGGCTTCGCTGCGACGTCGCTCGAACCAACGCTCAGGTGTTGCGATACCCTCGATCACGTCATTGGTGTCATGCGTATGCTGAAACGGCGAACGCGCAAGCAACGCAAGGGCACGCGCGTTCTGTGCATGGGTGATAGCGACGATCCGGCTGATCTTGGTTTGCTCGAACAGCCATGCACACACCATCTCGACCGCTTCAAAGCCAAGGCCCTTGCCTTGAAGGTCCAAAGCAAGGGTGATGCCAAGCTCCGCTTCGCTTTCGTCCTGCGCAATATGCACACCTATGTCGCCGATCAACAGATTACTGTCGCGCAGCGCAAGACCAAGCTGGGTCCATTCGCTGGGCTTCAACAGATCCACTAGCTCCATATACCCCAAAAACCCCAAAGCTTCTGCCTCGCTCATCGCATCCCAGCCTTGAAACCTGGCTACCTCAGGATCGCCGCGATAGGCGCGAAACGGAGAAATGTCGCCCTGCGACAAACGCCGCAAAACCAAACGATCTGATGAAGCAAGTGACATGGCGGTGCCTTTCCATCTTTAGCGCCCAGATTGTTACCTGTGCAAACGCGCACGGCATATGCGCGGGGTTTGCTCTTTGTACGCGCGCGCAAAACGTCTACATCCCCTCAAAACAATGCAAAAGGACAGAGACATGGGTTTGCTCGTTGACGGGGTATGGCACGATCAGTGGTATGATACAAAAACATCCGGCGGTGCCTTTGTGCGATCGACTGCTGCGTTTCGCAACTGGATCACCAAGGATGGCAGCGCAGGCCCCTCTGGCGAGGGCGGTTTTCCGGCTGAACTCGGGCGCTATCACCTCTACGTCAGCCATGCCTGCCCTTGGGCGCATCGCACTTTGATCTTTCGCGCTTTGAAAGGGCTCAGCGATCACATTTCAGTCTCTGTTGTGCATCCTGACATGCTGTCAGATGGCTGGACCTTTGAAACAGACAGCGATGGCGCAACGGGCGATACGCTTTATGATCTGCCCTTCGCGCGCGACATCTATATCAAGGCAGATCCGAACATCTCTGGCCGTGTCACTGTGCCGATCCTTTGGGACAAACAGCGCGAGACGATTGTGTCCAACGAATCCTCTGAAATCATCCGTATGCTCAATTCCGCCTTTGATGCGCTTACGGGCAACACCGATGACTATTGGCCCGAGGAGATGCGTTCCAGCATCGAGGAGGTCAATACGCGCATCTATGACACCATCAACAACGGTGTTTACAAATCCGGCTTCGCCACCTCGCAAGCGGCCTATGACGCCGCTGTTGGACCCTTGTTTGACAGTCTTGAATGGCTTGAACAGCGCTTAAGCGACAACCGCTACCTTATGGGCGATCGCCTGACAGAAGCCGATTGGCGGCTTTTCACCACCCTCGTTCGCTTTGATCCAGTCTATCATTTGCACTTTAAATGTAACCGCAAACGGATCGTCGATTTTCCAAACCTATGGGGTTACACGCGGGAGCTTTACCAAATCGACGGCGTCGAAGAGACCGTGAACATGGCGCATATCGTGCGCCACTACCACTACTCGCACGATTCGATTAACCCGCATCGGATCATCCCGACGAACCCGGTTCTTGATTTCAACGCCCCGCATGCGCGCGGATAACGGGCGCGGTCAGTCCCCCGTCGCATAGTGCTGCACAATCGTCGCCAGATCCTCTGGCGGCGTGGCGCTTTGCACAAAGGCGCAGGCGTTCGAGCTAAGTTGAAAAATCGATCCGTCGGAAAAGAACGATGTGTTGGTTACAAAAATGATCCGCGCATCAGGGCGGCGGTAGCTGGCATAATCTGCAATCGCCAAAGCTTGGCCATCCGCTAAGATCAAATCCAGTATGATCATGTCAAAATCATGCGCGCTCAGAGCCCCGAACGCCTGCTTTTGGCTCGACGCCAAGATGACATCCATCCCGCGCCGCTCCAGACACGCTTTCCAAAGCCCTCCCAAATCCGGCTGACTTTCAACGATCAAAACTTTCATGCTCGTTTACCGTTTTTTAAGAGTTCCATAAATACAGGTGTCGTTCGCAAGCCTTAACATTGCGTTAACAGGAGCGCGAGCTCAACAAATTCTTCATAAATTCGCCTAGATATGCTTGAAGCTCAGGCATGTTTCCGCTTGAACCAGCAAACAACGCTTTCAAAACAAAGGCACCGCTTTCATGACAACTTGGATCACAGTGTGCGATACGTGCAAACAGGACGATTGGGATGCTGAAAAGCAGCCTCAAACAGACGGGGAATTGCTTGCCGAAGCGGTCGAAAAAGCTGCTGAGGGCGCAACAGATGTAAAGACCCGCCGTGTGTCATGTTTGATGGGCTGCTCGCACAGCTGCAACATCGCCATTCAAGCACCGGGCAAATTGGCCTATACGCTCGGTAAGTTCGACGCTTCGAACGAGTCCGCAGAAGGCATTGTCGAATACGCGCAAAAACACGCCGCTTCTGAAAGTGGCCGGGTGCCGTTTCGCGAATGGCCCAAGGCGATCAAAGGGCATTTCATCACGCGCCATCCGCCGCTACCCGGCGCAGAATGAGCAAAGCAGCGCGCGATCATGGTGGCGGGCTTGACGCTGCCGCCGCGCTCTATGGGGGGGCCCGCTCCGATTGGATTGACCTCTCGACAGGGATCAACCCTGTGCCCTATCCGATTGGCGCTTTTAGCCAAAATGAGTGGAGCGCGCTTCCTGACGCCGCCGCCTTCAATGCGCTCACGCAGGCCGCGCGCAGCTTTTGGAACGTTCCCGCTGGCGCGGCAGTTCTGCCAGCGCCCGGTGCCTCTGCTTTGATTGCGCGCATCCCTGCTTTGGCGAGCGCCAGCCGCGTTGATATTCCCAAACCAACCTATAACGAGCACGCTGCCGCCTTCGAAGCCCATGGCTGGCAAATCTCGCAAGACGCGCCACGCGCCCGCGTTCTCGTGCATCCCAACAACCCCGATGGCCGTCTTTGGCGCGCGCAGGATGTCAATGCGCCCCTCAGCATTATCGACGAGAGCTTTTGCGATATCGCGCCGGAGTCCAGTTTGATCCCTCTCGCAGAGCGCGAAGGCGTGATTGTGCTAAAGAGTTTCGGCAAGTTCTGGGGCCTTGCGGGTCTGCGGCTTGGCTTTGCGATAGGTGATCCCGAACTCATCGCGCGCCTTGCGGATTTCATTGGCCCTTGGGCGGTCAGCGGCCCGGCGCTGCGCACCGGCACCCTTGCGTTGAAAGACACGCAATGGGCCAATCAAACCCGCACACGTCTTAGCGCAGATGCGGCGCGGCTCGATAGCCTGATGCGCAGCCACGGCGCGGATGTGCTTGGCGGCACGACGCTGTTCCGGCTCTATGATGTGGGCGATGCTGCGGCATGGCAAACCAAGCTCGCCCGCGCGCAGATTTGGTCGCGTGTCTTTCCATACGCAAGCGGATGGCTGCGTCTTGGCCTGCCTGCCCCGAGCCAATGGACGCGCCTTAGCGCAGCCCTTTCGGCTCGATGACCACCGCCGCCATCCTAATATGCGCGCTTGTCCTCGATGCGCTTTTGGGCGAGCCGAAGTGGCTCTGGTCGCGCGCCCCGCATCCCGCTGTCCTTATGGGAAACCTGATTGGCTGGTGCGACAAACGGATTAACTCTGGCCCAGCGCAGCGTCTTAAAGGTGCGTTGGTGATGCTGGCGCTTGGCTGCTCAGCGCTTTTGCTTGGCGCGTTGCTGGCGAAACTGGGATGGGCGGTTGAGCTGATCCTCGCGGCTATCTTGATCGCGCAAAAATCGCTTGTTGAGCATGTCGCCGCCGTCGCAAATGCCCTGCGCCATTCGACCGAAGCGGGGCGTCAATCCGTTGCGATGATCGTTGGGCGAGACACCGCTGGCATGGACGATTCCGCCATCGCGCGCAGCGCCATTGAAAGCGCTGCTGAAAACCTCTCTGACGGGGTGATCGCCCCTGCGTTTTGGTTTCTCATCGGCGGTCTGCCGATGCTGCTGCTCTATAAAATCACCAATACCGCCGATAGCATGATCGGTTATCGCACTCCGCGCCATGAGGCCTTTGGCTGGGCCGCTGCGCGCTTTGATGATCTGCTCAACCTGATCCCCGCGCGCCTGACTACGCTGCTGATCGCCCTACCCTACGGCATCATGCGCAAGCTTCCCGCCATCGCGAAAGAGGCGCGCAAACACCGCTCGCCCAACGCAGGCTGGCCCGAAGCCGCCATGTCGCGCGCGCTCGGCGTCGCCTTGTCTGGCCCGCGCAGCTACGACGGGGCGCTGCGCGAATTCCCTTTTGTGAACGAAACAGGCCGCAAATCCCTTAGCGCCAATGACATAGAGGCCGCCTGCCGTGCACTCTGGGTCACATGGGGCGTTTTTGCGGCTTTGGTGTTTGCGCTGCGGCTCTTTGGTTTCTAAGCTGCGGCTAACGCATTAAGGGACCTATTTGCCATGTTTTCACGTCTTTCCGCCGCTGCACTTGTTGCGGCTTTAGGGGCATCGCCCGCACTCGCGCAATCTTGTGGCGGCACGTTCAGCTCTTTCGTCGGGGGTCTCAAAACCGAAGCCATAGAGCGCGGCCATGCGCGCGGCGCTGTGGATCGCTTTTTTGCCTCTGCGCGCCAAGATCCGGCTGTGCTCAAAGCGGACCGCGCGCAAGGCGTGTTTCAATTGCCTTTCGTCGATTTCTCGCGCCGTTTGATAAGCCAAGGACGCATCGACAAGGGGCGCGCGATGGGCAAAAAGCACAGCGCCGTATTTGATCGGATCGAGCGCGACTATGGTGTGTCGCGCGGTGTGCTTTTGGCGTTTTGGGCCTTCGAGACGGATTACGGCTCGTTTCAAGGCGACTTTAACACGGCCAACGCTTTGATCACGCTGGCCCATGATTGCCGCCGCCCCGAGCTGTTCCGCCCGCAAATCTTTGCCGCGCTTGAGCTGTTTGAACTGGGTGATTTCGATCCCGCGCGCACCACGGGCGCTTGGGCTGGCGAGATCGGCATGGTGCAAATGCTGCCCGCAGATATCATCGAAAACGGCACCGACGGCGATGGCGATGGACGCGTGTCCCTAAAAACCTCTGCGCCGGATGCGCTGGTGTCTGGCGGGAAAATGCTTAGCGCGCTGGGGTGGCGCAAGGGCGAGCCGTGGCTGCAAGAGATCACGCTGCCCGATGGGTTTGACTGGTCCCAAACAGGTCTGAACCACTCCGCCGATGCCGCGACTTGGCAACAAATGGGCGCGCGCGCGCGCGGCGGCAGTCTGACAAATGGATTGAGCAGCTCGATCATTCTGCCGCAAGGCCGTAAAGGCCCTGCCTTCATCGCTTACCCGAATTTCCGTGTTTATTTCGAATGGAACCAGAGCTTTACCTATGTTCTCACCGCTGCCTATTTCGCCAACCGTCTAGAGGGCGCGCAGATTTATGATGCAGGCACCCCTGACACGGGGCTTAACGGCGCGCAGATGAAAAGCTTGCAACAAAAACTCGCAGCGCGCGGTTACAATGTGGGCAAGGTGGATGGCATCTTGGGTGCAAACACCCGCGCGGCAGTTCAGGATATTCAGCAAAAGCTCGGCCTGCCCGCAGACGCTTGGCCAACCCCTGCATTATTGAACGCTCTTTAAGCTTCGTCTTGCTCTTTAAACTCTCGCCCTCTTCTTGGAGAGGGCGAAATAGTCCTAGTTCACCGTCTGGAGCTGAACGTTCTTTGCAGTGCCAAAGGCAGTCGCTTTATCGCCGGCGTCATCCTCGAACAGACTGCCCTCTTTCACGCCGGGCAGTTTGGCAAAGTCTTCCATCAGCTTCTTTGGAAAGAGCTGGCTTTTGATGCTCTCAAAGCCAGGCAATTGTCCCAAGATGGCAGAAGTAGACAAAGTGCACTGCGTAGAGCCAACAGGCCCGCGTGCCCGCACGAGGGCAAAGGCTTGCTCGGCCACTTCGGGTGAAACCACGATCTCTTGCGTCACAACATGAAACGTCTCGCGGGCATGCGCGCCTTTGTAGGTTTCATA
>CAYQZI010000147.1:0-7913 GCA_964421835.1 uncultured Planktotalea sp.
GCGGTGGGACACCCTTCCCCAACGAAGGGCATATATCTGTGAGGATACCAGCAATGGCTATTATGCAACCGGTTACGCGGCCGGCAAACCCGCGTTTTTCGTCTGGCCCATGCGCCAAACCCCCTGTATTTAAGCTCGACAATCTCGCGGATGCCGCCCTTGGCCGCTCGCACCGTGCAGCGATCGGTAAAGACAAGCTGAAAGCCGCGATTGAAGAGACCCGCGATATTCTCGGCGTTCCAGCGGATTACAAAATTGGCATCGTACCCGCGTCTGACACTGGCGCATACGAAATGGCCATGTGGAACCTCCTTGGTGAGCGCCATGTTGAGATGCTTGCATGGGAAAGCTTTGGCGCAGGCTGGGTCACAGATGCTGTCAAACAACTCAAACTAGATGCGACAGTAAAAACCGCTGAATACGGCGAAATCGTTGATTTCGGCACTGTCGATTTCAACAACGATGTTTGCTTCACCTGGAACGGCACCACCTCTGGCGTACGCCTTGCCAATGGTGACGCCATCCCTGCAAATCGCGAAGGCCTTACACTGTGCGATGCAACATCTGCCGCCTTCGCGATGGATTTGCCTTGGGACAAACTTGATGTGACAACGTTCTCTTGGCAGAAAGTCCTCGGTGGTGAAGCCGCTCATGGCATGATTATTCTAAGCCCACGCGCAGTTGCACGCCTTGAAAGCTACACACCTGTTTGGCCTCTCCCAAAGATTTTCCGCCTCACCAAAGGTGGCAAATTGATTGACGGCATCTTCTCTGGTGCGACAATCAACACGCCTTCCATGCTGGCGGTTGAAGATTACCTGCAAGCGCTCGACTGGGCACGCTCTGTTGGTGGTTTGAAAGGTCTTATCGCACGCGCAGATGCCAACACTTCAGCCGTCACAGAGTTCGTTGCTGCGAATGATTGGATCGATTTCCTGGCTGTGGACCCTGCAACACGCTCCAACACATCTGTTTGCCTGAAGTTCACCGATGCCCGCATCAAAGACGGCGCTGCGTTTGCAAAAGCTGTTGCGAAGCGTTTGGAAGCAGAAAACGTCGCGCTCGACATCGGCGGTTACCGCGATGCGCCTGCGGGTTTGCGAATCTGGTGCGGCGGAACCGTTGAAACCTCCGACATCGCAGCAATGCTCCCTTGGCTCGCTTATGCATTCCAAACGGAAATCGCAGCAGCCTGACGTCAAAGAATTTTCTAGAAAATTCGCACACCACCAATTTCAAAAGGACCAAAACCATGGCTCCCAAAGTACTCGTTTCCGACAAACTCAGCGAAAGCGCTGTTCAAATCTTCCGCGATGCGGGCATCGATGTGGACTTCCAGCCAGAACTTGGCAAAGACAAAGCAAAGCTCGCTGAAGTCATCGGCCAATATGATGGCCTCGCCATTCGCTCTGCTACTAAAGTGACCGAGAAGATCCTCGACGCAGCGACAAACCTCAAGGTGATCGCGCGCGCAGGCATCGGAACCGACAACATCGACAAAGTCGCCGCCTCCAAGAAAGGTGTGATCGTCATGAACACGCCTTTTGGCAACATGATCACCACCGCAGAACATGCGATTGCGATGATGTTCGCCGTTGCGCGTCAAATCCCTGAAGCAAGTGCATCCACTCATGCTGGCAAATGGGAAAAGTCCAAGTTCATGGGTGTTGAGCTGACAGGCAAAACACTGGGCGTTATTGGCGCTGGTAACATCGGTGGTATCGTCTGTGATCGCGCACGTGGTCTAAAGATGAAAGTCGTCGCTTATGATCCGTTCCTCGGTGAAGAAAAGGCGGACAAAATGGGCGTTGAGAAAGTCGAGCTTGACGAGCTTTTAAAGCGCGCTGACTTTATCACGCTGCATGTTCCGTTCACCGATGCGACCGCGAATATCTTAAGCCGTGAAAACCTCGCCAAGACCAAGAAAGGCGTGCGCATTATCAACTGTGCACGCGGTGGTCTTGTCGATGAAGAGGCTCTTGCCGATATGCTCAAGTCTGGTCACGTTGCTGGGGCTGCTTTCGACGTTTTCGCGGAGGAACCTGCAAAAGAGAACGCGCTGTTCAATCTGCCTAACGTCGTTTGCACGCCGCACCTTGGCGCTGCAACAAGCGAAGCGCAGGAAAACGTTGCTTTGCAAGTGGCAGAGCAGATGTCCAACTATCTCAATACAGGTGCCGTTGAAAACGCGCTCAACATGCCATCCGTCACAGCCGAAGAAGCAAAGATCATGGGGCCTTGGGTCTCGCTCGCGGGGCACTTGGGTGCCTTTATTGGTCAAATGACGGATGAGCCGATCAAGGCGATCAACATCCTTTATGACGGCTCTGTTGCCGCTATGAACCTTGATGCGCTGAACTGCGCGTCTATCGCGGGTATCATGAAACGTGTGAACCCCGATGTGAACATGGTTTCCGCCCCTGTGATTGCGGCGGAGCGTGGGATCAAGATCAGCACGACCAATCAGGAAAAATCTGGTACGTTTGATGGCTACATCAAGGTGACGGTTGTGACCGACAAGCGCGAACGCTCTGTTGCGGGTACTGTCTTCAGCGACGGCAAACCGCGCTTCATCCAGATCAAAGGCATCAACATTGATGCCGAGATCGGCGCGCATATGCTCTATACAACAAACGAAGATGTGCCAGGTATCATCGGTCTTTTGGGCAATACGATGGGTAAGAACGATGTGAACATCGCCAACTTTACCCTTGGCCGCGCTGATGTTGGTGGCGAGGCGATTGCCCTGCTTTACGTCGATAACCCGATCCCTGCCGATGTGCTCAAAACCCTCGATGGAACGGGCATGTTCTCGCAAGTCAAACCGCTTGAATTTGACGTTGCTTAACCAATTCAAAGGCCGCTCTTCTCAGGGCGGCCTTTCTGCATTAGGGCTTAGTTTATGACACAGCCCATTTACGCCATCGGCGACATTCACGGCCAGTTAGAGATGCTTGAAAACGCACTCTCACTTATCGAAGCAGATGGCGGCACGGACGCGCAAATCATCTTTCTAGGTGATTACGTAGATCGCGGAGCCAACTCCAAAGAGGTCATTGAACGCCTAATCCAAGGCAAAGCCGCAGGCAAACCTTGGCGCTTCCTAAAAGGCAATCATGACCGCATGTTTGAATGGTTCATGGAACCCGTTCCGCGTCACGACCCCTACCTGCTTGTGGGGTATCATTGGCTGCACGAACGCCTCGGCGGCACAACGACGCTTGCCTCTTATGGGGTCGACGTGAATGAACAACGCAGGCTCTTTAATGTCCACGAGGACGCTCAAGCCGCTATCCCACATAGCCACATCCGCTTTTTGCAAGACTGCGAGATTTCGATCTTCCAAGGCCCGCTTTTCTTCGCCCACGCCGGCGTTCGTCCCGGCGTTGCGCTTAGCGATCAAACAGAGGACGATCTTGTCTGGATAAGGGCCGAGTTCTCAAACGATACCAACGATCATGGCGCGCTTGTCATACATGGTCACACGCCGGTCGCGAAACCGCTCCACGCTGGCAACCACGTGAACCTCGACACTGGTGCGGGGTACGGCAAACCCCTCACAGTCGCTGTTTTTGAAAGTACGAAGGTGCATGTCCTTACCAACCAAGGTCGCCGGGCACTAACGCCAGCCTAACCCTTCATCTTGCCCTTAAACTCTAGGGGGTCTGGGGGACTAGTTCCCCAGCCAGTCGGATTGGCAAGGCCAATTCGAAAACAATCAAACTCCCACGTCGATAATCGCTTGCGCCAGTACAGGCACAGACTGCGCGTTCAAACCTGCGATATTCATACGGCTGTCGCCAACCATATAAATCCCGTGCTCCGCGCGCATGCGTTCAACTATTTCAGGCGTTGTTCCAAGCCGCGAAAACATCCCGCGGTGTTGCGCCAGAAAACCAAAGCGATCAGAGCCGCTCAAGCGCTGTAACTCACTAGCCAATTGCTCGCGCAAACCCAGCATGCCCAGACGAACCTCTTCCAACTCAGCAGCCCAATCTGCGCGCAAAGCTGGGTCTTGTAGCACCATCGTTACCAATCGTGCGCCATGATCTGGCGGAAAGGAGAAATTCTGACGGTTCAAAAACGCCAAGGTGTCTTGGTTCAGCCCTTGGCGCGATGTCTCTGTCGACACCGCGATAAGCAAACCCGTGCGCTCGCGATAGATTCCGAAGTTCTTCGAGCAGCTCGCGGCGATCAAACATTCTGGGACGGAAGACGCGACCAAACGCGCGGCTGCGGCATCTTCCTCCAAACCATCGCCAAAGCCCTGATAGGCAATGTCGATCATCGGGATCGCACCCTTTTCGTTGAGCACATCAACAACATTCTGCCATTGCGTCAGGTTCAGGTTCGCGCCCGTAGGGTTGTGACAGCAGCCATGTAGCAACACCACATCACCCGCGTTCAGCCCTTTCAGGTCTTCCATCATGCCATCGAAATCAATGCCGCGCGTTTCGTTGTCGAAATAGCGATAGGGCACATGTTCCATCCCAAGATAGCTCAGGATCGACAGGTGATTGGGCCATGTTGGGTTGGACACGAAAATACGTGCATTTGGATTGGCCATTTGAACCAGCTCAAACGCTTGACGACACGCGCCTGTGCCACCGGGTGTCGCGGCGGCGGCAACATTAGAGCGTTGAACAGCGTCCCCCAGCACAAGATCAATCATCACATCAGAGAACGCAGGATCCCCGACAAGGCCCACGTAGGACTTCGTGCTCTCAACCTCCCACAACTGCTTTTCCGCCGTTTTTACAGCGCGCATAACAGGTGTTTTGCCCTCAGCGTTCTTATAGACACCGACGCCAAGGTCGATCTTTTCAGCGCGCGGATCTTCGCGAAACGCTTTCATAAGGGCAAGAATTTTGTCAGCAGGCTGTGCTTTAAGGTTGGCGAACATTCAGGCGTCTCCAGTTTCAATCGGCATCGTCGGGACAGAGCCCCATTCATTCCAAGATCCGTCATAGACAGAATGATCCGTCTTGCCGATCCGCTCTAGCGCAAGCGATAGGATACAGGCGGTGATCCCCGATCCACATGTGTTGATCACAGGTTTGCTCAGATCAACGCCACCCGCTTCAAATGCCGCTTTCAGCTCTGCTGGCGCTTTCATCGTGTTGTCGCTGTTCAGCAAGTCTTTGTAAAAGACGTTGCGCGAGCTTGGGATATGCCCAGCGCGCATGCCCTCACGTGGCTCAGCGTCCGCGCCAGAAAAACGACCGGGCGAACGTGCATCGACAATTTGTGGCGCCCCAAGCTTCGCTGCCGCTGCAACTTGAGTGGCGTCTTTCACCATCTGGTTCTGAAAGCGCACCATCATGTGACGATCACGGATCACAGGTGGCATATCTTCTGTCTCGCGACCTTCAGCGACCCACTTGTTCAATCCACCATCCAGCACAGCAACATCCATTTGCCCCATTAAGCGGAACAACCACCAAACGCGCGGTGCAGAGAAGATCCCAGTGCCGTCATAAACAACCACTTGGTGACCATCGCCAATGCCTAGTGCGCGCATGCGAGACATGAACTTTTCAGGAGACGGGGCCATGTGATCCAAGCTAGACCGCGCATCGCTTATTTCGCTGATGTCGAAGAAACGCGCGCCGGGGATATGCTCGGCCTCGTACTCCGCACGGGCATCGCGCCCTTCAGAAGCCATATACCACGATGCGTCAATGATCCGCAGATCAGGATCACGCATATGCGCAGCAAGCCAGTCAGTGGAAACCAAAGTCTTCGGGTCGTCAGATGCCATGTGAAATGCCCTCTTTTGCTTGCAAACTTGCTTACTGCTGAGGGCACGCGGAAGCAAGGGTCGGCACCGCGAAACCGCGATGCCTAAAAAGGCGAATTACTTCGCCATCATGTTCTTAACAACGCCAACAACCGCCAGCACAACACCGCCGCCGACGCCGCCGCCTGCAACCTGTGTCAAGATGGAGCCAATGTCCATTCCGCCCGTCGCAGCACCGCCTGCGCCCAATGCGCCAAGGATCGTGCCACCCAAACCACCGCCGACGATGCCGGAGATCGAGTTGATAAGTGTACCTTGGTTGAGGTTCTTCAAAACGCCGCCAGCAACGTTACCACCTACTGCGCCCGAAAGCAGACCAATCAAAAGTTCCATGAATTATTCCTTCCCGTCGGGCCTTGTATTGATGCAGCGCCGTTTTAGCCCAATGCGTGCGCGCAAGAGCTTATGCCTATAATTTGGGCATTCTGTCACGGGGAAAGTACGCGCGGTGTTCCCACCTATCCAATGTCACTCTGAATGGCGCAAAAGCCGCTGTTTCTGCCGGCCCCAATCGCGCTTGGCATCACTGGCGCGTTTGTCGTGGTTCTGCTTGCCCTTGGCGATACCAATTTTCAGTTTCACGAAACCCTTATGGTTGAAATACAAAACCAGTGGCACGAGTGTCATGCCTTTGCGCTGGGTGTCAGACCACATGCGCGCAAGCTCTTTCTTGGACGCCAGCAACTTGCGGCGGCGCTTTTCTTCGTGACCCCAAGTCTTTGCACCCTCATAGGGCGCAATATAGCTGTTCACGAGCCACAACTCACCGTCTTTCACTTCCGCATAACTCTCTGCGATATTGCCAGAGTTCACCCGCAGCGATTTGACCTCTGAGCCTTCCAGAATAATCCCGCATTCGATGTCATCCTGAATTGCATAGTCATAGCGCGCGCGCCGGTTTTCCGCGATCACCTTATAGTTCGGATTGTCCTTTGGCTTGGCCATGAGGTGCTTAACTTTCCTAAATCTGAACGCCCTACATAGGATGGATCACCCGCCGCTCCAAGAGCATTTGAGAAATGGTGCTGGACACGGCCAGTGCAACTGCTCAGACTTCCCCAAAGTTAGCGCCGTGTTCGAAAGAAAATAATATGACAGATTTCCTGCTTCTTGCCTTCATTTTCCTCTGTGCCGGCGTGATTGCGGTTCCAATTGCGTCGCGGCTCGGGCTTGGCTCCGTGCTAGGATATCTGATCGCTGGCATTGTCATCAGCCCGATCCTTGCACTGCTCCATGTTGATGTGATCGCCATTCAACACTTCGCGGAATTTGGTGTTGTGATGATGCTGTTCCTTGTGGGGCTTGAGCTTGAGCCAAAGATGCTTTGGGGCATGCGCGCACGGCTGTTGGGGCTTGGCGGCGGTCAGGTCGGCATCACCACGTTGCTTGTGATGGGCGCGTGTATGGCATTTGGCCAACCTTGGTCGATTGCTTTGGCGATTGGTCTGGTGATGGCGCTTTCGTCTACGGCGATTGTTCTGCAGACCCTGAACGAAAAAGGGCTGATGAAATCTGATGGTGGGCAAAGCAGTTTTTCGGTGCTTTTAACCCAGGACATTGCGGTTATCCCGATGCTCGCGCTCCTTCCGCTTTTGGCGATGCCTGAATTGATGGATGTCGCTGCTGATGTTGCTCATGGCGAGGACACCGGACACGGTGGAGGAGAACATGGCGATGATCATGGCTCTGCAATGAGTCTCGTGGACGGTCTGAATGGTTGGCAAACCATGATGGTGACCATTGGCGCTGTAGCTGCTGTGATCCTTGGCGGAAGCTTTCTAACTGCGCCGATCTTTCGCTTCATCTCTGGCGCGGGTCTGCGGGAACTCTTCGTAGCTGGTGCGCTACTCATCGTGATCGGCATCGCGCTGCTCATGTCCCTTGTCGGCCTATCCCCCGCGCTGGGCACTTTCATCGCGGGTGTGGTGCTTGCCAACTCCGCCTATCGCCATGAGTTAGAAAGCGACATTGATCCGTTTCGGGGTCTCTTGCTGGGTCTCTTCTTCATGAGCGTCGGCGCTGGCATCAACTTTGCGCTGCTGTTCGACAACATTGCTTCCATCGTTGCGATGACCCTTGGTTTGATTGCTCTTAAAGCACTTGTTCTTCTTGG
>CAYQZI010000148.1:0-7760 GCA_964421835.1 uncultured Planktotalea sp.
CAGTCGTGTCCGAGTCCGCCGCGATTGCCGAAGAACTTGCCGCGCGTCACCCTGAAGCTGGAATTTGGCCGAGCGATCCGAAAGCGCGTGCAACCGCGCGAACTATGCTTGCTGAAATGGCCAGCGGTTTCTCAGCCCTGCGTGGCGATTGCCCCATGAGCCTGCGGGTCTGTTATTCCGATGCGTCCCCCTCTGATAAAGTCCTCGCAGACCTCGCGCGACTAGAGCAAATCTGGAACCATGCCCGCGCGCAGCGCACCTCTGATGGCCCTTGGCTGTTAGGCGATTACTCCGCAGCTGATGCATTCTTCGCACCTGTCGCGGGTCGCATTGCAGGGTATTCACTCCCAGTTGGTAAAGAGGCCGCAGCTTATGTGGCCGCCCACCTCGCGGATCCAGCCTTCCGCCGTTGGCGCGCGATGGGCATGGTACATGGGCCTGATCTGCCGTGGTATCGCAAAGACTACCCGCAAACGGATTGGCCCGGCCCGCCCCCACGCGCGGCAAAAGCCGTTGAAACGGGCATGGCCGAAAACGAAGCATGTCCATATTCGGGCAAGTCTCCAACGTATCTGATGGAGATGGACGGGCGCACCTTTGGGTTCTGCAATCCTTTCTGCCGCGACAAAACTCTCGCTGATCCAGAAGCTTGGCCTGCCTTTATGGCGCTTGTTTAGGGATCGTTTACCATTCTTAAAGAGTTTCTCCGTTACGCTATTATGGTTAACTGGAGAAACTCGAAATGGTCGCACACGCCTACACAGTCGCTTTTGAAGGGGTAAGCGCGCGATCTGTCGAGGTGCAATGCGCCGTTACGCCAGGTTTGCCCGCTTTTTCTATTGTTGGCCTACCCGACAAAGCCGTGTCCGAGGCGCGCGATCGCGTACGTGCCGCGCTGTCTTCAATGTCCATTGCGCTGCCCTCCAAGCGGATCACCATTAACCTTTCCCCTGCGGATCTACCCAAAGAAGGCTCGCATTTCGACTTGCCCATTGCGCTCGCCCTGCTCGCAGCTTTGGATATTTTGCCCGCCGACGAGATTGAGCGTACGATTTCCTTGGGCGAACTCTCTCTCGATGGTGCCTTGGTCCCTGTTGTCGGTGCACTCCCTGCGGCGATGACAGCCGCCGATGAAGATCGCGCGCTTTTGTGCCCTGCCGCTTCTGGTGCGGAGGCCGCTTGGGTCGGTGCCGCACAGGTGATCGCCGCCAAAACGCTCGCCGATGTCATCCGTCATTTCACAGGCCAAAGCCCGCTCGCCCCCGCCGAGCCTGGAACGGTATCAGATGTTTCAAACGGCAAAGACTTGCGCGATGTTAAGGGGCAAGAACGTGCCAAACGCGCACTGGAAATCGCGGCAGCAGGCCGTCATCATATCCTTCTTGTCGGCACACCCGGCTCTGGAAAATCCATGCTCGCGGCACGCCTCGCCGGCCTTTTGCCGCCGCTCAGCCCGATGGAAGCCCTTGAAACTTCTATGATTCATTCGTTGTCTGGACTTCTGGACGAAGGCGGTATTTCGCGCACACGACCCTTTCGCGAACCGCATCACACGGCCTCTATGGCGGCGATCATCGGCGGTGGACGCACGGCAAAACCCGGAGAAGTCTCTCTTGCCCATAACGGTGTTTTGTTTATGGATGAATTTCCGGAATTCCCGCGTCAGGTCTTGGAAACTTTGCGCCAACCCATTGAAACCGGTGAAGTTATGATCGCGCGCGCGAATGCGCATATCAAATATCCCTGCCGCTTTATGCTGGTCGCGGCTGCGAACCCCTGTCGCTGTGGCTACGCGTTTGATCCAGCGCGCGCCTGTTCAAAAATGCCGCTTTGCGCGCAGGACTATATGGGGCGCATCTCGGGTCCTCTGATGGATCGTTTCGATTTGCGCATCGAAGTGCCGCCGGTTCATTTCACTGATCTCGATCTGCCGAATACGGGCGAGCATAGCGTTGATGTTGCGAAACGCGTAAGCGCTGCGCGCACGCTGCAGGACAAACGTTACGAGGACCACGACTGGATGCGTACCAATGCAGATGCAGATGGCGAGGTGCTGAAAGAAGCGACAAAGCTGTGCGCCGAGGGCAAAGCGTTTCTCACAAAAGGCGCGGAGAAATTCGGGCTCAGCGCGCGCGGCTATCACCGTATTTTGCGTGTCGCGCGCACAATTGCAGACCTTGACCAAAGCAAGCAAATCGCCCCGACGCATATCGCAGAGGCCTTGAGCTTTCGGCTTTCAAGTTTTGAAACTGCGTAATTACGCCCGCTTTGCTTCAATCGCTTGCCAAATTTTCTCTGCGATATTCACACCGTCAAAGCGCTCCAACTCTTGAATGCCCGTTGGTGAGGTCACGTTGATCTCTGTCAGATAGTCGCCAATCACATCGATTCCGACAAATACCTGACCTTTCTCGCGCAGAAGCGGACCGATGCGCGCGCAGATTTCCAGATCGCGGTCTGTCAAACCAACTTTCTCAGGTCGCCCGCCCACATGCATGTTTGAGCGCGTTTCCCCCTTCGCAGGCACGCGGTTGATCGCACCGACCGCTTCGCCGTCCACAAGGATCACACGTTTGTCGCCGTTAGAGACATCAGGCAGGAACTTTTGCACAATCAACGGCTCACGGCTGAAACCTGTGAACAGTTCATGCAAAGACGTGAGGTTGCGATCATTGGCGTCCAAACGAAACACACCAGCACCGCCATTTCCGTAAAGCGGTTTGAGGATAACGTCGCTATGCTCAGCTTTGAATGCTTTAATCGTCTCCAAATCGCGCGCGATGGTTGTCGGCGGCGTGAGATCAGGGAAGTCCAGAACAAGCAGCTTTTCAGGATAATTGCGCACCCAAAACGGATCATTCACCACAAGAGTTTCTGGATGCACACGATCCAAAATGTGCGTTGTGGTGATGTAGTTCATGTCAAACGGCGGATCTTGGCGCAGCCAGATGACATCCATGTCGGCCAGATCAATTTCGCGCTCTTGCCCTAAGTGGACATGATCCCCCTGGATGCGCTGAACCGTGAAATCCTGCCCCCTCGCTGTCACACGCCCCTCTTCATAGGCGAGCTTGTCAGGCGCATAATAAAATAATTCATGGCCACGCGATTGCGCCTCTTCAGCCAAGCGAAATGAGCTATCAGCGTCGATGTTGACGTCTGTAATCGGGTCCATTTGAAATGCGATTTTCATGTGTGCGCCTTTGGTCAGTTCCCCATCTACATGGAGCAGCGCATCAGCCTGTGCAATGGTAAGTCGTCAGAAATCCCCAATCGCGTTTTCCAGAATATGGACGTCGCCAAAGCCGTTCACAAACGCAGCATCAACACGCATTGGTGTAAGAGACCCCTTTGGTTGCGTGCCTAAGTATTCTTCAGCTGCGAGACATATGCGCTGTAGCTGGCGCGATGAAATGCGTCGCGCTGCGTCTGAAAAGCTGCGCGCCTTTTTAACTTCAACAAAAACCACCTCTTCGCCGTCGTTGAAAATAAGATCAACTTCCCCCGCTCTGCCGCGCCAGCGTTGCGCCGCAAGGCGATGACCGCGTCGCGTGTAATCTGCAGCCACCTGAAATTCAGCATTGGCACCTGCAAAATGCGCCGTTTTACCCGTCAATTTCCTGTTCATTGTCACGATCCAGCCCAAGCGCCATTTGATATACTTTTCTGCGTGGCAAGCCATGCGCGCCCGCAACCACATCAGAAGCATCGCGCACCGTCATACGCGTCAGCGCACCCCGCAGGTCCGCTTCTAAATCAGAGGCGTTAACAGTTGATTGACCCGCGCGATCAATAATCACGACAATTTCACCTTTCACGGGTTTATCTTTCAAAGATTGCGCAAGCTCATTCAAAGAACCGCGACGTACCTCTTCAAATTTCTTAGTTAGCTCACGACACACAGCGGCTGCGCGATTGCCCAGAACAGTCTCGCAATCGGTCAACATCGCAGCGACTCGCTTAGGCGATTCGTAGAAAACGAGCGTTGCTGGCACTTCTCTAAGCGCTTCAATCGCGGAAATCCGCGCAGACTTTGAATTGGGTAAGAAGCCCGCAAACAGGAATTTATCCGTCGGCAAACCTGCCAAAGTCAGAGCAGTTGCAATCGCCGTAGGCCCTGGAGCGGAGGTAACAAGATACCCATCTTCTGCCGCCTGCCTGGACAGATCATATCCCGGGTCCGCAATCAGCGGTGTGCCCGCCTCGCTCGCATAGGCGACAGAGCGCCCCTGCGCCAAGAATTGCATGAGTTTCGGCCTTGCGCGTGCCCCGTTGTGATCGTGATAGGACAGCAAGGGGCGATCCCCCAAAGCGATCCCGTGGATGTCCATCAGGCGGCGTAGCGTGCGCGTATCCTCAGCCGCCAAAACATCTGCCGAGGCAAGCACGTCCAGCGCCCTCAAGGTGATGTCGCGCGCGGTCCCGATTGGCGTTGCAACGAAGTAGAGACCTGCGGCCAAATTCACTGTCTTTGCATTCACCTCTGGACCCGCCTTTCCTGACGTTTATTATGCCACCCAAATTGACGGCGCAGCTCAGCGACCGCTCTATAGGGGGTTATGTTACTATGTTTGCTTTTTTGGGGTCTGCCCGCAAGGCGCTGACGCGCTCGCTTATCGTGTCCGGTGCACTGGCACTTGCCGCTTGTCAACCGATTGCTCAAGTGGGAAGCGCTTTGTCCGGCGGCGGTGCGGGGCCGAGCATCGACACATCCGCGCCTGTTCCCGTGGCGCTTTTGGTGCCAAAATCCAGCAGCGGTGCAGGCCCTGTGGGCGTCTCACTTGAGAACGCAGCGCGCCTTGCGATTGCAGACCTTACCAGCGTTAAAATCGATTTGCGCGTCTACGATACTGCTGGCTCGACAGAGCAAGCTGCAAGCATGGCGCAGAAAGCCGTCGCAGATGGTGCGAAAATCATCCTTGGACCGCTTTTTGCAGATGCTGCGAACGCCGCTGGTGTTGCTGTCGCAGATGCCAACGTGAATATCCTCAGCTTCTCGAATAATGCGTCTATCGCGGGCGGCAACGTCTTTGTGCTTGGACCTACCTTTGAGAACACGGCCAATCGCATCATGAGCTTTGCATCGGCGCAGGGCAAAACCAAAGTCGTGATCGCCCATCCGAAAAATATCGAAGGCCAAACTGGCCGTAACGCGCTGCAGCAAGCGGCATCACGCAATGGAATTGCTGTGGCCTCAATCAATGAATTCGAGTTCAGCCAACCGGGCGTTGTTGCAGTGGTTCCACAGATCAAATCCGCGATGGAGAGCACAGGCGCAGATACTTTGGTTTTGACGTCGAACTCTGCGGGCGCACTGCCTTTGCTTGCGCAATTGTTGCCCGAAGCAGGTGTGAACCCAAGCAGCGTGCAATATGCGGGCCTTGCGCGTTGGGACGTGCCAGCGCAAACGCGCGAATTGCCGGGCCTTCAAAACGGCTGGTTCGCGATGCCGGATCAATCCTTGATCACCAACTTCCAAGCGCGCTACACGCAGGCCTATGGCACAGGACCGCATCAGCTTGCTGGTCTCGCTTATGATGGCATTGCGGCAATTGGCGCGCTTGTCGAGGCAGGCAACAACAAGGCACTGACAGCGGGCGCGTTGACGCAAGGCGCTGGCTTTCAAGGTGTTGCAGGCGCTTTCCGTCTGCGTCCAAACGGAACAAACGAGCGCGCGCTCTCTATCGCGATGGTGCGTGACAAACAGGTGGTGATCATTGACCCGGCTCCAACAAAATTCGCAGGCCCAGGGTTCTGAGCCAAGGTTGAAACTCACGCTGCCAGCACCAGACAATCTGATTTGCAGCGCGCAAGACATCTTTGATCAAGACACAGTTTTTGCCGCGATTAACGATGATATCGCAAGCTGCACTACGGCGATGGATATTCGCAAGGCCGTGGTCAGCCATTTGATTGCGGCGCGCACGGCTGGGATGAGTGCCATTGCGAGCGGCTTTCGTGCCAAGCCGTTCATGGCCCGCCCCATGACGCGTGCCTATACCTATTTGACCGATTGCTTGGTGAAATCCGCCTTTGAGACCGCGACACAGGTCTTGCATCCTCTGCCCAACCCGACCGAGCAAGAGCGCATTGCAGTGATTGCGGTCGGCGGTTACGGGCGCGGTGAAATGGCGCCGCAATCGGATGTCGACTTGCTGTTCCTCACGCCTTATAAAATCACTCCTTGGGCTGAAAGCGTGATTGAATCCATGCTGTATATCCTGTGGGATTTGCGCCTGAAAGTTGGCCATGCAAGCCGCACGATTTCCGATTGCATCCGCCTTGGCGGCGAAGATTTTACCATCCGCACCGCCATGTTGGAACATCGCTATTTAACAGGTGATAGACCGCTCGCAGAGCAGCTAGAGATCCGGCTGCGCGATGATCTTTTCGCGGGATCATCGCGTGAATTTATCGACGCCAAGCTGGAAGAGCGCGAAGTGCGCCACAACAAGCAAGGTGGGCAGCGCTATGTGGTGGAGCCTAATGTCAAAGAGGGCAAAGGCGGCTTGCGCGATCTGCAATCGCTGTTTTGGATCGCCAAATATGTGCACGGCGTGCAGGACGTGGCCGATCTGGTCACGGTCGGCGTCTTTACCGATGACGATTTTGCCACCTTCGAAGCTGCCGAGAATTTCCTCTGGGCTGTGCGCGGACATTTGCATCTGATTGCCCGTCGCCCGATGGAGCAATTGACCTTTGATCTGCAAGTCGAAGTTGCCTCGCAAATGGGCTACCAAGACGCGCGCGGGCGGCGCGATGTGGAAATCTTCATGCAAGATTTCTTTCGCCATGCCACATCTGTGGGTGATCTGACCCGCATATTCCTGACCAAGCTTGAAGCGATGCACGCCAAGAGCGAGCCTTTGCTAGAGCGCATTTTCCGCCGCAAACCCAAAGTGAAAGAGGGATATGCGGTTGTGCATGGGCGTCTGTCGATTGCGGATCTGGATCGCTTTTTGGACGATAAGCTCAACATTCTGCGCATCTTCGAAGAAGCTTTGCGCACAGGCATGTTGATCCACCCTGACGCGATGTTGTTGATCAAAGCCAACCTGCATTTGATTGACGACACTATGCGTAATGATCCTGAAGCGCGAAGCATTTTTCTGGATCTTATGCTAAAACACGGCAATCCAGAGCGCGCTTTGCGCCGCATGAATGAGCTGGGCGTTTTGGGGGCCTTTATCCCGGAATTCGAAGTCATCGTCGCGATGATGCAGTTCAACATGTACCACCACTACACGGTGGACGAACATACGATCCAATGCATTCGAAATCTGTTCGAGATCGAAAGCGGGGATCTTGAGGACGAGCTCCCGATTTCCACCGAAATTCTGACCAAAGATATCAACCGCAAGGTTCTTTATGTGGCCATGCTTTTGCATGACATCGGCAAGGGCCGCCAAGAGGATCATTCGATCCTTGGTGCCCAGATCGCGCGTAAGGTTGCGCCGCGGCTGGGTCTCAACAAAGCCGATTCAGAGACGGTAGAATGGCTCGTGCGTTATCATCTGTTGATGTCTGATATGGCCCAGAAACGCGATATCGCTGATCCGCGCACAGTGCGCGGCTTTGCCAAAGCGGTGAAGGACGTGCGCCGCCTTGATCTGCTGACAGTGTTAACCGTGTGCGATATTCGCGGCGTTGGACCCGATACATGGAACAACTGGAAAGCCGTTCTGATCCGCGCGCTCTATCGTCAAACGCGTCACGCGCTTGAAAACGGGCTTGAAGATCTGAACCGCGATCAACGCGGC
>CAYQZI010000149.1:0-2338 GCA_964421835.1 uncultured Planktotalea sp.
ATTGTCGAGCTTGCACAGGGAAGCAAACTCGCGGCGCTCAACGCTGGCGATGCTGCTGCACAGGCGCCTATTCTCGCGTATCTTGATGCGGACGTCATCGTGAGTCCGCCGCTTTTAAAGCAAGTTGTCGTTAAGTTAAGCGATGACACGCCTGCCTATGCAAGCGGAGTCGTTCGATTGCCGCGCAGCACCTCTTGGGCCACGCGGGCTTATGCAAAGTTTTATCTGCAAACGCCTTTCATGAAACAAACAGCGCCCGGTTGCGGCTTTTTTGCCATGAACAAAGCGGGCCGTGCGCGCTGGGCGGACTGGCCTGCGATCATTTCCGATGATACTTTTGCACGCTTAAGCTTTACGGGTGACGAACGCCATCAGCTTGACGCGAGCTATGAATGGCCCCTTGTCGAAGGGGCTGCGAACCTTATCAAAGTGCGCCGCCGCCAGAATGCAGGCGTGGCTGAGTTGGCAGAAAAATATCCCCAATTAAGCGCGAATGATGTGAAAATACGCTTCGCGCCATTGGCCGTTTTAAAAGCCGCATTGCGCCACCCTTTGGGAGTGCTGGTCTATGGCTTCGTTTCCGTGGTTGTAAAACTCTCGCCCGCGTCAAATTATTCGTGGAAGCGTGGCAGATGAGTAAAATTGCAAGCATTTTCCAAGGCAGCACCCTGCGCGCGCGTGCCATGCGTAGCTCTGTTTTGACGGTTGGCGGTTTTGGCGCGTCTCAGATCATTCGACTTGCATCGAATCTTATTCTGACTCGCCTTCTGTTCCCCGAAGCTTTCGGCATGATGGCTCTTGTCATGGTGTTTATCCAAGGTCTTTACCAATTTTCCGACGTTGGCGTTGGCCCCGCGATCATGCAAAGCAAACGCGGTGATGATCCGCATTTTCTGAACACCGCGTGGACAATTCAAGCGGGGCGCGGCGTCTTGCTTTGGCTTGCCGCCAGCCTGCTTGCCTACCCTATGGCGCTGCTTTACGGCGAGCCGCAATTGATGCAACTCTTGCCGGTTGCGGCGTTTACTCTTGTTATCCAAGGGTTCAATCCGACCCGTTTGATGTTGGCCAATCGGCATTTGCAATTGGGGCGCGTCACGACAATTGACATCTTTACGCAGCTCTCTGGAATCGTGAGCGCTGTGGTGCTCGCCTATCTCACGCAATCGGTTTGGGCGCTTGTTTTTTCCAGTATTATCAGCTCTTTGGTGCAGCTTCTTTTGTTTTGGATCTACCTTGAAGGACACAGGGATCGTTTCGAATGGGAACGCCCTGCTGCGCATGAACTGATCAATTTTGGCAAGTGGATTTTCCTCAGCACGGTGGCGGGCTTTTTGTTCAATCAAAGTGACAAAATGTTGCTTGGTAAATACCTGCCGCTTGATCAATTCGGGGTCTATAACATCGGCTTTTTCCTTGCGAGTTTCCCTCTGCTCTTGGGTATTTCCGTCACGCATAAATTACTCATCCCGCTTTATCGCGAACGTCCTCCAAAAGAGAGTGCTGCCAATTTCAATGCCCTTCGTAAAATGCGCTTTGTGGTCAGTGGTGGCCTTTTGCTGGGCATCGCGATCCTTGCGTTTGTCGGTGTTCCGCTTGTCAGCCTATTGTACGATCCAAGATACCATGCCGCAGGTGCGATCGTGGTGATCATCGCCTGTATGCAAGTGCCGCAAATTATTGTTCTGACCTATGATCAAGCAGCGCTCGCGGCCGGCGATTCCAAGCGCTTTTTTGTGCTTGCCGCAAGCCGCGCGCTGATCATGCTCGCCGCGCTTTTTATTGCGCTCGAAACTTATGGTCTTGTGGGCGCGTTGTTCAGTATCGGCTTGGCGATGCTGGTGATTTACCCTGTTGTGGTTTGGCTTGCGCGGCACATGGGGGCGTGGGATCCGCTGCATGATATGGCGTTTGCTGTGCTTGGCAGTGCGATGATTATTTTGGCACTTTGGGTGAATTGGGATGCCATTTCTAGCTTGGCTCAGATCAGTGCGGCTTATGGCGGGTAGCCAGATACCGCAAAGGGGCGTAAGTTTTTGCGCGAATGCCTCAATATTTTCGTATTCTTCCGCGATAGACGGACGAGGTAGTGATGCTTGAGTGGTGGTATGTCCGAGTTTGACACGTCCGAAACAGAAATGACCGGCGATATCGCGATCGTTGGAATGGCCGCGCAATTGCCCGGGGCAATAGGTTTGGACGCCTATTGGAACCTGCTCAGCAGCGGGACATCCGCGATTAAGCGTTTGTCAGAAGAGGACATGCTTGCTGCTGGCGTTGATCCTACGACGCTTGCCGATCCAAATTACGTCCCTTTTGCTGCGAACCTTGAAGGCTA
>CAYQZI010000149.1:2438-7695 GCA_964421835.1 uncultured Planktotalea sp.
AGCCATTTCCTTGATCTGCGCGGTCCTTCTATCTCGCTGCAAACGGCCTGTTCCACGTCGCTGGTGGGGGTACATTATGCTGCCGCTGCGCTTTTAAGTGGCGAATGCGATATGGCCATTGCGGGCGGCGTGACGATCGATTTGCCACAAGGGCAGGGCTATCTGTTCAAAGAGAACGAAATCTTTTCTCCTGATGGCGCGTGTCATGCATTCGATCATCGTGCGGAGGGGACTGTTTTTGGCTCTGGTGCCGGCGCTGTTGTGCTGCGCCGACTTGAAGATGCCATTGCAGACCGCGATCATATTTGGGCCGTCATCAAAGGTACGGCTGTGAACAATGATGGCTCCGACAAAGCCGGCTATCTTGCCCCATCTGTGGGTGGCCAAGCGGCGGCGATTGCGGAAGCGCAAGCAATGGCTGGCGTGAGTGCCGACAGCGTCGATTACATCGAGTGTCACGGCACAGGCACCTATCTTGGCGACCCAATTGAAGTCGCCGCGCTTACCGAAGCCTTTCGCGAAACGACGGATCAGACGGGCTATTGCCGCATTGGTTCTGTCAAAACCAATATCGGGCACTTAGACACTGCCGCTGGCGCGGCATCGCTTATCAAAACGGCATTGTCACTCCATCATAAACAAATCCCTCCTAGTTTGGGATACGAGGCCCCGAATCCTGCGATTGAGTTCGACGATAGCCCGTTCTTCGTCAACGACAGGTTAACGTCTTGGGAAAAGCGCAATGGACCTCGCCGCGCTGGTGTCAATTCGCTTGGCGTTGGCGGCACGAATGCCCATGCGGTTGTGCAAGAAGCCCCGATGCGCGCGACCTCAGAGCAAAGCGATTGGCCGTTTCACATTCTTACAATCTCGGGCCGCAATAAAGCCGCCCTTGATGCAAATACAAAGGCGCTCGAGCTTTATCTGCGCGAGACCCAAAATGCAGATCTTGCCGATGTTGCGTATACCCTCAAAGAAGGGCGCCGCGCCTTTGAGCGTCGCCGCATTGTTGTGGCTGAGACGGCGCAGGACGCCGCTGAAAAGCTTGCGAAATCCGATCCGCGCGAGGTCTTTACGCACCGCGCTTTGAACGCGCCCGAAGCCGTCTTCATGTTCCCGGGGGGCGGCGCGCAATATGCGGGCATGGCACGCGATTTATACGAGACAGAGCCGGTCTTTGCCGAATGGATCGACGCGGGCCTTGATGTGCTGCAACCGCGACTTGATTACGATATTCGTGCGCTTTGGCTGCCCAGCGAAGACGCGCGCCACGCCGCGGATGAGGCGTTGAAAACCCCCTCTATCCAGCTGCCACTGATCATGATTGTTGAATATGCACTGGCGCAATTGCTTCAAAGTTGGGGTGTCGCGCCGCGCATTTTGATCGGGCATTCCATGGGTGAAAACACCGCTGCTGCGCTTGCTGGAGTGATGTCATTCGAGGATTGCATCGGCCTTGTTCACCTGCGTGGCCAGCTCTTTGACAGCGTGCCTGCGGGCGGCATGCTCAGCGTGTCTTTACCTGCCGAAACGCTGCAAACCTACCTTGGCGATACCCTTGATTTGGCGGGGGTCAACGGGCCGAGCCTGTCCGTTGCCTCTGGTCCGCAAGAGGCGCTGGGCGCGCTGCAAACGAGACTTGAAAGCGATGAAATCGACTGCCAACGCATCGCGATTGATATCGCTGCACACAGTCGCATGTTGGAGCCGATCTTAGACCGTTTTGGCGACTACCTTCGCTCGATTAAGCTAAGCGCGCCGCGCATTCCGATCATCTCGAACCGCACGGGTGTTGAACTCACCGACGCGCAAGCCGCTGATCCGGAGTATTGGGTGCAACACTTGCGCGGTACGGTCTTATTTGCGCAAGGCGTCACACATCTTGCAAGCAAGCCCAATCGCGCGTTTATCGAAGTTGGCCCGGGCAAAGCGTTGAGTTCGCTCGCGCAACAAAACAGCGATGTGCAAAGCGATCAGGTGATCAATGTGCTGCGTCATCCAGAGCAGGACGTCGCCGATGATGCCTTCTTCATGTCTGTGCTTGGGCGACTTTGGGCCGTCGGGTTTGAGATTGATTGGGAGCAAATCTGGGGCGAAAGCGCGCGTAACAAAGTGGTGCTCCCGGGCTATCAGTTCCAACGCAGCTCCTATTTTATTGAGCGTGTGAAAGATCAGATCACGCAAGCTCCGACACGTTTGATGCGTCGTGATGATATTGCGGATTGGGGCTATGTGCCCCATTGGCAAAAACGCTATGCGGATTGCCCTGTCGATGTGAACTCGGATCTGGGCGAACCGCTGACATGGCTTGTGTTTGTTGATGACGCTGGCATTGCACGTCCGGTTGTTGAACGCTTGCGCGACGCAGGACATACCGTGAGCGAAGTCGTCACGGGCGATGCGTTCGCGCGTCTTAGCAATGATCGCTATGCGCTTGCGCCAGAGCAAGGGCGCGAGGGTTATGATCGCTTGATCGCGGAACTGATTGCGACGGGTCGTGCGCCACAACGTATCGCGCATTTCTGGTCCGTTACGCAGGATGAAACCTTCCGCCCGGGCTCCAGCTTTTTCCACCGCACGCAAGAACAGGGCTTCTATTCCCTGATGTTCCTCGCGCAAGCGATCAGTGGCGAAGGTTTGCCTGCGCCGCTGCACATTTCGGTTTTCTCATCAGATGCCCAGAGCCTTGCAGGGCAGACAGCGAAATACCCTGAAAAAGCAACGCTCAATGGCCCTGTAAAGGTAACACCAGCGGAATTTCCGGGTGTCACTGTGTCGTGGTGCGATGTGGCTATGACGGAGCGCAAAGCAAATGGCTTCTTCGCCAAGCAAGGCGCTCAGCAGGACTTGACGTTTCCGCTTTTGGAAGAGCTGTTAAGCCCGCCGCAAAACGCCATTTCCGCTGTGCGTGATGACACGCGCTATCAGCAGCGCACACAGGAACGTTCGCTGAGCGAACCAAAAGAGCACTGGACCTTGAAAGAGGGCAGCGCCGTTTTGATAACAGGTGGATTTGGCGGAATTGGTCAAAGCCTCGCCAAAGATTTCATCACGCGGTTCAATGCGAAAATCGTTCTGATGTCGCGTCGTGCTTTGCCTGCGCGTGACACATGGTCAGATATCGCGCCCGCTGATCCGGCTGCGCGCTATATCGCTGCTGTGCAAGACCTTGAAGCGCTCGGTGGCGAAGTGCTTTGTCTTGCCGGTGATGTGTGCAATGCCGAAGACATGCAACGCGTGCGCCGCGAGTCTGAGGCGCAGTTCGGTCCGCTCTCGGGTGTTATACATGCCGCGGGCGTCATTGATGATGCGCCGATCTTGGCCAAGGGCGCAGGCTCTGTCGAGGCGGTGTTCACCCCAAAAATTCACGGAACAGAAGTTATCGGTAAAGTCTGGGAAGATGGCGCGCTTGAGTGGCTTGTTCTTTTCTCATCTTCCTCCACCGTCACCGCACCAGCGGGACAGATCGACTATGTGGCGGCCAATGATTTCCTCAACGCTTATGCCAATGCGCGCCGCGGTGATGCGACCCGCGTGATCGCGCTGGGCTGGGGCATTTGGGCGAATGTCGGCATGGCGGCAGATGCGATGGCGCAGCGTTTGGGCGAGGCGAAAGCGTTGCCAAACCGTGCTGTAGATCAGCCTTTGCTCGACACGCTGACAGGTGATGGTGATGGGCGGCATGTCTTCGAGACTGAGCTAAGCGCTTCGCGCCATTGGGTTCTTTCCGAGCACCGCACGAAAGACGGCACTATTTTAATGCCCGGCACAGGCTATCTGGAACTCGCACGCGAAGCTCTGCGTGCTTTGAATATATCGAGCGCATTCAGCATCCGAGACCTCTATTTCCTGCGTGCTTTAGATGTTGGTGACGACGCCCCGCGCCGTATGCGTGTGCGCCTAACGCCAAGTGATGCGGGTTTCGAGATGGAGGTGCTGAGCGAAGTTCAGCTTCAAGGAAAGCTCGCATGGCAGCGCAATGCACAAGCAAGCCTTGTGCTAAGCAAACGCGCGCGGCCCAGCGCGATCGATGTCGATGCTATCCGAGCCAAGCTGGGCGATTTGCGTGTTGCCAAAGAGGGTGAAACGCTCGTTTCGCCGCAAGAAGCGCATCTTGATTTCGGACCTCGTTGGCGTGTGATCCAATCTATTGCCACAGGCGAGAACATGGGTCTTGCCGAGCTTGCGCTTCCAACTGAAGCTCAAGATGATACCGACTACGGCCTACATCCCGCGCTGATGGATCTCGCGACAGGTTGGGCGATGGAGCTGATCGAGGGCTACAAGGGTGATCACCTTTGGGTGCCGCTAAGCTACAATGACATGCGCGTTTACCGTGATTTACCTGCGCGCATCCTGTCGTATGTGCGCTCTGTGCGCCGTGATGGCGAAGCCGTGCGCTTTGATCTAACGCTTGCTACGCCAGAGGGTGACGTTTGTGTAGAAATCGATGGTTTCTCCATCAAACGGATTGAGGACAGTGCCAGCCTTGGCCGCGCACCCCTGCCACATGCCAATGAGGTCGAGTTCGAAGAGAGCGGCACCTCTCAACCGCTCTCGCCTGCCGAAGAACGCCTGCATCACAACATCACGCAGGGCATTTTGCCCCAAGATGGCGCTGCTGCGTTCGCACGTGTCATGGCGATGGACGTTTCGCAAATCACGGTCTCTTCGCTCGATCTGAACGCGCTCAAAGCGCAAGCGGCGCTGGATGTGACCCAAGACAGTTCTGGCGCTGCGTTCGAGCGCCCCGATCTAGACAGTGATTTCGCCCCACCCAACACTGAAGTCGAACGTTCCCTCGCCGCCATGTGGCAAGAACTTTTGGGTGTTTCGGAGGTCGGCATCGACGACAGCTTCTTTGATCTTGGCGGACACTCATTGATCGCTGTGCGTTTGTTTGCGCAGGTGAAGAAAGCTTATCGCATCGATTTCCCGATCTCGGTCTTGTTCGAGGCGCCGACGATCCGCAAAATCGCTGGGATGATCGAAGCACAGATAGGACCCCAAGGCGGCTCTGATGATGCGCCCGCCGCCAAAACGCCTGAGCGACGGTTCACCCATATTGTCCCAATGCATGAAGGGGCCGCGGGCGAGCAACAGCCGTTCTTCTTGGTCGCTGGGATGTTTGGCAACGTGTTGAACTTACGCCATCTGGCGCATCTTCTTGGCAAGGATCGACCGTTCTACGGCTTGCAGGCACGTGGGCTTTACGGCGATCAAGAACCGCATCGCAGTATCGAAGAGGCCGCGCGCG
>CAYQZI010000150.1:0-7668 GCA_964421835.1 uncultured Planktotalea sp.
GCGATGCGCGAGATGTATGTAACGGGCAAGATGCACAATCGCGGACGGATGATTGTGGCAAGCTATCTCACCAAACATCTGCTGACCCATTGGAAGATCGGCCAAGCGTGGTTTGAAGACTGCCTGACCGATTGGGACCCTGCAAGCAATGCGATGGGCTGGCAGTGGGCGGCGGGCTCCGGCCCGGATGCGTCGCCCTATTTTCGTGTGTTCAACCCTGTCACGCAGCTTGATAAGTTCGATCGTGATCGCGGCTACACGCGCGCTTGGATTGCCGAGGGGCAAAGCAACCCGCCCGAGACCGCCCTGAGCTTTTTCAAGGCCACCCCGAAACGTTGGAACCTAACCCCCGATGCGCTATATCCCAAGCCAGTCGTGGATGCGGCTGAGGGGCGCAAGCGCGCGCTCGACGCTTATCAAGGACGCGGGTTTTGAGCCTGCGTTTCCCGAACCAGAGGACTTTATGATCCATACGACAACTCAGGGCCAAAAGGGCCTGCCACGCTACTTTTCGCAGGTTTTTGCGATGTCGAGCGCCATGAACAATGGCCGTGTGGATTTTCATTTGCCCGACGGGCGCGTGTTTCGCGCAGAGGGCAAAAACCCCGGTCCTGTGGCGGAGCTGCATGTGAAAAACCCAGATCTCTTTGCGCGTCTCATTCGCGAGGGCGATCTTGGGTTTTGCGATGCCTATCTGGATGACTGGTGGTCAACGCCGGATTTGCAGGCGTTTATGGATCTTGTTCATATGGACAATGAGGACGTTTACGACGGGTTCCCCGGCATGGGATTTGTGCGCGCGTTAGAGAAATTTCGCTTTTGGATGCAACGCAATCACCGTGAGCAAGCGCGCAAGAATATCTCGTATCATTATGATCTGGGAAACACATTTTACGGCCTTTGGCTGGACGACACGATGACCTATTCCTCGGCGATTTTCGAGACGGGCCAAGAAAGCACTGAAAACGCGCAGACGGCGAAATATGCCTCGATGATTGATGAAATGGGCGCCAAGCGCGGCGATCATGTTCTGGAGATTGGGTGCGGCTGGGGCGGCTTTGCGGAATATGCCGCGAAAGAGCGCGGCATTCGCGTGACAGGTCTTACGATCAGCGAAGAACAGTTCAAGTATGCGCAGGAACGCATTGAAAAGGCTGGAATTTCTGATCTTGTTGACTTCAAACTGCAAGATTACCGCGACGAGACAGGCACCTATGATGGCATCGCCTCTATCGAGATGTTTGAAGCGGTGGGCGAGAAATACTGGCCGATCTACTTTGAGACTGTGCGCGAGCGGCTCAAACCAGGGGCGCAGGCGACGCTTCAGATCATCACCGTCGCAGATCGCCGTTGGCATGTGTATAAGCGCGGTGTCGATTTCATCCAGAAATACATCTTTCCAGGCGGCATGCTGCCCAGCCCGAAGGCGCTGAAAGAGCAAGTGAACAAGGCCGGTCTTGATGTGGTGAAAAGCAAAGAATTTGGCGAGAGCTATTCGATCACCCTGCGCCGTTGGTTCGAGACATTTAACGACAAATGGGACGCGGTTGCTGCGCTTGGCTTTGATGATCGGTTTCGGCGTATGTGGAACTTTTATCTCACCTCTTGCGCATCGACGTTTCAAAGCGGAAACTGCGACGTAACGCAGATCACCATTCGCAAGCCGAGTTAAGCCCAGAAAGTCAGTGCCATGCCTACAGCCGCGCGCGTTATTGCTGCCCTTTGCCTTGCAGCTTTGGCGTGGATCATCTCCGAGCAAATCAAACCTCTGTTTGATGAAGACAAAGCCTTTGGCAATTTCAATCTTATCAATGTCGTGATTGCATTTGTCGTTGGTTGGCAGGTTATTGGCAGCCGTGCGGGGCGCGGGCTGTCATCGGCTATCAATAACGGCCTGACGGGCGGGATTGTGTTGTTTTTTTGGGCCTCGCTTGCCCATGCAGGCATCGAGATGTTCGAACGTTCGATGCGGGGGCGGTATGATGGCGCGTTTGAAGCGCTTGCTGCGATGTTTCAGATCATGGCGGAGAACGCGGTTTTGATTGCGACACCTTTGATTATTTGCACCTTTCTTGTCGGATCCGCTTTGGCAGGGGTCTTGGCGGAGTTCACATCGAAACGCGCTTCATGAGCTGCGCGTTGTTCTTTTACGGAACGCTGTGTCATGTTCCGCTGCTCGAAATTGTTCTTGGTCGTGGTAGAGACGAGATCGATATTCAGGATGCCTCTGTTGCCGATCATTTGGTGAGCTGGGTCAAGGATGCGCCCTTTCCAATGATTGCTGCGCAAAGTGGCGCGAAAGCGCTTGGTATTCTGGTCCGCAATCTTAGTGAAGAAGACATCGCGCGTTTGCGTTTTTATGAGGGCGGCTTTGAGTATGATCTATCGCCCGTCACCGTCGATCTTGCGCAAGGGGGCAGGGCGGAGGCGCAAGTTTTTTTCCCAGAAGCGGGTGTCTGGAGCGCGGGACGCGATTGGTCTTTGAGCGATTGGACCCACTCATGGGGCAGCATCAGCACACGCGCGGCGACGGAAGCCATGGCGCATTTTGGTAAAACGCCTGTCACTGAAGTCGCGCGGCTCATGCCCTTTTTGCGCGCGCGCGGGTGGGCCAATGAGCTTGCGCAAGAGAGCGCGCCCACAAGCCTGCGCCGTGATATGCCAAGCTCGGAAGTGACGCTTCGCCCGTCCGAAGATGGCTACGCTGGCTTTTTTCGCCTCGATACATTCGACGTCACATACCTGCGTTTTGATGGGGCGCAGAGCGAAACGCTAGAACGCTCGGCGTTCGTTGCCTATGATGCCGCTCTGGTTTTGCCCTATGATCCTGCCACGGATCTGGTGATGTTGATCGAGCAAATGCGCTACGGTCCTTTGCTGCGCGGCGATCCGCGCCCTTGGGTGCTTGAGCCAATCGCCGGGCTTGTGGATGCAGGCGAGCCGCCAATCGAAACCGCACGCCGCGAAGCCGTGGAAGAGGCGGGGCTGGATTTGCAAGACATTCGCCCGATGCTGAAATGCTATCCAAGTCCGGGTTATTCGACCGAGTTTTTCCACTGTTTCTTGGGCTTATGCGCCCTTGATACGCGGATGGAGGGCACCCATGGACTCGCCAGCGAGAACGAAGATATCCGCACCCATGTGATTTCTTTCGAGCATGCGATGGGGCTATTGGACAGCGGCGAGATAAACCTTGGGCCGCTTGCGATGATGCTTTTGTGGATCGCGCGCCACAGGGATGCCTTGCGTGCGCAGGCATGATGGCAGATTGGTGACTTGAGTTAGAACAGGTGGGCGCTTAGGTAGAGCCTGCAGCAAGGAGAGATGCATATGATCGTCGCGAAAGATCTGGCGCAGGCCATTGGAAACACACCGCTTATCAAGCTTAAGGCCGCATCAGAGCTGACGGGTTGCACGATCTTGGGCAAGGCAGAGTTTATGAACCCCGGCCAGTCGGTCAAGGACCGTGCGGCGCTCTCGATTATCCAAGACGCCGTTGCGCGCGGCGATCTGAAACCCGGCGGTACAATCGTCGAGGGGACCGCTGGCAACACAGGCATCGGCCTTGCGCTGGTGGGCGCGTCTATGGGCTTCAAAACGGTGATTGTGATCCCTGAAACGCAAAGCCAGGAAAAGAAAGACATGCTGCGCCTTGCGGGGGCGGAATTGGTGCAAGTGCCTGCCGCGCCTTACCGCAACCCTAATAATTTCGTGCGCTATTCCGAGCGTTTGGCCAATGAGTTGGCGCGCAGCACGAATGAGGGCGTGATCTGGGCGAACCAGTTTGACAACGTCGCCAACCGTCAAGCGCATATCGACACCACGGGCCCTGAAATCTGGGCGCAGACAGATGGCAAAGTGGATGGCTTTATCTGCGCCGTTGGCTCGGGTGGCACGCTTGCGGGCGTTGGCATGTCGCTTCAGCCCAAAGGCGTGAAAATTGGTCTTGCGGATCCAGATGGCGCCTCGCTTTACAACCACTACACCAAAGGCGAGCTGGTGATGAGCGAGGGTGGCTCGATTGCCGAGGGCATCGGACAAATTCGTATCACCAAGAACCTTGAGGGCTTCACGCCGGATATGTCCTACAACATTCATGACGCAGACGCGCTGCCGATTGTGTTTGACCTGCTCGAAAGCGAAGGGCTGTGCCTTGGCGCGTCCTCTGGCGTGAATATCGCGGGCGCGATCCGCATGGCGCAGGACATGGGGCGGGGTCATACCATCGTAACCATTTTGTGCGATTTCGGAACGCGTTACCAATCCAAGCTCTTTAATCCCGAGTTTCTGCGCGAAAAAGGACTGCCTGTGCCTGAATGGCTTGATCAAACACCCGCGGACATTCCGAGCGTATTCGAGGAGGTTTGATGGGGTTTACAACGCTTGCGCGGCTTTTATGCACGCTGCTTTTGCTTGCGCTGCCGCTCGGCGCTACTGCGCAAGATGCACCGGATTATGATGCCTGGAAGAGCGTTGCGCAACGAGCTGAACTTGCAGTAGAAAATGGCCGCGCATCGTCAAGTGCGCTGGAAACGCTGCGCACGCAAGTGGCAGTTTGGCGCGAGCAATTTCTGCTTGCACAAGACACCAATCAAGCGCGGATCGAAACGCTCACCGCGCAGATGACACGGCTGGGCGAACCGGCCGAGGGGGTCGCGGAAACGCCAGAAATTGTCGAGCGGCGCACAGAGCTTGGCACCGAGCTTCAGCGTCTGCGCGCGCCTGTTCTTAACGCGCAAGAGGCCTATAGCCGCGCGGATGGCATCATCAAAGAGATCGACAGCCTGATCCGCGAGCGTCAAACCGAAGCTTTGCTAAGCGCAGGGCCGACGCCTTTGAACCCTGTCTACTGGGCCCCCGCGCTTGAAGCGCTTTTGAAATCAAGCACAGCGCTGGTGCAAGAAACCACAACGGCGTTTATGTCCGAAGTTCAGCGCAACATCGCGGTCAGTGCGCTGCCCAAAATTATCCTTCTTACAGCACTTGGGATCGTTCTTTTGCTGCGGGGCAGGCGGTGGGCTTATGTTATAGTCGCGGTCCTAAGTCGCCATACAAACCGCGGCGCGGCGGTGTGGCGGTTCATGGCGTCATTCTTGCAAATCCTGTTGCCTTTTCTGGGCCTTATCGCCTTGGTCGAAGCGGCTATCGAGACCGGATTTCTTGGGCTGCGCGGCACGCTTTTGCTCGATGACATGCCTTGGTATGGCTTGATCCTTTTGGTGTTTCGCTGGCTTGCGGGCCAATTGTTTCCGCGCGGCGAGGATGAAGATGCAATCCTGCCCGTAGAGAAAAAACACGCCCTAGAAGCGCGTTGGTATATCGCGGCGGGCGCTTTGATCTTGATCAGCGCTTTGGTTCTAAATGAGCTGGCCACGTACGACACCTGGAGCGATGCCACACGCGCGGTTCTTGGTTTTCCTGTCCTGATCGTTACGGGCGTTGTGCTGTCGCGTTTGGGACGCATTCTAAGCGTTGGGCTGATGAACCATTCGGGCGACGAGGAAACGCAGCTCTACCGTCTGCGTATCTCAAAGCTTTTGGGGCGCGCGGTGCTGATTGTTGCCGTGGTTGGCCCGGTGATTGGCGCGCTTGGCTATGGCAATGCGGCGGCGCGTTTGATGTTTGGCTCTGTCGCCACGCTTGCGCTTTTTGGGTTCATTTTGGTGCTGCAAAGCTTTGTGACCCATCTTTATGCGTTTGTGATGGGCAAAAGCGAAAGCGATGAAGACGGGTTGATCCCGATCCTGCTGGGGTTTGCTTTGGTGCTTGGCTCTGCGCCTGTTCTTGCGCTGATTTGGGGCGCGCGCGCCGCGGACATCACCGAAGTCTGGGCGCGGTTCCAAGAGGGGTTTTCAATTGGGGATAGCAGTATCTCTCCTGTTGATTTCCTGACCTTCGCGGTGCTTTTCAGCGCTGGCTATATGCTGACGCGTTTGCTTCAAGGGGCTATGCGCACCTCTATTTTGCCGCGCACCAAGATCGACAAAGGTGGGCGCAATGCCATTGTCTCTGGCATTGGCTATATCGGGATATTCCTCGCGGCGGTTATTGCGATCAGCTCGGCTGGCATTGATTTAAGTAATATCGCGCTGGTCGCTGGTGCGCTTTCGGTTGGCATTGGTTTTGGCTTGCAAAACATCGTGTCGAACTTTGTTTCGGGCATTATTTTGCTGATCGAACGCCCGATCGCTGAGGGCGATTGGATCGAGGTTGGCGGTAAAATGGGCTATGTGCGTGGTATCTCTGTGCGCTCCACCCGCATCGAAACCTTTGATCGCACGGACGTTATTGTGCCAAATGCCGATCTTGTTTCTGGCATGGTCACCAACTGGACGCGCGGCAAAACCGTTGGCCGGGTCATTGTTCCCGTGGGCGTTGCTTATGGCAATGACACGCGCAAGGTCGAAAGCATCCTGCTTGCCATCGCGCGCGAACATCCGATGGTTTTGCTCAATCCAGCGCCGTCGATTGTGTTTCAAGGCTTTGGCGCGGACTCGCTTGATTTCGAAATACGCGCGATCTTGCGCGATGTGAATTTCATGCTGGGTGTGAAATCGGATATGAACCATGAAATCGCCAAACGGTTCTTGGAGGAGGGCATCGAGATACCCTTTGCGCAGCGCGATATCTGGATCCGCAATCCAGAGGCTTTGGCAACCGGTGGTTCTGATGCTATTGAAGGGGGTGAAACCGCTTCGACACCCGCAAACGAGACCCCTGCGACATGACCCATCCACTATATTTAGATGACGCCTATATGCGCGACGCAGAGGCGACGGTTCTGGATCACACGCCAGAGGGCGGCATCGTTCTGGATCGCTCGATCTTTTATCCAACGGGCGGCGGTCAGCCGGGCGACAGCGGCGCGCTGATGTGGGATGGGCGCAGCTTGCCGATTGCAACAAGTGTTAAGATCGCAGGGCGCGCGGAGATGCACTCTGCGCTTGTGCCAGCCGAACCGGCCGAGCTGCCCGCGATCGGTGCCAAAGTCACCCAGTCGCTTGATTGGGAGCGCCGCCATGCGCATATGCGCGTGCACACAGCGCTGCATCTTTTGTCTGTTGTGATCCCCTTGCCGGTGTCTGGCGGGTCGATTTCAGCCAGCAAAGGCCGGCTTGATTTCGATATGCCCGAGGCGCCAGAGGACAAAGACGCACTAGAGCGTTCTCTTAATGTGCTGATCGAGCTCGATTATGTGGTGTCCGAGGGGTGGATCTCCGATGAAGAGCTGCGCGCAAATATGGATCTGGTGAAGACCATGTCTGTGCAGCCGCCCATGGGGGCAGGGCGCGTGCGTCTGGTTCGTATTGGCGATGAGCAGCGCCAGATTGATCTGCAACCTTGTGGTGGCACCCATGTGGCGCGCACCTCAGAGATTGGCCGTGTGCGTTTGGGCAAGGTTGAGAAAAAGGGCAAGCAAAACCGCCGCGTTTATTTGCATTTGGACAGTTAGAGTGAGCTGGTTCACACAAACGCGCGTTTGCACGATAGCTGCACTGGTTTCAAGCACGCTTTGCCTGACCCTTTTGCTTATCCCGGGCCTCATTTTTTGGCTTTTCCAGATGCCGCGGGACACAGGCGGCGAAATCATGTCTCATAGAGCGGCGATGTTGTTTGCGGGGTTTTCCTATCTCGGCTGGCAGGCACGTTTGTTGCCAAGCTCTGATG
>CAYQZI010000151.1:0-7561 GCA_964421835.1 uncultured Planktotalea sp.
TGAAGCCCATAGAGAGCGATAAGAACGCCGCACCCATCAGGATCAACGCGATCATAGCAGAGGTGCGCGTTGCGCCCATGAGGCTTTCTAGGAAAACGCTTGGCGTTAAGGAACGTTGGAATGCTGCCAGAGTAAGGGAGCCAAGAACACCGACTGCCGCGGCTTCGGTGGCGGTTGCCCAGCCGAAATACATGGAGCCAATTACAGAGAAAACGAGGAGGAGCACTGGGATGAGAAAACGGGATTCTGCGAGCATTTTACCAAAGCTCATCGCGGGTTCAGGTTCGGGGTGTTGATCTGGCTTTAAAAAGTGCCAAGCCATGATGTAGGTCATGAACAAGCCTGCAAGCACAAGGCCCGGAATGATGCCGGCCATGAACAGTTTGATGATGCTTTCGTTGATCGAGACGCCATACACGATAAGGGTCAACGAGGGTGGGATCATAAGACCCAACGTTGCAGCACCCGCCAATGTGCCAACGATCATATATTCAGGATAACCACGTTTGCGCAGCTCTGGGATCGACATCTTGCCGACCGTAGTCAGCGTCGCAGCGGAAGAGCCTGAGACAGCTGCAAAGATCGTGCAGCCTGCGATGTTTGTGTGCAAGAGGCCACCGGGGAGCCAACGCATCCACGGGGCCAATCCGCGGAACATATCTTCGGATAACCGCGTGCGATACAGGATTTCGCCCATCCAGATGAACAGTGGCAGTGCGGTAAGAGTCCATGAACTGGAGCTGGTCCAAATGGTGGTGATCATCGCGTCGCCTGCGGGTCGGACTGTGAACATTTCCATACCAACCCATGCGACACCCATTAGGGCGAGACCGATCCAAATGGATGATCCAAGTAACGTGAAAAGTACGAAAAGGAAGACAATTGTTGCGTATGCTTCGGTCATTCGACTGACTCCGATACGATAGGATTGTTGCCCGTGACAAGAAGACGTGTGAGCGTGTCCCAAAGGGCAAGCGCCAAAAGGATCGTCCCGATACACATCGCAAGCTGCGGTATCCAGACCGGCGTATAAACGAGTGTAGAGCCACCTTTCAAAGCGTCAGAAAAATCAAGTTGGAAAAGCTTTACCAACCATTCGGGGATCTGGTCTTGGCCTTGCGTGCGATCATTGAGCATCTCTGAAAAGGCAGTTGTTTTGACCGCGTATCGGGCGAAGTAAGTGGCGATCACCGCAGCAGCAAAAACTGCGAAAATGTCGAGCCACTTTCTCAAAAAAGCTGTGGAATTGAGGATAATGGAGACTCGAATATGTGCGCCGCGCATCATCGCGTGACAAAGTGCAAAGAAAGATGTGGCTGCCATGGCGTAGCCTGCGAATTCCGTTGTGCCAGGGAGCGCAATCCCTGTCCAACGCGCAACCATTTGCGCAACAATGAGCAATAGGATCGTCACCATAAAGAAAGCGGCAATCACACCGCTGACAAAGTAAACACCATCCAACGTACGCCAGATCGGGCGCAACAATCGTTCAATGCGCGGACCTGCGATAAAGCAAAGCATAGCAATGATGCTGGGCAGCACAAAAAGCCAAACCCAAAGGGGCAGACCCAAGACGGGCGAGAAATCGCGCATGGTGTCCTTTCAAATGTGAATGAGAAGTGGCCAGCTCGACGCTTGTGCGCGAGCTGGCGAAAACGCTTAGTTAGCGTTGTATGCGTCGAGTATTCCTTGGCCCGCATCGCCTGTTGTTTCCAACCATTCCGCTGTCATTTTAGCACCAATGGCTTCCAGCTCAGCTAGGAATTCTGCGCCCGCGTCTTCAACGCTCATACCGTTCTTGGCAAGCTCATCGAAGTAAAAGTTGGACAGTTCTGCAGACTTTGCAGCGCAACTGGCAGCAGTTTCGTCAGCCGCTTTTTGAATGCCGGCCTGAACCTCTGCATCGAGCGCTTCCCAAGCCTGCGTGTTCACCATCACGTAGTTGCGCGGCAGCCATGCGTTGACTTTATAATAGTGGGACAGATGCTCCCAAACTTTGCGGTCATAGCCCGTAGAGCCTGATGAAATGAATGCAGATGCAACGCCTGTTGCCAGTGCCTGGCTAAGTTCAGCCGCCTCGATCTGAACAGGAATCATGCCCAGCTCTTCTGCGAACGTTGCGGTTGCAGAGTTGTATGAACGGAACTTGATACCTTGCGTATCGGCAGAGGTTTTTACTTCTTTGTTGAAATAGAAACCCTGACCCGGCCATGGGCATGTATAAAGCGCAACGAGGTTTTGATCCGCAAGCTGTGCGTTCACGGCGTCTTTCGCTACGGCCCAAAGCTTTGCGTTATCTTCATATGTCGTCGCGATGAATGGGATGTTGTCCCAGCCCAGCAGGGGCGCTTCGTTTGCGTGTGCGGACATGAAACGCTCACCAATCGGAACTTGGCCAGTTTGAACAGCGCGTTTGATATCGCCACCACCAAAGAGCGATCCACCCGCATGAACAGTAATGTCGATCGCGCCACCTGTGTGCTCGCGCACTTTGTCAGCAAAGATTACACCGTGCTCGGAATGGAAATTCGTTGCGGCATAAGCCATCGGCATATCCCACTTTTGCGCGTGGCCATCTGCAAATGCAGCACCCGCAGCAAAAGAGGCGACAACAGCAGCTGTCGTGATTTTCGTGTACGTTTTCATAGTGTCCTCCCAGACGTTAGTTTATTTCGCGTATTTGCGCGGATCAAACGGAGCCAAATCTATGTTCGGCGTTTTCCCATCTATCAGATCTGCGATGAGACGACCCGTTTTAGCCCCGCCTGTCAAGCCAACGTGTTGATGTCCAAAGGCGCTATAGCTGCTTCCTTTTGCATCATTGGCTCCGATGAGCGGTAAGCTGTCGGCTGGCGCAGGTCGATGCCCCATCCATTCTACAATAGAGTCGTAAGTCACGTCTGGCAGCAGTGTTTTGATTTCACGTTTGAGCAAATCAATCGGACCTTTGCTTGGGTCTGCGTCCAAGCCACCAAATTCGATGACACCAGCAGCGCGTAACCGACCTTCCATGGGGGTAAGGACGAATTTACCGCTTGCAACCATCATCGGGTTTTTCGGCATATGGGACGGGTTGATAAGTTCAATGTGATAGCCGCGTTCGCTCTCAAACGGGACTTTGACGCCTAGCTTATGAGCGATCTTTTTCGACCAGGGACCAAGGGCGAATACAATCTTGTCAGCGCTCAAGCGACCTTCGTCAGTGAGCAGCGCGGAAATGCCATTACCGTCCATTTCAAGATCATTGATAGTCGCAATTTGTAGTGTTCCACCATGCTCCACAAAGTGATCCGTCAGGGCGCGGACATAAGCCCCCGGATCGCTGATGCGACCGTGGTTCTTACACCGCACAATAGTTTCGAAGGCATTCCCGAAGACGGGATCATCCTGAGCATATTCGCTGCCGGTGACGACCTCATACCTAACACCTGCAGCATCCCGCTTGCGCCAGCTATAGCTATCAGCAAGGAAATCGCTGTTTGTCTTATAGCCAAAGCAATACTCTTCATCACTCACGAACCGCGCGGCGGGCGTGCCGTTTGAGAGTGCGAGATGTTGATCGTATGTATCATGCAACAAGCTCGACATTGCAGTACCGTATAGATTCACATGCGCATCGTTTGCGTGGTTCATGTATTTGGCAAGAAACGGGAGCAACTTTGGCAAGTACGACCAGCGCAAGAACAAAGGCGAGTTGCGCCGCATCAGCATGCCAGGTGCCGCTTTGAAGAGGCTAGGTGTTGTCACAGGGATAACCGCGCCTGCGGCAAGAACTCCGGCATTGCCATGACTTGTACCTGTTGCGGGTCCGCTTCGATCAACAAGCGTAACGCTGTGACCGCTACGCTGAAGCCAAATCGCACAGGCCACTCCAACAATACCCGCTCCAGCGACAATGATTTGCATATCGTTTTCCTAATAATCCTGTGCTAATTGGTTTCATATAGCTGGACGGATTAAAAGCTTTGTCAGAGGTTTGAGTCTGAGTCACAAGGCGGGGTTAAGCAAGCAATAAGGTTTTAATTTTTTGTAAGACAACCATCGGTTCTTGAAGAAGTTGGTTGCAAGGGATTGGTTCCTCAGAATGAGTATATCGTTCGTCGCGATTTTGCGGTCACATTGAATGGCTGGTTTGGCTGGCCGAACAGCATTGCATTCCAAGCACGAATGGAGAGTTTGAGACGGAATTTTTGCAAAGTTTTTCCACAGCCCCCAGATCAGTCATCGATACACAACGCAGCATTGGCTAGTTTGGGCGCACTGCCGCCATTCTCCGCATCGCGGCATCCTACGTGATCCGTCCAGACTGTAGCGTCGCTCGCGGCCCTTTGCGGACATTCGACCTTTGCAAAATTTGACAAGCGGCCTTCCCGGCAGCTGCCGTTCATGCGGGGCGCTGCCTTTTCAGTTGCGGCTATCTGTTCACATTGCCGCTTCGTATTGGCACACCGAACTCTTCGAAACAGACTTGCGCCAACTTTGCTATGCCAGTGCGGATATTTTCGGACTGTGGATGCCCAAAGCAGATACGCATCCGATGCTTGTTAGCCTCTCCATTCACTGTCCATTGCGAACCGGGATTGATGTCAACGCCTTGTCTCAGCGCCACTTCTCGCAACCGCTCAGTATCAACGACTTCGGGTAGCGTGACCCATAGATAGATCCCTCCAAGTGGAGCATCATACTCGGCGCTTGCGCCAAAATGCTCATCCAATGCAGCACAAAGTGTATCAGCCTTGTTCTGGAGCATCGGTAACAGGGTAGACACATGATCGTCGAAATGATCGGGTAGAAATTCAGCCAACACCATCTGCTCGAGCGCGCCACTTCCTGCATCCGTCTTGAGTGCTAGGATATGGCCCATCAATGGCCACGGTGCGACAAGATACCCAACACGTAGCGCAGGCGCGATAGTCTTGGAGAACGTGCCGCAATAGATCACCCGCTGTTCGTCATCCAAGGCATGGATCGCTGGAGGGCGCTGACCAGAGAACACCAAATCAGCATAGCAATCATCCTCAAAAATCGGCACTTTATACTGCTTAGATAAAGCGAGCATCTCTTTGCGTCGCTCGACCGGCATGATCGTGGCAGTTGGGTTCTGGACCGTGGGGATCGTATAAATATACTTTGGATGACGACCCTGTACCGCAAGGTCCTTCAGCGCCTGTCTTAACGAGTCCATGCGCATACCGTGTTCATCAAGATCGATGCCGATATACTCCACGCCTAGCGCATCTAGTTTGCTCAGGGTGCCAGCGTAATTTGAGGCCTCCACTAACACAACGTCGCCCTTGTCCAAGAGAGCCCAGTTCACCAGATCCATGGCCTGCAACGATCCGGAGGTTAACAACACCTCGTCTGTAGAAACTGTCATTCCCGCGCGCTGCAGCAAGCTGGCCGATATGCACTCACGCAACGGCAAATAGCCCTGCGGACCGCTGTTCATGCCATATTTTCCCATCGCGTGCCCCTGGTGGCGCAAAACGCGACCAACAGCGTCAGCCAGCGCTTCCGCCGGAACTGTTGGTTCGTCGATATTTCCCCCAACGAAATGGAACGGCGGAAAGTCTGAAAACGGCTTTGCTTCGCCACCGGCCACGGACGACAAGCGGGATCGGAAATCAAACATCACGACAGGTTTCCTCATTCTTATGGTTGGAAGTCTAAGTAATCTGGTAGCCAAGTTACCAAAGTTCAAATTGAGAGGTTAATTCAAAACGGTGACTTTAGAAACGGTGAAACGGCCCAGAGCTGCCATTGGCTTGTGATCTGGGTTGGTGCGGTACTGCCAGTCGAAGCAGCTGGTCGCTGTGGCTGCAAAGTCAAGTAACGGGCGAATTCACACAACGCGGACTTAGCTCCGCTTTGGCTAATGCATTTGAATGTCAGTTTTGACCGCCTAAGCTGGTGGACGTGACTAAAGGAACAGGAAAGCGCCCGGGACGATTGTCTCGGACGCAAACTTGTAAGGTTGGGCGATTTACTTGATGGCAAGGATGTCAAAGTTGCTTACGTTTGCAACAACCCCTTCATCCCACCCACCGGCAACTAGAACGGAAGCTTGCTCATTCAGCAGCCCTGCAACCTGACCTGCGAAGTGAGCTTTGCTGCCTGAGTTGTCCGCAAAGATGTCAAAGATTGCAAAGTTGTTCTCATCGATTTGAATGGCTGACCAGAACAATGTTTTGGGTTCAGTTTCGGCAACGATTGGACCCGCTGCAGTCAACAAAGCTGCCAACTGTTCGCTTTGACCAGGTGCTGCTTCAAGACGAATGTAAGTCGCAGTCGTGGCTGAGTAGAGATCAACGGGCGCTTTTACAGACAAGACGTTGGAGTTGTTGATGTTGGCGACAACACCCGCGTCCCAACCGCCGGCGACCAAAGAGTCTGCGTTTTGGTTCAACGCACCAGCAACGACACCAGAGAAGTGGGCGTTGCGGGCTTCTTCGCTTACAAAGATGTCGAAGATCGCCAGCGTGTCGTCCGCCTGAAGCGCGAACCAAAGCTCAGTGCCGGGCTCAGTTTCCTTCACGAGCGGAGCAGCACTGGTTAGGAATTCAGCGAAGGCATCTGTCTGCCCGACGGCTGCAGGCATATCGATAAAGCTTGCCGTGTAGTTGTTCATTGCGGCTTCCTGTGCGTTTGCTGTTGTTGAGAAAAGGGCCAGTGCTGAGAGCAGTGAGAGGATTTGAGTTTTCATTTGTTCGTCTCCGGATTTGGGTTTCAATGTTGTTAATTTCGATGACCTCTTTTCCCACAACCCGCACTTCGAACTCCAATTCCAAGATTCTATTCTTCGATAGGCATTGACTATGCAAGCTCAGTTGATGAACTTGGGGCAATCTCAGCTTTGGATGACGTCGATGGAAATGAACCAAATCCGCTATTTTCTAGCCGTCTGCCAGCATCGCAACTTCACCCATGCCGCAAGCGCTTCCAATGTTTCGCAACCCTCACTGACGACTGCCATCAAGAAGCTGGAGGATGAATTGGGCGGTGATCTGTTCATCCGAGACCGGGCCGGGTGTCGCTTAACCGCTTTAGGAAAAGTGGTGCAACCAAGGCTGCAGAAGGTGCAATCCGAAGCAAATGAAGTCAAAGCAGAAGCAGTTCGGCACACCAGACTGGAGAGGGTACCAATTTGTATTGGTGTGGGCGAGACAATCGGCCAAGGTAAAATCTCGGCAGCCATGGAGCGCATACGTACGAAAGTGCCCCAAGCTGAGATCGAGTTGATTGTCGGGCCAAAAGATAACCTCTTGGCAGAACTGCGAGAGGGCAATTTCGACCTCGTTGTGACTGCTGATAAGGTAAGTGATGAACTCTACCGCATAGATGATCTCTATAGTGAAGCATATGAGGTTGTCGTCTCCGACACGCATCCGTTTGCTCAAATGGATGCGGTTTCCCTCGCTGATCTTGCCAATACAACGATGCTTGATCGGCCAAATTGTGAGATGAGGGACACGTTGCATGGCACTTGCGCTGATCGCGATCATGACCTTGAGCCTCCCCCTTTGAAGTGGTCCGCCCCTATGTTTAGGAAACGGAGGACCAG
>CAYQZI010000152.1:0-7558 GCA_964421835.1 uncultured Planktotalea sp.
CGCATATGCGCGAGATTGGCGGGCTGCGCGACAGCGCCGCCTAGAAGAACAGCGATAGCCCTGTCATCGACACGATCAAGAACAGGATCGTCATGATGCCGCCTGAGCGCACGAAATCAATCACGCGGTATCCCGCTGGACCCATAATCAAGGCGTTCACCTGGTGCGTCGGGATCAGGAAGGAATTCGACGTCGAAATCGCCACGGTCAACGCAAAGACCGCCGGATCACCCCCCGCCGAAATCGCCACAGAGATCGCCAGTGGCACCAGCAAAACCGTCGCGCCCACATTGGACATCACCAGCGTAAAGCCTGTCGCCAGCACGGCAAGGCTGGCTTGCAGCGCCCAAAGCGGCCAGCCATCGAGCAGCACAAGAACGTAGGCGGCGATCCAATTGGCGGTGCCTGTGTTTTGCACCGCCTGCCCCAAGGGGATCAGCGAGGCGAGCAAAAACACTGTGCTCCAACTGACAGCCTCGTAAGCTTCATCCACCGATAGAACGCGGCTCAGGATCATGCCGACTGCGCCCGCAAGCAAGGCCAAAGACAGGCGCACATCGGTGAACAGGATCAATGATAGCGCCAACAGGAAAAACGCCAAAGCCCAGCCGACTTTGTTAGGGCGCAGGTCCTCTTGTGGGAAATCCGAGGTCACAACAACGAAATCGCGATCCGACAGCAAGCGCTTTAGCCGCTCCCACTGTACATGCACAACGGCAGTGTCGCCCGCTTGCAAGGGGACTTCGCCAATATGCGTGGCCTCGTGATCGTCATTTTCCACATGGCTCATCGTGTTCTCACCGCGATGAATTGCCAGCAAAGACAGCCCGTGGGTCTGACGCAGGCGCAAATCGATGGGGGTTCGGCCAATAATCGAAGAGCCAGGCGCAACCACGACTTCTGCAACGCCAGACTGCGTCGCGGCGAAATCATCGCCAAAGACTTCAAGCTCTGGCAGGATCTTCAAACCATAGGGTTCACAAAACTCCTCGCGCAGAACCCGCTCGAGTCCCAGCACCGCGAGGCGCGCAGGCGCTTCGATCACCGTATCTGCCATGGGCGCAATCACTTTATGACCGCGATAGGAGGTGCCAAGGATATACATGTGATGCGCGACCATCAGATCCGACAGGGTCTGGCCAATGATGATGGACCCTTCGGGTACTTCAATCTCGAACAGATCGGCGCGCAGCCCATATGTCTCTTCGATATAGGCCTGCATCGAGCGCGCAGAGCCCGCGTCTGCACCGCGCTCGCGCTGCGAAGGCAGCACCCAGCGGCCAAACAGCACGAAATACAAAACCCCTGTCGTGACCAACATCAAACCAATCGGCGTGACAGAGAACAGGCTAAATGGCTCCATCTGGCTGTCAGCGGGCAGGTACTCATTGGACACCACAAGCAAATCATTCAGCAAGATCAACGGCGAGGAACCAACCATCGTCACCGTGCCGCCTAAAATGGCGCAAAAGCCCATGGGCATGAGCAAACGGCTCATCGGAATCTCTGTGCGGGCTGAAATGCGGCTGATCACCGGCAAGAATAGCGCAGCAGCGCCAACGTTTTGCATGAACGAGCTGATAATCCCGACAACGCTGGACACAATCGGAATGATGCGGGTTTCCGTGGTGCCGCCCCGCTTTAGGATGAGGGCGGCGACTTTGGACATAAGGCCGGTTTTATCAAGCCCCGCGCCAATGATCATCACCGCGATAATCGACATCACCGCATTCGAGGAAAAGCCGGAAAACAACGTCGAGACATCCGCAAGATTGCTTAGCCCAGGTAAATAGCTCAGCCCGCCCAGCAGAACCATGACCAAAACCGCCGCCAAGTCGATGCGCACGACTTCGGAAACGAACAAAAACACGGTGAATGCCAACAGCCCCAAGACAATTGTCATTTCAAACGTAAGTGTAAGTGATTCCATAGTCTTCTCCCGCCGCTAACCTAGCCCCACAGAGACATATCTGCATACCCACTCAAGGGGCGATCATAAGACCAGTTTTCAAATTGACGGAAATTTTCCGCGGCTCAAAGACGAGACATGCAATCCTATGCGTTCAATGTCGCCTCGACACACGTAAAAAGTGATTCGCTCAGCGTCTCAGCTTCCCGTCATCCGCTTGCGGCGCTCTTTGATCCGCGCATCCGCTTCCAGCGTGCCGTCATGGAAAGAGCCAAACAGCTTGTCCCACGGCATTTCGAGCGAGCCATAGTTACACTCGAAGTACCGATGATGCATTTGATGGTGAAACGTGCCGAGCTTGAGCCGGTTCTCATCCTTGATCAACATGCCCTCAAAGCCTGTATGGGTCGTCGCGGCGGTCAGCGTGTAATATTGCAGATGAAACAGAATATGCAGCGGATGCGCGCCAATCACAAAGTGGATCAGCACCGTTCCAAGATACATAATGTGTTCAATGGGGTGCATTGACAGCCCAGACCATGGCCCCACATTGATATTGCGGTGATGCAGCGCGTGCACATGCTTATACAGAAACGGAATGTGCAAAATGCGGTGGATCCAGTAGAAGTAAAAGCTCTCCCATGCAGGCATCAGGAAAAAGATCGCGATGAACCACACAGGGTTCGTGGCCCAAGTGAGCATCGGCACATAGCCATTGCTGAGGCACCAGAACATGAGCACTTCATAGGCGGTCCAAAAGCCGACACCGCTGCCGAGCGTCCAGAACATATTGTCGCGGATTTGCCCGCCCAGCGTGAATTGCTTGCCGTTTTTCATCAACGGACGTGGATCGTATTTCAGCTTATCGCCCTGCGCAGAAAAGCTGTAGAAGTATAGATGCAGCCCCCCCGCTACGAGGCTCATCAACACCATATTACGCAGCCAAAGCTCGAAGATCCACCCAAAGGCCAGCGTCTGCGTTTGCTCAAGGCTTGGTTGGAACCAGATCAGCGATATGCAGGCAAAGCCAAGAATGATCAGCTTTTCAGTGATCCAGAACCACGAACGCCAAAACCAGCTTATGATATCGCGCGGCTTTGGCGGCCAGCGAAACACTGGCGAGACCTGAAGCGGCACATCCGGCGTGTGGCTCCAACCTTTGAGTGGTGTCTTGGACATAAATCCCCTTGTGCGGTGTACCTTAGAAATCGCCCGCAGCTTTATAGCTGCCATCTTCATCATGCGTCTCGCGTCCCGTCAACGCTGGCGAAAACCCGCATATCAACCGCAAGTCTCCTTTCAGCGCGCGCAGGATATGTTTTTCATGCAGATCAAGCGCGTACATTGTTCCCGGCGCAATCGGATGTCGCGCCCCTGTACGTGCATTCTCGACTTCACCTAAGCCCTCGATGCAGTAATTTGCCTCAAGGTGGTTCTTGTATTCGAGGTGCAATTCCGCGCCTTCTTTCACCAGCGTATCATGCATGGAAAACCCCATTGCATCATCTGCAAGAACAATCCTGCGGCTCTCCCAACCTGCGCCGGAGGCATGACGCCACGTTCCCAAGATTTCTTTCAAAGTGCGTACAATCATGACGGCTCCTTTTCTGTATTTACTCTCGCGCGCACCACCCAAATGCCACGAACCCAAAGCCGCCAAAAGAATCGCTTGCGAAAGACGGTTTCTTCCCTATTTTCGCGCGCTCAGATGAATTTAGGGTTGGACAGGCGGCGAGAGCTCGCATATGTGCCTGCTAGACCCGAATAACGGCCTTCTTTTGGCCCCGAACATTGATAGGTTGCGACATGGCTGTCCAGCAGAACAAAGTATCCAAATCGCGCCGCAACAACCGCCGTGCACATGACGCATTGGTTGCAGCGAACCCAAACGAGTGCTCTAACTGTGGCGAGCTTCGTCGTCCACACCACGTATGCCCCGCTTGCGGCCACTACGCGGACAAAGAGATCGTTGCGCAAGCAGACGAGATCGATCTGGACGAAGACGCGGCATAACCAACCCGCGAGGTACGTTTGAATGACTGTGTCACCTGATCCTTTGGGCGATCTGACGGCATCCGGTAGCAAACGTATCATTTTATCTATCGACGCTATGGGCGGCGATGAGGGACCGGCAGCGATTGTTGCCGGTATTTCTCGTTCTGCCAAGAAGAATCCTGATCTTGGGTTTATTGTGCATGGGCCAAAAGCCGAGCTCGCTCCTCTGATTGCCAAACGCAAAGAGCTGGTCGAGATCTGTGATCTGCGTGATGTTCCTGATGTGGTCAAAATGACCGACAAGCCCAGTCAAACTCTGCGCACCGGCAAAAACACATCTATGTGGTCGGCCATCGAAGCGGTGCGCAGCGGCGAAGCTGCCGCCTGCGTGTCCTGTGGCAACACGGGCGCACTGATGGCGATGAGCATGATCCGTCTGCGCAAATTGCCCGGTGTGAACCGCCCCGCGATTGGCATTCTGTGGCCTTCGCGCTCTGAGCACGGGTTTAACGTGATGCTGGATGTGGGTGCCGACATCCGTGCGGACGCTATTGATTTGTTGCAATATGCGCTTATGGGTGTCTCTTATGCGCGCAACGGTTTGAATGTAGCGCGTCCTCGCGTCGGACTTTTGAATGTCGGCACGGAAGAGCACAAAGGCCGCTCAGAACTGCATGACGCCAGCGAGTTGATCGAGAGCCAAGCCGCTGCCGCCGATTTCGAATATGTTGGTTTCGTCGAGGGCGGTGACATCCCCGGCGATCGCGCCGATGTCATCGTGACCGATGGTTTCACGGGCAACGTGGCGCTGAAAACTGGTGAGGGCACCGCCAGCTTGATCGGAGATCGCCTGCGCGAAGCGTTCAAATATTCGCTTCTTTCGAAATTTGCCGCCCTGCTCGCCCTGACCTCGTTGAAGCGTTTGCGCCAGCGCATCGATCCACGGCGCGTCAATGGCGGTGTTTTCCTTGGTTTGAACGGCACGGTTGTAAAGTCGCATGGCTCTGCGGATGCAACGGGTGTGGACGCAGCAATTAACCTTGCGTTTAGACTTGCACAGTCCGGCTTTTCAGACAGACTGGCGAAAAGAATTGCAGCCAGCACCACAGCTGCCGCAAAAAGCATCGCCGAGGAGAGCTGAGGCCAATGATACGCGCACAAATAAAAGGCGTCGGGCATTATCTTCCCGATAACGTCGTGCCAAATTCGCATTTCGAAAAAACTCTTGAGACCAGCAATGACTGGATCATCTCGCGCTCGGGGATCGAGCGGCGTCATTTCGCGGCCGAGGGGGAAACCACCTCGCATCTGGCTTCACATGCGGCGCGCGCCGCGCTCGCGGATGCGGGACTAAACGCCAGCGATTTGGATGCGCTGATTGTCGCCACCTCGACCCCTGATCTGACCTTTCCGTCTGCCGCAACGATGGTGCAGCACCAAATTGGCATGACAGGCGGCTTTGCTTTTGATGTGCAAGCGGTCTGCGCAGGCTTCATTTTTGCGCTGGCCAATGCGAACGCTTTGATCGTCGCAGGCTCGGCCAAACGGGTCATGGTAATTGGCGCAGAAACCTTTAGCCGGATCATGGATTGGACAGATCGCGGCACCTGCGTTTTGTTCGGCGACGGCGCTGGCGCGCTGATCCTAGAGGCAAGCGAGGGCGCTGGAACCGCCGCGGATCGCGGCGTGCTCTCGACCGATCTGAACTCTGATGGCACCTACCGCGACATCCTTTATGTCGATGGCGGTGTGTCAACGAAAACAACGGGTTATCTGCGCATGGAAGGCAAAGAAGTCTTCCGCCACGCGGTTGAAAAGCTTGCCGCGACAGCCCAAACGGCAATGGATAAAGCAGGCGTCACGGCCGAAGATGTGGACTGGGTTGTGCCGCATCAGGCCAATATTCGCATCATCAAAGGTACGGCCAAAAAGATGAATGTGCCGATGGAAAACGTCATCGTCACGGTACAAGATCACGGCAATACCTCTGCCGCGTCCATTCCTTTGGCGCTTTCCGTTGGCAAAGAACAAGGTAAACTCAACGCGGGCGATTTGGTTGTGACCGAAGCAATTGGCGGCGGCCTTGCTTGGGGCGCCGTCGTGCTTCGTTGGTAAACCTTTGAAAGTGTGCACTTTCCAGCACGCTTCGCGCCATGACACACTTGACTCATTTTTCCCCTTGCCACTAAAGTAGAGCAGCGGCCTTGGGGGGCAAATATGACTGAGAAGACTTTAACGCGGATGGATTTGAGCGAAGCAGTGTTTCGCGAGGTCGGATTGTCGCGCAATGAATCCGCTGAATTGGTTGAGAATATCCTCACGCATTTGTCAGACGCTTTGGTGGCTGGCGAGCAGGTGAAAATCTCGTCCTTTGGCACGTTTAGCGTACGCGATAAAGCGGCGCGCGTCGGGCGTAACCCGAAGACAGGTCAGGAAGTTCCAATCAAACCACGCCGTGTTTTGACCTTCCGTCCATCTCATTTGATGAAAGACCGCGTTGCCGAGGGCAACAAGCGTTAAGCCCACGCCCTAGCCAGGAGCAGCCCTTAGATGCCAAAGTCGAAGGACGCATTCCGCACGATCAGCGAAGTCGCCGATTGGCTTGAGACCCCCGCGCATGTGCTGCGCTTTTGGGAAAGTAAGTTCACGCAGGTCAAACCAGTGAAACGCGCAGGCGGGCGGCGGTACTACCGCCCCACCGATATGCGTTTGCTGGGCGGGATCAAAAAGCTACTGCATGACGATGGTTTGACGATCAAAGGCGCGCAAAAGCTTCTGCGCGAACATGGCGTGAAACATGTCGCTGGTCTGTCTCAACCGCTCGATGAAGATCTCATCGATGAGGATGAATTTGAGGAAGCGGCCTACGAGCCGAACGCCGTGGCAGAGCCACCGCGCGAGGCTGAGGCGATGGTTCTGTCCTTCCCCAACCGCACACCAGAGCCGCAAGCGCCCATCGCCGCGCCAGCGCCCCCGCCTGCTCAAAGCGAACCTACACCGGAAATTGCAGCAAGCGCGCCAGAGCAACCGACAGATTCCACAGCGCCGCAAACTGCCGAAAGCGCTCCTGATGAAGAGGCACCTGCCTTTGGCGGCGACGCCCTGCCCGCGTTCATGCGCCGCACAGCGCCGCCTGCACCAAGTGAGCCGACAGAGACGCAAGCCGCGACACCCGCTCCAGCGCCTGGAGAAACCGATGAGCCGTCAAAGCTGACCATCAATCCAGTTGCGCAATTTGAACCGATTGAAGCGACAGATACCCCCGACGCAGCGCAAGCATTAGAGCCTACTGAAACCGCCGCGCCAACTCCAACAGCCCCAGAGATAGAGCAAGAGCCAGAACCTGCCCCGATCACATATGATGTGCCTGCGGCTGCAAAGATCGCGCCAGAGCTTGACAGTTTCACCGCCCCTGCGGGCGTTCTTGGCGCTTTGCCGGGGGCGCAGCACCTCTCGCCAGAGCTTGCCGCAGAAATGTCAGCCCAGCTCGATGCCCTTCGAGATCTGCGCAGGCGCATGCAAAACCACTAAGCACTCATTTTGCTCTTGCTCCTCCGTCTCTTTCCAGTAAACAGCATTTCATCAGGCGTCGGGCTATGGCGCAGCCTGGTAGCGCGTCCGTCTGGGGGACGGAAGGTCGCAGGTTCGAGTCCT
>CAYQZI010000153.1:0-7483 GCA_964421835.1 uncultured Planktotalea sp.
GCGATGGATAAGGTCTGCACGGGCGGTGCTGGCACTCAAAGTGCGGGACGTTTGGGGCACGGCTTGGGCTTGCAACTGACCGAAGGACTGTCGTTTACTGCGCAGGATCACACGGTTCTTGAAGCAGGCATGGTTATCACGCTCGAGCCGGGAGTGTCCGTTTCTGGCGGCGCGGGGCTTATGGTGCATGAAGACGACTATGTCATAACCGAAACTGGCTGGGAGCGCTTGTCACCTGCACCCGCCGAACACTTGATGCGGTTAGACACATGAGCCTTCCCTATACACTCGCGCCACAAATCGGTACAAACGGACGCATCGGGCTGATCGTGTTGCAATCAGATGAAACGATGGAACATGAGTTGCGGCAGGTTTTGCCGGCGTCAGATGTCGGTGCATTCATCTCGCGCATTCCAAGTGCGGCGGAGGTTTCGAACGAAAGCCTTGCCGCGATGAAGGCGGATCTGCCGCGCGCTGCTGGGCTATTACCGCGAACTGTCAGCTTCGATGTGGTCGGATATGGCTGCACATCTGCGTCTAGCATCATTGGCTCTGAGCGCGTGACAGAACTTGTTAGCAGTGAGTGTGACACCAAAGCCGTCACCAATCCTGTGCGGGCATTGGTTGCGGCCTGCGAGGCCCTTAGCGTCAGTAAGCTCGCGCTCCTTACGCCCTACACAGAAGCGGTTAGCGAAAGCCTGCGCACGGCGCTGAGTACGCATGGCATCGACACGCCGGTGTTTGGCACATTCAATGAACCCGTTGAAACCAAAGTGGCGCGGATTGATCCACAATCTGTACGCGACGCTGCGATTTCGCTTGGACACGACAAGGGCGCCGAGGCGGTCTTTATGAGCTGTACCAACTTGCGCACCTTCTCCATCTTGAAGGACGTTGAAACGAACCTTGGCAAACCTGCGCTGTCCTCTAATCAAGCCTTCTTTTGGCACCTGCTTGGACTTGCTGGCACGACGCCCGCACGCGGGGATGGATCGCTTTGGGATAAGCCTGTCACATAAGGAGTGAACATGTTCGCACGCGAGAAACTCGACTACACGGCGATTCCCTTGCCAGATCATGTTGCGCTTGATGATGCGGTTCAGCTGGAGGCCGCGAAAGCGCATCTTAGTTTCATGTTAAAGCGCCATACTGTGCGCGATTTTTCCGACACACCGGTTGCACAGGCGGTGATTGATGCGGCGATCACAACAGCGGGGTCTGCGCCCTCTGGCGCGAACCATCAGCCTTGGCATTTTGTTGCAATCTCCAATGCGGATGTGAAACACCAAATTCGCCTTGCCGCAGAAGCGGAAGAGGAAAAGTTCTATTCCGGCGGCGGAAATGATGAATGGATAAAGGCGCTAGAGCCGATTGGCACAGATGCAAGCAAGCCGCATCTTGATATCGCGCCTTGGCTGATTGTGGTCTTCGCGCAGCGCTGGGGTGAATTTGAGGATGGCACGCGCTACAAGAATTATTATGTGCCTGAAAGCGTCGGCATTGCGACGGGGTTTTTAATCTCTGCGCTGCATCATGCAGGGCTGTCTTGCCTCACGCATACCCCGAATCCGATGAAATTTCTTAACGGCTTGCTCGGGCGTCCGGCTTCGGAAAAGCCTGTGATGATTCTTGCGGTAGGGCAGGCGGCGCAGGATGCCACCGTGCCAAGCGTGGCCAAAATAAAGAAACCGCTTGAGCAAATTCGCACTGTTTTTGATTGAACGTGCAGTAAATCGCGCATTGCCCTCAAAAACAGCGCAAAAAAAAGGCCGAGCACAAAGCTCGGCCGAAGTCCAACAGGGAGGTACAAGGACTAGGCACCTCAGCACCATCATCGTCCTCATGAGGGTGAAATAATGTGCGCGGCGCCCGCAATCAAGGCACAAAATGCCGCAAGTGCAGCATGGCCGCTATGCAGTGATCGCATAGCTATAATTCGCGGTGCATGGGGTGCCTAAAAAACAGTCTGTTTAAGCCCATTGCAATGCCCCCTATCAGACCATAGGTTCTGCCCAAATTCAGACAGTGCTTGACCCGTGTTTGCGGTGCAGGCCAATCTCAAAAAAGGATACTCCACATGGATGCTGGCGCACTTGGCCAATTCGTTCCGCTCATTCTGATCTTCGCGATCATGTACTTCTTGCTGATCCGCCCTCAGCAGAAAAAGCTTAAAGAACACCAGAAAATGGTTGAAGCGTTGCGTCGCGGCGATCAGGTGATCACGCAAGGCGGCTTGATCGGAAAAGTCACCAAAGTCAAAGATGACAACGAGATCGAAGTCGAGCTGGCAGAGGGCGTAAAGGTCCGCGTTGTACAGTCCACGATCACCAATGTTATCAACAAAACAGAGCCAGCTTCCGCGTAAATAAAAGACGCGCGGCGCTTGGCGGGTGTGAGAGGCCTGACAGATGTTGCAAATTGACCTGTGGAAACGGGTGGTGATCTGGGCGCTGTGTGCGCTTGGATTATTGCTTGCGGTTCCAAATGCCTTTTACTCCAAAGTCGAGCAGCACAATGATGCGCTTGCGGAAATCGAACTTTCGGGCAACTCGCCCGAGCGTGACGCGATGGTTGCGCAGTGGCCGGGGTTCTTGCCCTCGGGTTTGGTGAACCTTGGCCTTGATCTGCGCGGCGGTGCGCATTTGCTGGCCGAAGTTAAAGTCCAAGACGTCTATGACGCGCGCATGAAGGCCTTTTGGCCCGAAGTGCGCGACGCATTGCGCCCAGAGCGCGCAACAATCGGCACCATCCGTTTGCAACCTTCTGCGGGCGATGAGCTGAAAGTGCGTATCTCTGAGCCAGACGGCATGGCGCGCGCGATGGAAGTGGTGCGCGGCTTGGCGCAGCAGGTTGTCTCGCTTTCAGGTGTTGGCGCGTCCGACATTGAAGTGAGCGCGGATGGCGCGATTTTGACAGTGCAGCTCTCGGAGGCGGAAAAACGCGCCACGGACGAGCGCACAATGCAGCAATCGCTGGAAATCATTCGCCGCCGTATCGATGAAGTCGGCACGCGTGAGCCAACGATCCAACGTCAAGGCACGGATCGTATATTGATCCAAGTGCCGGGCATCGGCTCTGCCGCGGAACTTAAGGCCATTATCGGTACAACTGCACAATTGACGTTCCAACCTGTTGTAGGGCGCGGTAGCGACCCTGATGCGAACGCAGGCATTGGTAATGAAATCCTGCCCTCCTTGGATGAAGCGGGCGCGTATTATACATTGGAAACCGCGCCAGTCGTCACGGGCGAAGAGCTGGTCGATGCGCAGCCTGCCTTTGATCAAAACGGCCGTCCTGCGGTGAATTTTCGTTTCAACCCTGCGGGTGCGCGCAAGTTTGGCGACTATACGGCGGAAAACATCGGCAATCCTTTTGCGATTGTCCTTGATAGCGAAGTGATTTCTGCCCCAGTGATCCAAAGCCATATTCCGGGTGGATCTGGTATTATCACTGGCAACTTCACTGTTGAAGAAAGCACCAATCTTGCCGTGCTCTTGCGCGCGGGTGCTTTGCCTGCGGGGCTCGACTTTCTGGAAGAACGCACGATTGGTCCAGAGTTGGGCGCAGACAGCATCAAAGCGGGGCAGGTGGCTTGCGTTGTGGCGTTTATCGCTGTGCTTGTCTTTATGTTCCTGAGCTACGGAACATTTGGTCTTTTCGCCAATATCGCCCTTATCATCAACGTTGGTCTGATCTTTGGCTTGCTCAGCATGGTAGGCGCGACACTGACTTTGCCAGGTATCGCGGGTATCGTTTTGACAATTGGTATGGCGGTGGATGCAAATGTTCTGGTGTTTGAGCGGATCCGCGAAGAGGTCAAATCGAAAAAAGGGCCTGCCCGTGCAATTGACCTGGGCTATGAAAAAGCGCTTAGCGCGATCATCGACGCCAATATCACCACGTTTATTACGGCGGTGATCCTTTTTGTTATGGGCTCCGGCCCTGTGCGCGGCTTTGCGATTACGCTGGGTCTGGGTATTCTCACGTCGGTCTTTACCGCCATCTTCGTCACGCGTTTGATCATCGTGATGTGGTTCGAACGTAAACGCCCCAAAGAATTGGAGGTGTGAGATGCGCCTAAGACTGGTTAAACAAGACACGAACTTCGATTTCTTTTCCCGTTGGAAAATGTGGCTGGGTCTATCCTTGACGCTGATGATCATCGGCTTCGCGTCCTTCATGTATCAGGGTCTGAATTACGGGATCGACTTCAAAGGCGGCACCACGATCCGAACCGAAAGCACGACACCGATTGACGTGGGTGCATATCGCGATGCGATTGCGCCGCTTGAACTCGGAGATATCGTGATTTCCGAAGTGTTCGATCCGACGTTTGAAGCCGATCAAAACGTCGCCATGGTGCGCATCGAATCCCAAGAAGGTCAGGAAGCGGTGACCTCGGATATTATCGCGCAGGTGCAAGAGGCATTGGCCGTGATCGCACCGGATATCAAATTCGTGTCCGTCGAATCTGTTGGCCCCAAGGTTTCCGGCGAGCTGATCCAGACAGCCGCTATTGCCGTTCTCTTGGCGATTGCAGCGGTCTTGATCTACATTTGGCTGCGCTTTGAGTGGCAGTTCGCATTGGGCGCGGTCGCGGCGCTGGTGCACGATGTGATCCTGACCATTGGCGTCTTTTCCGAGCTACAGATCAAGTTTGATCTTGCCATCATCGCGGCTTTGCTAACCATCGTTGGTTACTCGCTCAATGATACGGTTGTTGTCTTTGACCGCGTGCGGGAGAACCTGCGCAAGTATAAGAAAAAGCCGCTGAACGAGGTGCTTAACATCTCGATCAACGAAACATTAAGCCGGACATTCATGACCTCTGTGACCACGCTTTTGGCGTTGATCGCATTGTTTGTGCTAGGCGGCGATGTGATCCGTGGCTTCGTCTTTGCGATGATCTGGGGCGTGATTGTGGGAACCTATTCTTCGATCTTCGTGGCCTCGGCGATTTTGCTTTACCTTGGGGTCAAGCGCGATTGGACGAACAAACCAGATGCGGGCGCGGGCACGCAGTTTGCCAATATTGATGCCTAGTCTTGATGCCTGACATCTTCGCATCAGCCCTTCAAACCGATGGGCTGATGTGGATCGCTTGCGCCGCTTTGCTTGCGGGCACGGTGCGCGGGTTTTCCGGCTTTGGCACGGCAATGATCTACCTGCCGATCGCGGGTCAATTCTTAAGCCCACTGGTGGCGGTTTTAACCCTTACGATAATGGATGGATTTGGCCCGATCCCTGCGCTTCCGCGTGCTGTGCGAGACGCAGACTGGCCGGACTTGCGCCGCCTTATCATTGCGATGCTGCTCAGCCTGCCGATTGGCATTTGGCTGCTTATCTCTGTGCCGTCCGATGTGTTTCGCTATGGTGTGTCGCTGATATCGCTGCTTTTGCTCGCAGCGCTGATTTTTGGTCTGCGCTATAAAGGCCGCCTGAGTGCTCCAAAAATTTACGGCATCGGCGCAGCAAGTGGCGTTCTTGGCGGCGCCGTGGGCTTGCCCGGGCCGCCGGTGATCCTGCTTTATATGGCCAGCACCCATGCGCCCGTGGTGATCCGCGCAACAACCATGGTGTTCCTCTTTGCCTACGATGTGATCTTGTTCACGATGTTTGGTGCGCAAGGGCTGCTCTCGCTGTCGCTGATCTTACTCGGCGCGCTCTTGATTGCACCGATGATGCTTGGCATCTTAATTGGCACATGGCTCTTTCGCCCCGAACATGAAACGGTTTATAGAACAGCGGCCTATGTGATAATTGGAGTCTCCGCGCTCTATGGTTTGCCGATTTGGGGATGACGGACAATGCGTTTGACAGAACTTGAGTTTGACGATGCCCAGCCGGTTGAAGGCTACGGCCCGGGGTTTTACCGCATCGCCGGCAAGCCAATCGCCGCACCCTTGATTGTGACCGCAAGCGGCGCTGGTCCATGGGCGGGTTATGACGATCTAGAGCGCCTCTTGGCAATGAAGGGCGAGATCGATGTGATCTTTTTCGGCACGGGCGATGAAATCGGCCATTTGCCGCGCGCCTTGAAAGAGGCGATGGATGACGCCGGAATCGGCGTCGAGGCGATGAATTCGCCCGCAGCTTGCCGCACGTATAATGTGCTTGTCTCAGAAGGGCGCCGCGTTGCTGCTGCGCTGCTTCCGGTTACGAAAACCTAAAGGACCGTGCAGCTCAGCGCACATAAGCTCGCGGTTGCGCGCGGCGGCGTTGCGGTGCTGGAGGGGCTTTCGTTCTCCATAGCGGCGGGGCAAGCGCTGATCCTGCGCGGCCCGAACGGCATCGGCAAAACCACGCTTTTGCGCGCAATTGCTGGGCTGCAACCAGCGCTTTCGGGCGAAATCACTGCGCCGCGTGAAAGCATTGCCTACGCGGCGCATTCCGATGGGATCAAACATGTGCTGAGCGTGCGCGAAAATCTTGCCTTTTGGGCAGAGATTTTTGGAAGCCGCGATATCGCTCCTGCGCTTGCTGCCTATGCGCTTGCGCCCTTAGAAAACCGCCCCGCAGGTGCGCTTTCCGCAGGTCAAAAGCGCCGCCTTGGCCTTGCGCGGCTTTTGCTCACGCAGCGGCCGATCTGGGTGCTTGATGAGCCGACGGTGTCGCTGGACACGCGCGCGGTTGAGATGTTTGCCGATGCGGTGCGCGCCCATTTGGCAGGGGGCGGCATTGCGCTGATTGCAACGCATATCGATCTGGGGCTTGATGCAGCAATTCTTGATGTCAGCCCCTACAAAGCCAAACCCGCGGCATGGCAAGACGATGCGATGGAGGGATTTTTGTGAAGGCGCTGCTGATCCGTGATCTGCGCCTTGCGATGCGGGCAGGGGGCGGCTTTGGCCTTGGGCTTGCGTTCTTTTTGATCGTCACGGTGCTGGTGCCCTTTAGCGTTGGTCCCGATAACCAGCTGCTTGCCACGATTGCGCCCGGTATCCTTTGGCTTGGGGCTTTGCTGGCTTGTTTGCTCTCGCTTGATCGCATTCTCGCGCTGGATTGGGAGGACGGCACGCTTGATCTGCTTGCCTGCGCGCCTTTGCCGATGGAGGGCGCTGTTTCGATCAAAGCGCTTGCGCATTGGCTGACCACTGGCTTGCCGCTTATCGTAGCTGCGCCACTCTTCGCGCTTTTGTTGAACCTGCCAAGCGCGGGCTATGTGCCCCTGATTTTGTCCCTGGTGTGCGGCACGCCGGCGCTTAGCGTGATCGGCACCTTTGGCGCAGCGCTGACGGTGGGCATCAAACGTGGGGGGCTCTTGCTCTCGCTTCTGGTGTTGCCGCTTTACGTGCCGACGCTGATTTTCGGCTCTGAAGTGGCACGGCGCGGCGCAGAGGGGCTGAGCTATGACACGCCGCTTCTTATGCTTGCGGGCATCACCTTCGGCACAATCGCACTGCTACCTTTTGCCTCTGCCGCGGTTTTGCGCGTAAACATTCGCTAAAGTGAATTGAAGCTACAACGCTATAGGATTACATCC
>CAYQZI010000154.1:0-5669 GCA_964421835.1 uncultured Planktotalea sp.
AGGTTGAAGAGGCTGAAAGATCCTTCGAGTTTGAAGGATCCGGTGTGTGAAGAAATGGACGTATCGAAGGGCGTAATTCTAGAGCGAAAGAGCAAATTCACAGTTTATTGAACAGAAAACTTCGGTGCCCTAGGCCCTGTTGCGTGCGCTTATTGCAAACGACCACTTACACCTAACTGCATGGTATCGTTGGTGTGCATTTCACCGAGCTTTGCTTTGCAAAGCCGCGCTGGTGCACCCCGTGATCACAATCAAAATGATACCAGCAACAGCGATGGCATCTGGCCATTCGCCAAAAATCAGCCAGCCTAAGAGCACCGCTGATATCAGCTGAAAATAGACAAAGGGCGCAAGTTTGCTTGCCTCGTGCATGCGATACGCGAACAACATCAACATATTGCCCACCATAGACCCCATAGCGCTCATCAACGTCAGCTTGGCGATCTGCGGCGTGAACTCGGGAAACTGACCCATCACAAACGGCGTCACCATCAGCGCAGGCCCAACCATTTGCGTGATCATCAAGCCACCCAATGCAACCGATCCTGCCAGCCAACGCGAAGCGGTCAAGAACGCCCCATAGCTGCATCCTGCCAGCACGGCCCAACCCAATCCTGCCGATGCTTCAAAACCAGGCCGCACGATCAGCAAAACACCGACAAACCCAAGCACAACCAACACCGCCTGCACCGCGCGCACGCGTTCTTTCAACAACCAAACGGACAAAACAAAGCTGATCAAAGGCCCGATGAAAAACGCCCCGAACACATCCGCAAGCGGCGCAAGTTGGAGCGCGCGCGTGATGCAGCTGATCCCAAGCCCGATGATCAACGCGCGAAACCACACGCGCCAGTCACGCCAAACCGCAAGCCCTGCGCGCCACGTAAAGGGCAAAATGAGCAAGCCGCCAATCAAGAAGCGCGTCCAAACCACATAGGTGGGCGCAACGCCAAGCTCTGACGTTAAGATCTTGCTGGCCGCGTCCCCCGCGGGAATGACGCTCATCGCGATGAGCATGATGAACATGGCCTTTAACATAGCTGCCCGTAACAGATGCAGGCGGGCTGTAACAGAGCACAACAAGCGCGAAATCATCACACTCTGCCATCACATTGCCGTAAAAAGCCGCGCTCTTGCACGGCTCTGGTCTTGTTTCAGCCGCAACAATTTGCATTAACGTTAATATGACCAAATTCTTTTCAAGACGCTTTTTTCTGACCGCTGCCGCATCCGCCTCTTTCGGCCACGTGGCTTTGGCAAACGCCCCTTTGACGTCCATCCGTCCAACCCAACGCGGTGGCGCAGCTAAGCCTGCGACGAGTGCCAAGACTGTCGCCGCGAGACCCGCAACGCCGCAAGCGCTTATCGATGCGGCAAAACTAGGTGGCGCAGTGGGCTTTGCAGTGGCTGACCTCAAAACCGGCAAGCTGCTGGAAACCAACAAGCAAAGCCTCGGTCTGCCCCCTGCAAGCACCGCGAAAGCCATCACAGCACTCTACGCGCTTGACGCGCTCGGCCCGAATTATCGCTTTGGTACGCGGATTTCAACCAATGGCTCCATCGCCAACGGTATCGTCAGTGGGGACTTATTCTTAGTTGGCGGCGGCGATCCAACGCTCGATACAAATGGCCTGTTTGATATGGCCGCAAAGCTCAAAGCGCTTGGCATTCGCGAAGTGCGCGGTCAGTTCTTTTATGTCGACAACGCACTTCCAAACCTCAAACATATTGAACCTTCTCAGCCCGAGCATGTCAGCTACAACCCCGCTGTCTCTGGTCTCAACCTGAATTTCAACCGCGTTCACTTTGAATGGCGCCGTGGCAGCAATGGCTACAGCGTTGCGATGGATGCGCGCTCCGACAAGCACCGTCCCCGCGTCTATATCTCCAAAATGTCTATCGCCGCCCGCGACCTGCCCGTCTATGCCTACAAAGACGCAGGGAATTTTGATCAATGGAGCGTCGCGCGCGGTGCGCTTGGCAAAAGTGGTTCGCGGTGGTTGCCCGTGCGCAAACCGGGTCTTTATGCAGCGGATGTCTTTCAAACCTTTGCACGCGCACAAGGCATCGTTCTGAAAAACCCGAAACGCAGCACAGGCGCGCCCAAAGCACGCGCGCTTGTCACCCATACGAGCGCCCCGCTCAGCACCATCCTGCGCGATATGCTCAAGTTCTCAACCAACCTGACCGCCGAAGTCGTTGGTATGACCGCGACCCGCCAACGCGGTGGACGTCCGACCACGCTGAAAGCCTCTGCCAAAGCGATGAGCCGCTGGGCCAATAACGCGCTTAGCATGGGGAACGCGAGTTTTGCGGATCATTCTGGCCTGAGCGATCAGAGCAAAGTCACCGCGCAGGCCATGGTCAACGCGATGCTTGTCGCACGTCGTCGCGCTGGCTTTGCAGAGCTGCTCAAGCCCGTCGCAATGCGCGATGCCAAGCGTAAAGTCATCAAAAACCACCCTATCAAGGTGCAAGCCAAGACAGGCACGCTAAATTTCGTAAGTGCGCTCAGCGGTTATATGACAGCACCGGATGGTAAACAGATGGCTTTTGCCATGATCTGCGCTGATACCAATCGTCGCCGTGGCATCAAGAAGGCCGAGAAGGAGGCGCCGCAAGGCGGACGCGCATGGAACCGTCGCGCAAAAGCCTTGCAGCAGCAACTGATCGAGCGTTGGGGCGCGGTCTACGGTTAATTCTGCACCACGATCCGCGTGTTCTTGAACCCGTGTTGCTTCACCAAGGAAAACAGCTTTGCGGATTTTGATGTGTGCAAACGCACGCACCCTGCCGATGCCGGACGTCCAAGCTTGGATGTCTGGTTCGTGCCATGCACCGAGTAATTGCCGCGAAAGAAAATCGAGTAAGGCATCGGCGCATTATTATAGAGGCTGGATTTGTGATAGCGCGACGGGCTTTTTGGCGAATAACTTCCGCGCGGCGTGTATTTTCCTTTGCGCGCTGTTGATACGGGCCAGCGCGCAATCACTTCACCGTAGCGAATAACGGTCATGGTTTGGCTCGACACGTCGACCTTCGCGACAAGCGACGCTGCTGAAACAGCAGCAGGAAGAATGAGAGATATTAGTAGAACTGCACAAAAATGACGCAGCATATCGTCCTCCAGAAAATGAAAGAGTCTAAATGTGGTATATGAAATCTAAATTCGGGCTCTGTCAAAAGGTAATTATATCTGAAGGTCCTGCACCAATCGGATATCAGATGGGGCAAGCCCTGCGCCGCCCTCGACCAATGCCAAGATATCCTCGCCAATCAAAATAATTGCATCCTCGCCGCGATCGCGCGTGTCCAGAACTGGCGCATCTTCGCCCGCGAATTGAACGGCAATCACATCCTCAGTGCTTGTGTAATCGACGATGCGCACGGTGTTTTCATCCACCATCGATTCATTCAGCACAAACAGATCTTCGCCTGCGCCCCCTTCAGCGGTATCGCCCCCCGCAAGGATCAGCAGGTCATCGCCGTCGCCGCCGCTCAGATCACCGCCTTGAGTTGGCTCGGGCGCTTCGTCCAAAAACGAAACATCGACGCCATTCAGCAGCCCCTCTTCGCGCAAAGCTTCAAAATCGATCTCCGCGATCTCCTCTTCGGTGAAATTGCGCACGACAGCGAGGGCCGTCGCGCTGATGTCTTGCTCACCTTCATCATCAAGCACAATATTGCCGCTCACCAGCACATCATCCCCGGGGCCACCGTTCAAACTATCAAGGCCGCCGCCGCCAATGAGCAAATCGTTGCCGTCGCGCCCGATCAAATGATCATCGCCGCCATTGCCCAAAATCGCGTCATCCCCAGCTTGTCCGATCAGCAAATCAAACCCGGTGCCGCCGCCGATAATGTCATCTCCGTCGCCGCCAAACACAGTGTCATTGTTGCTGCCAGCCTCAATCAGATCATCTCCGGCCAAGCCATTCACAACATCTGTTTGCCCAAGCGCGAACAAGGCGTCATCACCATTCGTCCCTGTCAGCGTATCAGGCATATTCGTGCCAAAATCAGCGTCAAGATCATCAAAAACCGAAGGCGCGTCGGGATCAAAGCCGTCCAGTCCATTTTCCTCTGCGATACGGGACACTTCGGCCTCAAACAGTCCAGAAAACGCAAGCGCCAAAGCGAGCGGAATAAGGATTATCGCTAACATACAGGCCCCCCAGCCAGATTTTATCAACGTAAGCAAACTAGGGTGAAAACAGCCGTTACACGGAATAACCCTTTGATTACACTTAAGGATGGTAACGAGCCTATGTGCGCTGTCAACGCGCTTACCAAGACTGTCCACAGATCGGCAGCAATACGGCTTACACGCAACTTTGGCTCGAAAACGGAAACGCCGCCCAGCAGTTACGCAAGGCGGCGAGTCAATATCAGTGCTTTGGCCCCAGTGCTTTGCACAAACGCGCCTTAGCGCATTTTCTTTTTCGGCGGCATCAAATCGGTGATCGTGCCTTCGAACATTTCAGCTGCAAAGTTCACAGTTTCAGACAAGGTCGGATGGGCATGGATCGTGTGCCCCAGATCGACCGCATCCGCACCCATTTCAATTGCCAGCCCGACCTCTGCGATCAAATCACCTGCGTTGACACCGACGATGCAGCCGCCAATCACACGCTGATCTTCGGGATCGAAAAGCAGTTTGGTGATGCCCTCTGATCGCCCATTCGAGAGCGCCTTGCCAGACGCAGCCCAAGGGAACACGCCCTTTTCATAGGGTATACCCTTGGCCTTCGCTTCGGTTTCCGTCACGCCGCACCAAGCGACTTCTGGATCGGTGTAAGCAACAGACGGGATCAGCTTCGCATCAAAATGACGTTTATGACCTGCGCAGACTTCCGCTGCGACTTTGCCCTCATGTACGGCCTTATGCGCAAGCATCGGCTGGCCGACAAGATCGCCAATCGCGAAAATATGTGGCACGCCAGTACGTTGCTGGCTGTCCACAGCGATAAAGCCACGCTCGTCCACGGCAACACCTGCCTTTTCGGCGTCGATCTTTTTACCATTGGGCGTGCGCCCGACAGCGACGAGGACTTTGTCAAACATATCCGTTGTCTCTACGCCGGAGGCATCTTCGAACGTCACTTTCAGACCCTTCTTCTGAGCCTCCATCGCAGTGACTTTGGTCTTCAAAAGGATGTTCTCGTAGCGGCCCTTAATGCGGGTGTGCAAAGGTTTGACGATGTCCTTATCCGCGCCCGGAATGATCTGATCCATCAGCTCCACAATAGTGACACTCGAGCCAAGCGCATCATAGACGCAGGCCATCTCAAGCCCGATGATACCGCCACCCAGCACCAACATCCGCTTGGGAATGTCTTTCAATTCCAAAGCACCTGTTGAATCGATCACGCGTGGGTCATCATGCGGTAGAAACGGTAGGTTCACAGGTTCAGAGCCTGCCGCGATGATGAAGTGATCAAAGCTGACGGCGGTGGTTTTGCCGTCCTCAACCACCTCGATCATGTTCGGGCCAGTGAACTTACCCGTGCCCTTCACAGTTGTCACTTTACGCGCCTTGGCAAGCCCCGTCAGACCGCCTGTAAGCTGCCCCACAACGCTGTCCTTGAAGCTGCGCAACTCATCAAGATCGATCTTTGGCTTGGCAAAGCTCACGCCATGCGCGCCCATGTCTTCAGCTTCGGTGATCA
>CAYQZI010000154.1:5769-7425 GCA_964421835.1 uncultured Planktotalea sp.
GACCACCGGAATGTCATTAAAATCACCAATATCAGGGACTTGGATTTCCATAATCTACACTCCTTACCACATCAACTTACGCATATCGCCGAGCAGTGTCTTCAGCGTCACCGCAAAGCGCGCCGCCAAAGTACCATCGACAGCGCGGTGATCGTAGGACAATGACAGCGGCTGCATCAGGCGCGGCATAAACTCCTCGCCGTTCCACACAGGCGCCATTTTGGAGCGTGTCAGCCCAAGGATCGCCACCTCTGGTGCATTCACAATCGGCGTGAAACTGGTGCCGCCAATGCCGCCAAGGGACGAAATGGTAAACGTCGCGCCCTGCATGTCAGCCCCCTTCAGCTTGCCTTCGCGCGCCGCCGCAGAGAGCTCCATCAGTTCTTTGGAGATCTGTACAAGACCCTTTTTGTCCGCGTCTTTGATGACCGGAACCATCAGACCAACAGGCGTATCAGCCGCAAAACCGATGTTGTAAAAGTCCTTCTTGATCAGCTTGTCGCCATCAGGGTGGATCGAAGAATTGAGCTCCCAGTGTTCTTTCAACGCGGAGACCGAGGCCTTGATAACAAACGACAAGAGCGTGACGCGATACCCTTGTTCCTTGGCCATCGTGTCCATCTCTTTGCGGTATGTATCAAGCTCGGTGATATCCGCTTCGTCATTATGCGTCACATGCGGAATGTTGAGCCAAGAGCGATGCAACGCAGGGCCAGAGAGCTTCTTGATGCGGGGCATTTCCACATCTTCCACAGAGCCGAACTTGGAGAAATCCACGACAGGAATAGGCGGAATGCCCATGCCACCCGCAGCGCCTCCCCCAACAGCCGCAGGGGCGGTTGTGGATTTGAACGCTTTGGTGATGTCTTCGCGCAGGATTCGACCCTTGCGACCTGTCCCGTTGACTTTGCTCAGATCAATCTCGAGGCTGCGCGCAAAGGCGCGCACGGATGGGCTCGCATGAGCGGTTCCAAAACCCTCATCCGTGACCACAGGTGCCGCCGCGACGACTGGTGCAGGTGCCGCTTCTGTCTTTGGTGCTTCAGGTTTCGCGGCTTCAACAGGTGCTGCGCTCTCGCCTTCTAGGATCAAAATCAACGATCCCATCGAGACATTGTCGCCCTCAGAAACCTTAATCTCTTTCACCACACCCGCCGCAGAGGATGGCACTTCCATCGTCGCTTTGTCGCTCTCCAACTCAACGATCGGATCTTCTTCCGCGACCGTATCACCCACTGCGACCAAGACGGTCACCACAGGAATGTCGTTAAAATCGCCGATGTCGGGGACTGTTACTTCAATAGCCATAATATGTGTCTCCTCTACCCTATCAAACCAGACGGGGGTTCGGCTTTTCGCCGTCAATGTCGTATTTAGAAAGCGCGGATGTCAGGTCTTTCTCAGACACTGTGCCCTCTTTGAAAAGCTGCACCATCGCGGCCGCTGCAATGTGGTTCGCATCCACTTCAAAGAAGCGGCGCAGGTTCACACGGCTATCTGAGCGACCGTAGCCGTCCGTTCCAAGCACCACAAACTCTTGCGGCACATAAGCGCGGATCTGTTCTGCGTAGTTCTTCATGTAATCGGTCGCACAGATCACTGGACCTTTTGCCCCGCTCAAAACTTGCGTCACATAAGGCACTTGCGCATCTGCCA
>CAYQZI010000155.1:0-1018 GCA_964421835.1 uncultured Planktotalea sp.
GAAACGACGAAGCAGCGCAGCGCAATGCCAAGTGGATCGCGGTGGCTGGTACGGTCGCGACCTTTGTGGTTTCGCTCTTTATTCTTGCGCAGTTTGATCCAGCAAACACCGATTTCCAGATGGTGGAAGAGCGGTCCTGGGTCATGGGTATGCAATACAAGATGGGTGTGGATGGTATTTCCGTGCTCTTTGTGATGCTGACCACCTTTATGATGCCGCTGGTGATTGCCGCGAGCTGGAATGTCGAAACGCGCGTCAAAGAGTACATGATCGCGTTCTTGCTGCTCGAGACATTGATGCTTGGCGTGTTCATGGCGCTGGATTTGGTGCTGTTTTACGTCTTCTTCGAAGCGGGCTTAATCCCGATGTTCTTGATCATCGGTATTTGGGGCGGCGCGAACCGCATCTACGCAAGCTTCAAATTCTTCCTCTATACCTTCCTTGGCTCGGTGCTGATGTTGGTGGCGATGGTCGCGATGTTTGTCGATGCAGGCACAACCGATATCCCGACGCTGATGAGCCATACATTCGGCTCTGAGAGCTTCTCGTTGCTCGGCATTCATGTGGTTGGCGGTTTGCAAACGCTGATGTTCCTCGCGTTTTTTGCCAGCTTCGCGGTGAAAATGCCTATGTGGCCAGTCCACACTTGGCTGCCCGATGCGCACGTACAAGCGCCGACGGCGGGTTCTGTCGTGCTGGCAGCGATCCTGCTCAAAATGGGTGGCTACGGCTTCTTGCGTTTCTCTTTGCCGATGTTCCCCGTGGGCGCGGATGTGATGACGCCGCTTATCCTGTGGATGTCCGCAATTGCGATTGTGTATACCTCGCTCGTCGCACTCGTGCAGGAAGATATGAAAAAGCTGATCGCTTATTCATCGGTGGCCCATATGGGCTATGTCACGATGGGTATTTTCGCGGCGAACCAGCAGGGCATTGATGGCGCGATTTTCCAGATGATCAGCCACGGCTTTATCTCTGCCGCTTTGTTCCTCTGTGTGGGCGTGATCTATGATCGGAT
>CAYQZI010000155.1:1028-7411 GCA_964421835.1 uncultured Planktotalea sp.
CCTTGTGAACCGCATGCCGGCCTATGCGCTGATCTTTATGTTCTTTACCATGGCGAACGTGGGTCTGCCCGGAACCTCCGGTTTTGTTGGCGAATTTCTGACGCTGATGGGTGTGTTCCAGGTGAACACTTGGGTCGCTGCGGTTGCGACGGCGGGTGTAATCCTGTCTGCCGCCTATGCACTCTGGCTCTATCGCCGCGTCGTCATGGGCGATCTGATCAAGGAAAGCCTGCGCACGATCTCTGACATGACGCCGCGCGAGCGCTGGATTTTTGCGCCGCTTGTGGTGATGACGCTGCTTTTGGGCGTCTATCCTGCATTGGTTCTCGATCTCATCGGCCCTTCTGTCGAAGCGCTGGTCTCCAACTATGAAACGGCACTGGCGAGCGCACCAAGCGCAACGCAAACTGCCGCATCGCACTAAGAAAGACGCTGACCATGATACAGGCTGACCTGAACATCATACTGCCGGAACTCCTCCTTTCGCTCTTTGCGCTGGGGGCGTTGATGGCCGCGGTCTACACGGGCAAGGACAAGGTGGCGTCCACGCTGGTTTGGGCGACGGCGGGCATCTTTGTGGCGCTTGGACTTTGGATCGGCGTGAACGGGCAGGGCACGAACGCGGCCTTCGGCGGCATGTTCGTTGATGACGCCTTCTCGCGCTTTGCCAAGGTTGCGATCCTGCTGTCCTCTGCGGCTGTGCTGGTGATGAGCCAAGACTACATGCAGCGCAAAGGTTTGCTGCGCTTTGAATACCCTGTGCTGGTGGCGCTGAGCGTTGTGGGCATGATGGTTATGGTCTCTGCGGGCGATCTGATGACGCTTTACATGGGGCTAGAGCTGCAATCGCTTGCGCTGTATGTCGTTGCGTCCTTGCGCCGCGACAGTGCGCGTTCAACGGAAGCGGGCCTGAAGTATTTCGTCCTTGGCGCGCTTAGCTCTGGTTTGCTGCTCTATGGTGCATCGCTGACCTATGGTTATGCGGGGACGACGCTGTTTTCCGGCATCATTCAAACGGCGACGGATGGGCATATCTCGGTTGGTCTGCTGTTCGGTCTTGTGTTCATTATCTCTGGCCTTGCCTTCAAAGTCTCAGCGGTTCCGTTCCACATGTGGACGCCTGACGTCTATGAGGGTTCGCCAACGCCCGTCACTGCCTTTTTCGCAACCGCGCCCAAGATCGCGGCGATGGGTCTCTTCGCCCGCGTATTGCACGATGCTTTCGGCGGCGCGGTGAGCGATTGGAGCCAAGTGATTGCGCTGCTCTCGCTCGTGTCCATGTTCCTTGGCGCATTTGCCGCGATTGGGCAAACCAACATCAAGCGCCTGATGGCCTTCTCTTCGATTGCGCATATGGGTTATGCGCTCATGGGCCTCGCGGCGGGCACAGTTTTGGGCGTGCAAGCGATGCTGGTCTACATGGCGATCTACGTCACCATGAACATCGGCACATTCGCGTTTATTTTGAGCATGGAGAAGGACGGCCAAGCGGTCACGGATATCGGATCGCTGAACCAATACGCAAAACGCGAGCCGGGCAAAGCCTTGGCGATGTTGATTTTGCTCTTTTCCATGGCAGGCGTTCCGCCAATGGTTGGTTTCTTTGGCAAGCTCTATGTGCTGCGCGCCGCTTACGACGCGGGCCTAGCGTGGCTCGCGGTTGCAGGCGTGATCGCCTCGGTGATTGGCGCGTATTACTACCTGCGCATCGTCTTTTACATGTACTTCGGCGAAGAGCCGGACGAGCCGCTCGACACCAGCAAATCACCGGTGCTTTGGGGCTTCTTGATGGCCTCTGCGGCGGTGATGGTGCTTGGATTGGTCAATCTCTTCGGGGTTGAGGGCGCGGCAGCGGCAGCGGCGGCGACGCTTGTTAACTAAGACAGGTTTTCCGCTTGGCTATGGCCGACGCGTTTTGGCCGAGGTTGATAGCACAAATGCTGAAGCGGCACGCATTGCCGCTTCGCTTCCCAGCCCTGAATGGATTTTGGCGCTGAACCAAACGGCCTCTCGTGGGCGACGTGGCCGCGTTTGGCGTTTTCCCAAAGGCAATTTTGCCGGCACGTTGGTTTTGCATCCTGTCGAAACACCTGAAGTGGTCGCGTTGCGCTCGTTTGTGGCCTCGCTTGCGCTTTATGAGGCCTTTATTGCCTGCGGGGTACAGGCCCAATCGCTGGCGCTGAAATGGCCCAATGATGTGCTTTTGAATGGCGGTAAAGTCGCAGGCATTTTGCTGGAAAGCATTGGTACAGGCGGCGCTATGCACCATCTTGCGATTGGCATTGGCGTAAACCTTGCCGATGCGCCCGCGCCTGCGGAGGTAGAAAAGCAAGCCATGCGCCCTGTGTCGCTGCTGTCTGAAACAGGCGTTGCGATCCCGCCCGAGGAGTTTCTAGACCTGCTCGCCAGCGCCTACGCGCGCCTTGAGACGCAATTCACCACTTACGGATTTGCACCCATTCGCGAAAGCTGGCTCGCGCGCGCGGCCAAGCTGGGCGAGGTGATCACCGCACGCACGATAAATAGCGAAACCATTGGCACGTTCGAGACGGTGGACGAGCAGGGCAATCTTGTTCTAAAGACCGCTCAAGGCCGCGCGGCGATTGCTGCGGCGGATGTATTTTTCTAAAGCGAAGGACGCGACATGCTTCTCGCCATTGATTGCGGCAACACGAATACGGTTTTCTCCATTTGGGATGGCGAACAATGGCTGTGCACGCTGCGCACCTCGACACATCATGGGCGCACGGCGGATGCCTATTTTACGTGGTTCTCAACGCTGGTGAAACACTATGACATCAGCCTTGATATCACCGATGTGATCATTTCCTCGACGGTGCCGCGCGTGGTGTTCAACCTGCGCGTCTTTGCGGATCGCTTTTTCGGCTGTCGCCCTATGGTGGTGGGCAAGCCAGAGTGTGAGCTGCCGATTGCACCGCGCGTCGATCAAGGCACGCAAGTCGGACCAGATCGTCTTGCCAATGCCGCTGCTGCATATGATCGACATGGTGGCAACGTGGTTGTTGTCGATTTCGGCACGGCGACCAATTTCGACGTTGTCGCCGAAGATGGTGCCTATGTGGGCGGCGTGATTGCCCCCGGCGTGAACCTGTCGCTTGAAGCTTTGCACAATGGGGCCGCCGCACTGCCGCATGTGGATATTTCGCAGCCAGAGCATGTGATTGGCACGAATACTGTGGCCTGCATCCAATCTGGTGTGTTCTGGGGCTATACGGGCCTGATCGAAGGCATTACGAACCGGATCAAGACAGAATATGGCAAGCCGATGAAAGTGGTTGGCACAGGCGGTCTTGCCCCGCTGTTTGCAACCGCAGAAAACCTGTTCGACGTGATCGAGGATGACCTGACAATGCATGGTCTCATCGTGATCCACGAGCATAATAAGAAGAACGGATAATCCGAAATGAGCGCAGAGCGTTTGATCTACCTTCCCCTTGGCGGGGCGGGCGAAATTGGCATGAATGCCTATGTCTATGGCTATGGGAAACCGGGCAAAGAAAAACTGATCCTTGTAGATATTGGTGTGACTTTCCCAGACATGGACGGCACACCCGGTGTGGATTTAATCCTACCGGACATCACTTGGTTGAAAGAGCGCCGCAATGATCTGGAGGCGGTGTTCATCACCCACGCCCATGAGGATCATGTGGGCGCGGTTGGACACTTTTACGAACAGCTTGGCGCGCCGATCTATTGCCGCGCCTTCACGGCGAATATCGCGCGGCGCAAGCTTGATGAATACGGCGTAGAGGCGAAAGCGGTGACCACTGTCTCGCCTTGGCCTGAAACCATCAAAGCTGGGCCGTTTGAGATTGGCTTTTTACCGATTTCTCACTCGATTCCCGAAAGCTCTGGCCTTGTGATTGATAGCCCCGATGGGCGTGTTTTGCACACCGGCGATTTCAAAATTGACGAAACACCGCTTGTGGGCGAGCCATTTGATGAAACGCTTTGGCGCGATGTGTCCAAAGATGGGGTGAAAGCACTGGTCTGCGATTCAACAAACGTGTTTTCCCTGAACGAAGGCCGCTCTGAAATCACCGTTGGGCCCGAAATTGAAAAGCTGATCTCTGATCAGCCGGGCATGGTGGTCGCAACGACGTTTGCGTCAAACGTGGCACGCGTGAAAACGCTGGCAGAAGCTGGCGTGCGAGCCGGGCGCTCTGTCGTTTTGCTGGGGCGCGCAATGCGCCGAATGGTGGAAGCCTCGATTGAAACGGGTGTTTTGTCAGACTTCCCGACCTGCATTAACCCAGAAGACGCCACCCAATTGCCGCGCGAAAACGTGATGCTTTTGGTGACAGGATCTCAAGGGGAGCGGCGCGCAGCCTCTGCGCAACTCGCGCGCGGCAAATACCAAGGGTTGACCCTGAAAGAGGGGGATACCTTCCTTTTCTCGAGCAAAACCATCCCCGGAAATGAGCGCGGAGTGATCCATATCATCAACCAGCTCTCTGAAAAGGGTGTGGATGTGATCGATGACAGCTCTGGTCTGTACCATGTGTCTGGGCACGCGAACCGCCCAGATCTGGAGAAGATGCACGAGATCACCAAACCGCAAATGCTGATCCCGATGCACGGTGAACATCGCCATTTGCGCACCCATGTTAAGATTGCCGAAAGCAAAGGGCTCGCGGGCATAGTTGCGGTGAATGGCATGATGATTGACCTGTCCGGCAACAAACCCAAAGTTGCAGATTATATCGAGACGGGGCGCACCTATCTTGATGGATCTGTTCAGGTCGGCGCACTCGACGGTGTGGTGCGCGATCGGATGCGCATGGCGCTGAACGGGCATGTGACGATCACGCTGATTATGGATGAGAACGACGAAATGCTCGGCGATCCATGGTGCGAGCTGATGGGGCTTGCGGATCAAGGAAAGTCGCACGCGGCCTTGGTCGATATTCTCGAGGAAGATCTGAGCCAGATGATTGGTCGCTCGAACGGCAAAACCTTGCGCGATGATGCCAAGCTGGAAGAGGCAATCAAACGGACCGTGCGTCAGACCTGCAATGGCGAGATTGGCAAAAAGCCGGAAGTCACGATTGTGGTTTCGCGCCTGTCTTAAACGCTAAAGCCGGTTCTGATCGAGCCAGCCAGCAAGACGGAAAAGCTGAGCGGTGAGGGCGCCAATGTCCTCATCGCTCCACCCTTCTAGCATTTGCACGTAATCTGGCAGCAGCGAACGTTGCACGCTGGTGAGATGCGCAATGCCCGCTTGCGTCAGCAGCACCTGTTTTGCGCGCGCATCCCCTTTGATCGCTTCAAAACGCGCCCAGCCGAGCCCTTCAAATTTCGCGACCATTTTTGACACTGCGGGCTGCTTTACTTCAACCGCCGCCGCAATCGCCGTGACGCTTTGCCCGTCTGGCATCCGCCGTGCGAGATGATTCAAAACAGAGAACTGCGCTTCGGTTAACTCGAATCGCTCAAGTCTTTGCCCCATGCGCGTGCTAAACAACTGCGTTGAAATGCTTAAGGCAGTGCCTAATTTTACATATTTTTCAATGTGTTCAGGAGGTTTCATCGGGAGGCTCGATTTTTGACTTGCATAACATTCCCTGGAATGTAATTAATATTCCACGGAATGCAATTAAGAAAGGTTCGTCACATGTTTTGCTCCCTTAAGACCCGCGCTTTGAATTTGCCGCTTTGGATCCACGTTGCCGCGACCGTGGCCAGCTTTGCCGCGTTTCAAGGAACGCGCATTCAACTCGATAAGCTTTATGCCGCCTCACGCCATCCAGTTGATTTCGCGACGGGGCAGTTGGCTTTCGATGGCGCAACGATTTTCGGCTATTATGAGGCCATGCGCAGCTCTGGGACGTTTGGCATCTATGTCCAAACCCAGCTGTTTGACTTCGCGTTTATCGCTTCGGTCATAGTCTTTGGCATTTGCCTCGGCACGTTGATAGCCCGCATGGGCGCGGCGCGCTCCGCGACATTTATGATGGGGATCAGCGCGGCGTTTTTTGCCTTTGTGGGCGGCAGCTTGGACGCATTGGAGAACATGACCTCCTTCGCTATGATGCAGTTTAACGACGCCATCCCGCAGCTTATCGCCTATATTTACTCAAGCTTTGCGGCGCTCAAGTTCGTCTCGCTCACAATTGCTATGGCCTTAGCGCTGGCGGCGCTGATCAGCGGTGCAATTTCGTCAGGGTTGCGTTTGATACGCGCTCAGGCACCGGCATAAAAAAACGCCGCTGGGGTACTCTTCAGCGGCTGTTTCTCCATAATCTCAACGGCTTAGCTGGCGCTGCGCTCTTCGAAACTCATCGCAATAAAGCCAGGCAGATGATCACCTAGACCGACCACCTTATTGTCATGACCGCGCCCACGACCACCGCGTCCGCGAT
>CAYQZI010000156.1:0-7372 GCA_964421835.1 uncultured Planktotalea sp.
CCGCCAGCACGGACTTGGCATTCAGGTCTTTGGCGAAACAGGGGGTCTGCGCTGGAGCCAAGAACACCCCAACCAGCTCTACTACATGCCGCTGAATGAGCGTCTACAAATCATTGAACGCGGGGAGGAAAACCTCTCACCCGAAGCCGACCGCACAACGCGCGTCACCATTGGTCACGCCGAGGGCATGCCACTCGCATTCGCGAACATCTACAAAGACCTCGCTGAAGCCATCACAGCGCGCAAAGAAAACCGCGTTATGGATCCTGCGGCGAATCTGTTTCCACGCGCAGAAGATGGCCTACGCTCTATGGCGGCTGTCGTTGCTGTGGCTGAAAGCGGCAAGCGCGATGGCGTATGGCTAGATGCTCGTCCGCCAATGTTTCAGTAAAGGAATGCGCGCTGGGGCACCCTAGCGCGCTTTCAACGTCCCACGTTCGATCACGGAACACGCAAACAAATGCGCTTTCGGCGTGATACTTTGATCTTCAACAAGGGCCGTCACCTGCTCAATCGACGCTGCAATAATCGCCGAAAACGGATTGTGGATCGTAGTGAGATTGATGTTCTCCCACTTCGCCATGTTGATATCGTTCAAACCAATAACACCCACATCATCCGGCACGCTCAGCCCCGCCGTCTCCAGCGCAGAAATCGCTCCGATAGAGAGCACATCATCGCCGCAAAAATACGCCTCTGCCAATGGGGCCTTGAGCAGCTCCAACATCTCCGCGCGCCCTGCTTCGAATGAATAAGCCGTGGCAAAACTCACGCGCGCCGACACGCCTTTGTGCGCGGCACATTCGAGCATAAACCCTTTTTCGCGATCAAGTGTCGAAGTGGCCTCGGTTGGGCCACCAAGAAAGCCCACATCTGTGTAGCCATGCGAGATCAATGTGCGCGCGGCCATGCGGCCCGCTTCGATATTATCGATTCCAAGCACATCCACATCTGGTGCTTGCGTGTGCCGCCCAAAGGAGTGCACCACAGGAATGCCAGCGTCACGAAACGACTTGGCAAAGGCGGGCGGCAAGGTGGATGAGGCCACGATAACGCCGTCCACAGAGTACTGCTGCAGCATGCGGATCGAGGCTTCAGGGTCGGTTTCATCAGTGAGGTTCACCAGCAGCGGCCGTAGGTCGCGCTCGTGCAAACCACGGGTGAACATATCGAAAACTTCTAGAAATACAGGATTGTGGAAGTTGTTGGAGATCAAACCAATCATCTTGGTGCGACCAGTGGTCAGCGAGGACGCCAAAGCGTTGGGGCTATAGCCAAGCTCATCAGCTGCTTTCATCACCTTTTTGCGGGTTTTCTCGGACACCGAAGCGCCTTTGGTGAACGTGCGCGACACCGCAGAGCGCGAGACCTGCGCCAGTTCCGCCACATCTTTGAGCGTGACCGCCACGACCCTAGTCGTCGCCCTTGGCGCTGTAATCGATCGTTGCAAAGCGCCATCCGCAAATGACGCCCAACCCGATGAAGATGACCGCCCAAGCATAAGCGCCTTGCGAGACTTCAAAGAACCCCCACAAGATAAGCACGCTCGTCACGATAATGCGGATCCACAAAGGTGCATAGAAAGCGTTTTCAAGATCAAGAAACTTGCTCATAGCGCGTCTTGAAACTCCGCGCCAGTTTTCGCACCCGTGATATAAGACACCACATCTTCGCCCGTATAATCGCCGCTTTTGATATCAAGGTTAGCACAGATACGGCCGCGCCGAAATACCACAATACGGTCCACCAGATCAAAGACCTGACGCATATTATGGCTCACCAAGATCAGCGGTTCGCCCGCCTCTTTCAGCGTGCGCACAATGTTTTCAACTTGCGCTGTTTCTTGTACACCCAGCGCCGCCGTCGGCTCATCCATAATCGTGAGCTTACTCGCGAATGTCGCTGTGCGCGCGATGGCCACACATTGGCGTTGCCCACCTGACATATTCTGGATGGTGTTGCGAATGTTGGGGATTTTAACGCCCGTGCGTTCTAGACCTTCCATCGTGGCCTGCCGCATCGCTTTGTAATCCAAGAAGCGAAAAGGACCCAGCCAATTGAACTTGGTCATTTCACGACCCAAGAACAGATTATCCGGCACGTCCAGATCATCTGCCAGCGCCAGCGTTTGGAACACGGTTTCAATGCCAGCCTCTCGCGCATCCAGCGGCCCGGCAAAGTTCACCTCGTCGCCATAAAGCCAAACCTTACCGCTGGTGCGTTGCTCAACACCGGTGATCTGACGCACGAAAGTTGATTTGCCTGCGCCGTTATCACCCATGATGGCGACGTGTTCACCCTTTTTCATCTCAAAGTTGGCATCAACCAGCGCGTGTACACCGCCGTAGTGTTTGGTCAAGTTTTCGGTCTTTAGAATAATATCGCTCACGGTAATTTCTCCTAAGCCCGATTTCGTTGTCTGTATTGATCGAATAGAATGGCGGCGATAATGATGCTGCCCATGGCCATCAGTTGATAGGATCCGTCCAGCTTGATGTAGGTAAAGCCAGAGCGAATGACGCCCAGAACCATCGCGCCCAACACTGTGCCGATAATCGAGCCGCGTCCACCTTGCAAACTGATACCGCCAATCACGGCCATGGCAATCGCGAATAACTCGTAGAACTCGCCCATGCCTGCCTGCGCGGTTTCACTTTTGGCCGCAAGAACGACACCCGCAAAAGCAGCCAACATCGAGGCGATGACGTAAACCGTCACCTTGTGGCGTTTCACGTTGATGCCAGACATCCGCGCGGCTTCCTCGTTGGAGCCGATTGCATAGGTGTGTTTGCCGTAGACTGTATAGCGCATGATTATGTGGAAGACGACCGCGAGCGACAAGAACCAGACCACTGGCATCATGCCAGATCCAATGTATTTGAAACTATCCGTTGGGAAGGAAATCGGGTTGCCGCCGGACCACCACAGCGCGATGCCACGGCAGATCAGGAACATGCCCAACGTCGCGATAAACGGCGGGATACGCATGTAGGCGATGAACGTGCCGTTAATCGCACCAATGAACGCGCCAAAGGCAAGACCAATAACGACTGGAACGATGACGGGTAGATCCATGGCCCAAGGCCCGAACAGCGCTTTCGGATTCGCAAAACCGTTGACCAATTCGGTTTGGCCAAAGCTCATCGCGATCATGGCAGTGGCGGCGACAAGCGGGCCGGAACTTAAATCAATTCCAGCGGTGATAATCACTTGGGTCACGCCCAAAGCAATGATTCCGATAATGGCCACCTGAAGGATAATAATTTTCAGACGCGCTTCATTGAAGATGCTGTCAAAGCGGTCCTTGGTGTCAAAGAGAAAGCTTTGATCATTCATGTAGGGCAACACTTGGCCCAGCACCTCGAAGATCGCAATAATAACGAACAGCGCGAAAAGGATGTTCAGTTCATTGGGCCAAGATCGTTTGGTTTTGTCGAACGTAAGCCCGCCAGTGCCGTGGCTGGTGTCTGTCATCAGTGCCATTCCCTATTCAGCGCCCAGTTTTCAGCGCTTTGTAAAAATTGGGACGGCACAAATGCGCCGCCCCATTTCGTTCAAATCGACTTAGTTCTTGTCGAGGAATTCACCCATGTTTGCAGGTGTCACAAGCTTGAACGGGATGTAGACTTTCTGGTCCACTTTCTCGCCTGCGATCAAACGCAGTGCCGCGTCGATAGAGCCTGTGCCCTGACCAACTGAGTCTTGGAACACAGTGACGTCATAATCGCCCGCCGCCATAGACAGCAAAGCGTCTTGGGACGCGTCAACGCCACCAACCTGAACGTCAGCCATATCCATGCCTGCCGCTTTCATCGCTTGAATTGCACCAATTGCCATTTCGTCATTGTTCGCAAGAACAAAGTCGAACGGCTCGCCAGAGGACATCCAGTTTGTCATTAAGTCTTGTGCTTCGTCGCGCGACCAGTTCGCGGTCTGCTCGTCGATGATGGTCATGAAGTTACACATGTCCATGCCAATCACGTCGTGCACGTCTTTGGAACGCTGAACCGCCGCTTGGTTGGACAACTGACCGTTCATGATGTAGCCAGTTGCGCCGCCAGCTTTGCCTGCTGCGCGAAGGTTCTTACAAACCTCAAACGCGGACAATGTGCCGGACTCGATCTCGTTGGAGGCCACAAACGCCTGTGTCGCTGGCAATTCGTTGACGTTGTCAGGCTCACGGTTGACGTAGACCAGTGGTGTGTTGCCCGCCGCTGCGGAAACAGCCGCACCCGCAGATGTGTCAACAATGTTTACGATAATCGCATCGACGCCAGAAGCGACGAAGTTCTTCACTTGGTCGATCTGCTTTGCAAGATCGTCTGTCGCGTCTTCCTGCTGGTATGTCAGACCGTCGATGGTTGCTGCGTGCTCAACCATACCGTTGCGCAAAACTGTCAGCCAGTTGTCGTCAAAACGCGAAAACGTAGCGCCTATCTCCTGCGCCATCGCAGATGTGCCCATCATGGCAACAAGGCCCGTTGTGATAAGTAGTTTCTTCATTGGTTTCCTCCCAGAAATGTGCCCGGCGCACAAACAAATTATACCGGGGCCTCTTGCGAAGCTTCGATGTCGCCACGTTTCACGCCCCTCATAAAGCGCCTTCAACGTGTGAGCATATGGGCCGCCTTTGCAGAGCGCATCCGGCAGCAGAACACGTGATTCTCAGGTTACTCTAACCCGATTGGAAATTTTTGCAACCGGTTGCATAGATCTACTTTCGAACGCCAAGCGCCTCTGAAACCATTTTCGTTCGGGGCGCATTAGCGACATAGTAGGCCAACTCGAATCGACGGCTAGGCGCATTTGCGCGGGATCAGATCAATGAACATTCTCTTTATCATGTACGACCAACTGCGCTTTGATTACCTCAGCTGCGCCGGACATCCGCATCTGCACACGCCAAATTTTGATAAAGTTGCGGCCATGGGTGTGCGTTTCACCAACGCCTATGTGCAAAGCCCGGTCTGCGGTGGCTCGCGCATGTGTTATTACACAGGTCGCTACGCCAGCAGCCATGGCGCTCAGTGGAACGGTTTTCCGCTGCGCGTTGGCGAGCATACGATGGGCGATCATCTGCGCCGCGCAGGGATGGATTGCTGGCTGATTGGCAAGACCCATATGAAAGCCGACGCCGAAGGCATGGCGCGTCTTGGTCTTTCGCCCGACAGTGAAATCGGCGCTCGGCAAGCCGAATGCGGCTTTGATACATGGATCCGCGATGACGGGCTTTGGGGCTATGGCCCCGACGGCTTTTACGACGAGAAACGCTCGCCCTATAACGAGTACCTCAAAGGCAAAGGCTACCCTTCCGAAAACCCGTGGGCCGACTTCGCCAACGCAGGCATCGATGACGCGGGCGACATGGCATCGGGGTGGATTTTCAAGAATGCGGACAAGCCTGCGAACGTGCATGAAGAGGACAGCGAAACCCCTTGGCTGACCACGAAGACGATTGAATTCATGAAAGAAAAAGCTGCTGCTGGATCGAAACCTTGGTGCGCGCATGTCAGCTATATCAAGCCGCATTGGCCCTATATCGTGCCTGCGCCCTATCATAATATGTATGGCGATAATCACGTTCCAGCACCGCGGCGCAGCACCGTGGAGCGCGAAGATCCGCATCCGGTGTTTGGCGCTTATATGGAGAACAAAATCGCCACTGCCTTTCAGCAAGATGCCGTGCGCAAAAAGGTCATTCCCGCCTATATGGGCTTGATCAAACAATGCGATGACCAACTTGGCCGCATCCTTGAGCACCTTGAGCAAACCGATACCCTAAAGGACACGATGATCGTGCTCACCTCTGATCATGGGGACTATTTGGGCGATCATTGGCTGGGCGAGAAAGACCTGTTTCACGAGCAATCGGTTAAGGTGCCGATGATACTCTATGATCCGCGTGCGCAGGCCGATGCAACGCGCGGCACCACAAGCGATGCGCTTGTGGAATCCATCGATCTTGCGCCCACTTTCGTTGATTTTGCCGGCGGCAAGATCGCCGATCACATCCTAGAGGGACGCTCGCTAACCCCGCTGATGCATGGCGAGAGCGCCGATTGGCGTGACGTGGCGATCAGCGAATACGACTATTCCGTCACTCCCCAAGCGGTGAAACTTGGCGTTGCTCCGCGCGATGCGCGCCTGTTTATGGTGTTCGATGGCCGCTTTAAACTTATGCATGCCGAGGGCGGCTTTCGTCCCTTGCTCTTTGATCTGGAAACCGATCCAGATGAATTTCACGACCTTGCCAAGGACGCAATGCGCACGCCGGAAATCGACGCAGAGATCGATCGGCTCTATGGGCATCTCTTCACTTGGGCGCGTCGCATGTCTCAGCGCGTGACAAAATCTGAGGAAGACATAATCGCGATGCGTGGCCGCTCTATCCGTCGCGGTATCTTGCCGTTCCTAGCCGATGGCACAGAAGTCCCTGAAGAGCTTACACAATTATACGTCGGCAAAGCCCCAGCGGATTATCGCGGCAAGCCTTAAGCTTCGCGGAAGGCTTTGTTGAAATAATCCATCAGCGGCTTCATCAAATAGCTCAGCGGCGAGCGATCATCGGTTTTGATGAACGCCTCGACGGGCATTCCCGGCACCAATTGTTGCCCCTCGAGCTTGGACAATTCGTCGTCTTCGGGGAGCAAATCCGCTTGGTAATAGGACAGGCCCGTCACCTCGTCGGTGAACACATCCGCCGACAAACGCGTCACCCGGCCAAAAACTTCAGGCGTTGTGCGTTGATCGAACGCGACGAAGCGCAACGCGGCGCTTTGGCCTTCGTGCACTTGGTCGATGTGGATCGCTTCGACCCGCGCAGAGACGATCAAGGCTTGGTCTTGCGGGATCACATACATGATTGGCGCGGCGGGCGAGATCACAGATTGCAGCGCGAACACCGTGTTGCCGTAGATCACACCAGACACAGGCGAGCGTACTTCCATTTTCGATAGGGTTTCGCGCGAAGAGAGTGCGCGCTCTTCCAGCTCATTTTCTTGAAATTGCAGATCGCGCAAGCCGCTAATCGCTTCCTCGCGGCGCTGTGTGCTCAGCCGCAAAATTTCGATATTGATCCGTGCGATGTCACCCTTAAGCTGCGCCATAAGCGATGTGTATTGCCCGATTTCGCCTTGCAAACGCGAATCTTCACGGCGCAACGCAGACACGCGCGATGCCTGCGCCAAGCCTTTATTCAACAGCGTTTGGGCATCTTCCAACTCAGAAATAATCAGCTCTGCCTGCCCTTGTGTCGCCTCTAGTTGCGCGCGCGCGCCTTCGATCTGATCGCCCGTTTGAACAATCTGGTTTTGCAGCTGCTCGCTGACCTGTTTAAGCGCAATGCGCCGCGTTTCAAAAAGCCGCGATTGCC
>CAYQZI010000157.1:0-7353 GCA_964421835.1 uncultured Planktotalea sp.
GCTGTATGTCAGTGCTTCGTCGTGGCTGCGCACGGCTGCGTTGATACGCTGGATCCACAATGCGCGGAAGTTGCGCTTCCGATTCTTGCGGTCGCGTGTCGCGTATTGGTTCGCCTTATCGACGGCCTGTGCTGCGACTTTGAATGTATTTTTACGGCGTCCATAGTAGCCTTTGGCTGCTTTGACGACTTTACGGTGACGGGCGTGGGTTACTGTACCACCTTTAACGCGTGACATCTCTCAAATCTCCTTAGCGTGAATATGGCATCATCGACTTGACGATTTTCTCGTCAGCAGCCGCGAGTGTGGTTGTCCCACGTGCATTGCGAAGGAATTTGTTAGTGCGCTTGATCATACCGTGCTGTTTGCCGGCCTGACTTGCTTTCACGCGGCCACTGGCCGTTGTCTTGAACCGCTTTTTGCAGCTCGACTTTGTCTTCATCTTAGGCATTTCCGTCTCCTCTTCGGGTCGGTAGAAACGCGCGCACTCGGCATGCCAAATAAGCCGGACGCGCGGATTAGAGATCGCCGTTTAGGACAGGGCCGCAGATTCCGCAAGCGTTAAGTTTAGCCAAGGAGATCGCGGACAACTTTCATAAACACATCCGGGATTTGATCCATCGTATAGCCGCCCGGCTTTTCGATAACGGCCCATGCGACAAGGCTGCCGCCAATCAGCACCATTAACGCCGCAGCGCGTGGCGCGCGGCTATCAGAAAACGCCGAAACAATCGCTGGAATCGAGAATCCCGAGATCACAAGTCCAAGGACCAAAGCTAAATCATGGCTCACAACGTTACCCTCACTCATAAAGTGAGGCAGATATTACTCTGGATCAGAGGCGTAAATCAAACGTTCGTCGCACGGCGCAACCCGAAGGATATTTGTCGTGCCTGGAATATTAAACGGCACACCCGCAGTCACAACGATCTGATCCGTCTTATTCGCAAATCCACCAGACCGCGCGGCACGCGCAGAGGCGACAACAGCGCCTTTAAAACGGTTAAACTCTTCGGTCATCACGCACATCGTGCCCCATGTCAGCGCCAATCGGCGCGCTGTGTCACGCTGCGATGTCATCGCAATAATCGGCACGCGCGGACGTTCACGCGCGGTTAGCAAAGCGGTGGTGCCGCTCTGCGTAAAGCAACAAATCGCTTTGATCTCCGTTGTTTCTGCAATTTCTCGCGCCGCGGCGACGATACCGTCTGCAATGCTCGTGCGGCTTGCTGTGCGCGAGGATTCGATTACGGCGGTGTAAGTCGGATCACTTTCAACCTCTCGCGCGACGTTGTCCATCGTTTGAACTGCATGGATCGGGTAGTCACCAGCCGCACTCTCAGCGCTGAGCATTATGGCATCCGCGCCCTCATAGATTGCCGTAGCCACGTCAGAGACTTCTGCGCGTGTGGGCATGGGGCTTTCGATCATCGATTCCAGCATTTGCGTAGCAACAATCACCGGTTTCGCAGCCGCGCGGCACTTGCGCACAAGGCGTTTCTGGATCGGCGGAACATTCTGAACCGGCAGCTCAACGCCAAGATCGCCGCGCGCAACCATAATCCCGTCAGAGGCATCGAGGATTTCTTCAAAACTTGTAACTGCGGATGGCTTTTCAATCTTCGAGAGTACAGACGCGCGCCCTTTGACCAGATCGCGTGCATCCCAAACGTCTTTGGCACGCTGAACGAAGGACAGCGCGAGCCAATCCACGCCGAGCTCGCAAACGAATTCCAGATCCGCAAGATCCTTTTCTGACAAAGCCGCGAGCGGCAGCACCACATCCGGCACGTTTACGCCCTTACGATTGGAAATCGTGCCGCCAATAACAACTTCGCAATCGGCGAAGTCTGCACCGCATTCTTTGACCTTCAGGCGAATTTTACCGTCATTCACCAAAAGCGAAGCACCCTCTTCAAGCGCTGCGAAAATTTCGGGGTGTGGCAGTGTCACACGCTTGGCATCCCCAAGGGCGTCATCCAGATCAAGGCGGAAGTCTGCGCCGATTTCCAACTCTTCAGAACCATTCTTGAACTCGCCAACCCGTAGCTTAGGTCCCTGCAAATCCGCAAGAATAGCGATGGGGCTGTCAAGGTCCGCTTCAACCTTGCGGATCGCCGCGTGCAGTTCGCCAATTTTTTCGTGGCTTCCATGGCTCATATTAAGGCGGAAGACATCTGCGCCTGCTTCGTGCAAATTGCGGATCATTTCGTAGTTGTCTGATGCTGGTCCCAGCGTCGCTACGATCTTTACACTGCGTTCGCGTCTCATAGTCTTTTCCCATTCCGGTTCGGCGTCACTTGATCTTCATCTGCCAATTGCAAATGTTATCGCTAACAAGTCGCCCCGCTTATTACCCATTTCACATTGGTCGGCAACTGCCCTATTGCTAGCACAAACGAGGCGACACAATTGTGACATACCATCCTTTCTTCGAATTCGGTGCCACACGCAAGAGCAGGTGGACCGTAAGCAGTGATCATGCGGCCAATACTGTTCCAAGCTTTGTAAATGGCGGCGATCTGGGCATCAGCGCCGCTGATATGAACCGCCATATCGCCTATGACATAGGCGCGGCGGGGCTTGCTCAAAAATTAGGCGAATTGCTTGATGCTCCGGTCATTTGTTCCAATTTCTCGCGACTCGTGATCGATCCCAATCGCGGCAGTGATGACCCAACTTTGTTAATGAAGCTTTACGACGGAACAATTATTCCTGCCAATCGCCATGCTGGTGAAGTAGAACTTGAGCAGCGTATGAACGCCTGTTATCGCCCCTATCACAAAGCGCTGAATACGCTGATGACGCGCCGTGATGATCCTGTACTTTTGTCGATCCATTCGTTTACGCCGCAACTGAAAGGCCGCCCCAAGCGCCCTTGGGAGATTGGCGTGCTTTATGCACATGATAACCGCCTTGCACGCGCGCTGCTCAATGTTTTAAGCGGCGAGACTGACCTGACCATCGGCGACAACGAACCTTATAATGGGCATTTGCCCGGCGATGCGGTGGACACGCACGCGCTCAAACAGGGCCACCACAACGTGCTGATCGAGCTGCGCAATGATCTGATAGAGACCGAAGCGCAACAAATGGCTTGGGCACAAAGGCTTGCGCCCTTGCTTGAGAAAGCGCTGGTGGATGCCGACGAATAACGACTTTCTCGCCGGGGTTGGTCTGCGTTTGCTCGCAACCTTTTTGATGACAGCTATGTCTGCGGCCGTGCGGGCGGCGGCGGAGACGGTGCCACTGGGCCAGATCATCTTTTGGCGCTCGATTTTGGCGCTTGTCCCGATCTGTCTTTATATGATGTGGCGGGGTGAATTCCCAAATGCACTGCGCACAAAGCACCCTGGCCTTCATGTCACGCGCAGCCTACTTGGCGTGTTTGCGATGGGTTTGTTCTTTACAGCACTGGCCTATCTGCCGCTCGCCAATGCGCAAGCACTCGGGTATCTCGCGCCGATCCTTGTGCTGCCCCTTGCTGGGATATTGCTAAAAGAGAAGCTGACCTTCACTGTCTTTGCAGCTGTGTTTCTAGGCTTCGCAGGCGTCATTTTCCTGCTTTGGGATGCGTTCACCTTGCCAAGTGAGGGCGCGCTGATTGGCGTTGTCGCTGGCTTGATCTTTGCCTTTACCATGGCCTTTGTGCGCGTGCATACCAAGACCATGACATTGACCGAAAGCAGTGCCTCGATTGCATTTTACTTTGCTGTGGTTGGCACATTCGTCGGGCTTGCAAGCATCGCTTTTGGTTGGATTTCCCTAAGCGCAGCGACGTTTGGCTGGCTCGCGCTTGCAGGCCTGCTTGGCGGGATCGGGCATATCGTCGCCAATGAAGCCACAGCGCGTGCGCCGGTCAGCACGCTTGCACCGTTTGATTTCACGGGGCTGATCTGGGCGCTTGGCTTTGATTTGGTGCTCTTCGCAATCGTTCCAGGGCCCTTGGGATTGATCGGGGTGTTCGCAATTACATTCGCCGCATTGATGGTGACTTTCGTTGGAACGAAAACAGCGACACGGCCGCCACAATAGCCAGGATATCTAACGGCTAAAAATTACTTTTTGATGACGCTTCGATCTTAATTCTGTCATAGGAAGCTTTGCGCTCTGGCATGGGGGTGAAGTTGCCTAACAAAAAAGCAATATGTTGATTCGAGCGAGAAAACTGGTGGCGTCGGACAAATCAAAAGATGCGTCTACGCTTCATAAGTGTGACGCTTCGCAACTGAGGTGTCGCAGCGCGTCATTGACCTTGGCGCGCGCGGGCATACATTGGCGCAAACCTCTAGGAGCTTGCCCCATGGACGCACAAACACAGCTTGAACTTGAAGCCGCCGCCTTTCGCCGCCTGCGCGATCACTTGGCCGCGCGCACGGATGTTCAGAATATTGATATGATGAACCTTAGTGGATTTTGCCGCAATTGTCTGTCGCGTTGGTATCAAGAGGCCGCCAATGAGCGCGGTATCGAGATGAGCAAAGACGAAGGGCGCGAAGCGTTCTATGGCATGCCGTTTGAGCAATGGCGCGAGAAGCATCAAAGCGATGCGTCAGATGCGCAAAAGGCCGCGTTTGAGGTTTCCCACAAAGACGCGACCTAAGAGAGCGCGCTTTGCGAGAGTTGTCCCGCAAAGCCGTCGGTTGCTTTAGTAAACGTTGCCGCCTTCAACACGCTTGGAGAACTCGGTTTCGCCACCAGCGGCGAGCAGCTTGGCTTGCGCAATCCATTCGTCGCGGCTCACGCGGCCTTTGAAGCCCTCTAGATTGGCATTGACCCATGCCTCTTCATCGGCGGTCCAAGCAGCGATTTGATCGAAGTGGTAAAAGCCCAGCGCATTGCACATCTTTTCCATCTTCGGGCCAATGCCCTTGATCTGTTTCAGATCATCCGCAACGCCGCCGCGCGCGGCGTCGAGCGTGGCGGGTTTGACGCCTTCGTTCTCGCCCTCGATCACGCCATCGCCATCGTAATCAACAGCTGCGCTCGGGAGCGCCTCTTCGACCTTATCGGTCTCATCGGACACAACAGGTGCGGCTGCAACAGCGCGCGCAGCATCCGCTTCCAGAGCCGCAATGCGCGCGTCCTTGTCAGCGTGCTTTGCTTTGCAAACCTCTAGCTCGCGGCGCAGGCCATCTGCTTCGCTGGTGTCGACAACCACCTTGCGGCGACCCCAAATCAACCAACCCACAAACAATCCTAAAAGCGCAGCTAAAAGGATCAGGACGACCATTTCACTTATCAAAAAGCCCCATTCACGAAACATAACTTAGTCCTTTCAATTCTTATTGTTGCGTCCAGCGCACCGTCGTGCGGCGGTTCGCGGCGCGACCTTCTTCGGTCGCATTGTCTGCAATTGGTTTACTTGCGCCAAAGCCCACAGCCGAGATCGCATCACGCGCAACGCCGCGTGCGATCATCGCCTCGGCGACCGCGACCGCGCGCGCAGCGCTTAGCTCATAGTTGCCCGAGCCTGTGTTATCTGTGTGCCCGCCCAGTTCGACCGCCAGTCCAGCGCCTGTGCAGCGCGCAAGGATCGACGCGAGCGCGTTGATCGCGCGTTGGCTCCGTGGGCCTAGATCAGTAGAACCGCTCAGGAAATTGATCTTGGTGCTAGCAAGAAGTGTGTCTGCTTGCTCTGTGCACGCGTTCAGCGAGGGGCTAAAGTCCATTTTTGGCAACCAAGCGCCAAATTGAAACTGCTCCGCGAGACCTGTGGCCGCGTTCACTCGCTCTGCGCCGTTTTGCACGCCGCCGTTTGCAGCGCTTAGACTTAGATTTGCGGTATCCGCGAAATCCTCTGCCATGCTGCTTTGCACAAGCGCCGTGTTGACACCCGGTGTCGTGACAGCAGAAAGCGCGATGCCCTCATCGGCAACATTCACAACCGCACTGTCCAGCTCTGGGAGCCACGCTTTGAGCGCGCCCAAAGACGCCAGCGCCGCGTTTGGATCGCCGTCCAATCCGGTGGTCACATCGCCGCTGATCTCCTTCGTGCCCAGCGCCTCGCCGATCTGCGAGAGATCAAGTCCTTGCGGCAGCTTGCCCTCAACACGCGCGCCTGTCGCGGCATCATAGGCCACGGTGTAGGCAATCGGCTTCCCATCATCGCGGGTTTCGATGTCGTTTTGTAGTGTGTACCCCTCGGGCAATGTCATCGAGTTGATTAAAGCGTCGCGATCACTTGGGCGTTCCACCAGACCTGTAAGGCGCAGGGTCTGCCCGTTCAAAGACGCCGTGCCCTCATCCATTTGGGACAAGCCACCAAGACCTGCGCCAATCGCCGCTTCCCAGCGCTCCGGCGCGCCAGAGGCAAGCGTCAGCCCCTCCACGCCATCCGCGCCTGTTTCAGCAAGAACACTGCGCATCGCTTCGCTTGGCACATTGCCTTGCAGCAAGGTTTGCCCCGCTTTGCGCGTTGCGGCGATGGTGTAGGGATCGGCGGTTGGCAGAATTTCAAGCTCATCAAGCACCACGCGGCGGCCCTCAACTGCGTTCACCGCTTCGAGCAGGGCTGCGCGCTCTGCTTCGCTATCGGCCATACCGCTAACGCGAATATCGCGCCCCTCAACCGAGGTTTCAACGCCGTGCACAGAACCTGAAACTGCATTTACTGCGCGCTCTGAAATGGCGGTTTGCATATCCAGCGCGTGATCTTGCGCACCCCAATACCCAAGGCCGCCAACACCTGCTGCCAGAACCACTATGCCAAGAATTTTCCGCATCACTGCACCCGTTTATTGCTTCAAATAATCGCTAGATTACAAGTTTCCTTGCGGGCCACAAACCGCATCAGCGGACCCCTGCGCAAGGGGGAAAGGACACTGCCAAAACGCAAAACACCCGCGCACTGCAATGCAAAGCACGGGCGTTTCAACAGGTTCAAAGCGATCTAGATCGCTTTTTTCAGGCTCTCATCCAGATAGATCTCGCGTAGGCGCGGCGTGACGGAACCAACCGTGCCATCGCCCAGCGCAACGCCGTCAATTTCGACCACGGGCATCACAAAGGTGGACGCTGAGGTGATGAAGGCCTCATCCGCCTCTTTCGCCTCTTCTATCGTGAAGTTGCGCTCTTCCACTTCCATCTGCGCCTCTCGCGCAAAGCGCAGAACGGCAGCGCGGGTGATGCCATGCAGGATATCGTTGCTCAGCGCGCGGGTGATAATCTTGTTCCCCTTCACGATATAAGCGTTGTTGGATGTCCCCTCGGTCACGAAGCCATCCTCGACCATCCATGCATCATCGACGCCGGCCTTTTGCGCCATCATTTTGCCCATGCTCGGGTAGAGCAACTGAACGGTTTTGATATCACGGCGACCCCAGCGCGCATCCTCGATAGAGATCACTTTGA
>CAYQZI010000158.1:0-4888 GCA_964421835.1 uncultured Planktotalea sp.
TAAACGCCGTTGTCTGGGTCATGCATTGCAGCGGCTGCTGCTTTGATGTTGTCCCAGCTGTCGTTGTCAGCGATGGATACGCCAGCCGCGTCTGTGAGGTCTTTACGGTACATAACCATGGAAGACTCACCGTAGAACGGTGCAGCGTAAAGTGTGCCGTCTGCGGACAGACCGTTGCGCATTGCTGGCAGCATGTCGTCTACGTCGTAGGATGCGTCGAAGTTAAGCGCTTCGATCCAGCCTGCTTTACCCCAGATTGGAGCTTCCTGCATACCGATGTTGATGATGTCGTACTGACCACCGCCAGTTGCTGTGTCGGACGTAACCTGCTCGCGCAAAACGCCTTCTTCCAAGGATACCCAGTTCAGCTTAACACCAGTTTCTTCTGTGTATGCCTCTGCAACTTTTTGCATGTTGATCATGTGACCGTTGTTCACGATCGCGATCGTCAGCTCTTTCGCATGACCATCAGCAGCGACACTTGTTGCAGTCGCGACGCCAAGCGCCAGACCAAGTGCGGAATTCATTAGAGATTTCATTGTATTCCTCCCAGAAATCACAAGTTAGATACTTTTTCCGTCTGTTTAGTATTTCCTAAACGTAACGAAAGATCGCGTATGATTCAGTCAAAAACACATACAAAATCTACAAAAATTCCACCATTTTTCACATTTTGGCCAGATTACTGTGCATTTGCTATCAGCGACAGCGTAAGAATCGGGCTGCGAATCTATGAATGTCAGGCGCGCTCAAGCAATAGAGGCCGCTTGAATCTGAGCGATTGTCGCATCTAGCGTTGCATTGAACTCTGCCTCGGATTGGCCGTGCGACAGACCTTCGGTCAAAGCGCGGCTAAAGCTGGCGATCATTCCAGTGTTCTGCGTCAGGCGGCGGTTTGCCTCTGCGCGATCATATCCACCCGAAAGCGCGACGACTTTCATCACCCGTGGATCCTCGTTCAACGGGGCATAGGTGTTGGCGATTTCGGGCAAGGTCAGTTTCAGCATGATCTGTTGCTGCTCGGGCACCATATCAAGCGCAGCGGTGATCTCTGCCAGCAGAATTTGCTCGGCTTCGGCCTTATCGGCGATATCAATCGTGATTTCCGGCTCAATGATTGGCACAAGGCCCGCAGCAAGCACTTGATTGCCAACTTCGAACTGCTGCCGCACAACGGCGCGAATACCCTCTGCGTTTGCTGCGCTGATCACAGAGCGTGCTTTTGTGCCAAAGATACCATTTGCAACCGCGCGCTTAAGCAAGTCATCAAGCACGGGCATCGGCTTGAGCACCTGCGCGCCGTGCTCTACGTCTTCCAAACCCTTGTCGATCTTCAGGAACGGCACAACGCCATTGTCCTCCCAAAGCGCGCGCGCTGAGGGTTTGCCGCCAATCTCGCGATCCATGGTCATTTCAAACAAGATAGCGCCAATCACACGTTCGCCGGAAAACGCAGGTGACGATACGATCCGCGCGCGCATGGCGTGGATCAGATCAAACATCTCTGCATCGGTGCTGTATTGATCATCCTGAACGCCATAAAGACGCAAGGATTTTGGCGTCGATCCACCTGACTGATCCAATGCTGCGATAAACCCATTACCTGCGCGAATTTTCTCAGCCATTTGTGGATTTTTCATGGGAACACCTTGCTTTGTTTGAGTTAGGCTCGGTGTAGGACAGCCCCCGCCTGTGCGCAATTACGATTGCGCTAACAGACGGGCAGCTTTTTTACTTTTGCAACTCAGAAGGCAAATCGCGCCCCACCCAATCGCGCAACACTCCGTTCTCTAAGCTGGTTTGCACCTCAGACCACGCAGCGGATGCCCCGCGCAGGCGCATGATGGTGTCGATTTCATCGCGAATGGCAACGGATGCCACATCCCCCGTCGCAGCCCCAACCGACGCCCAATAATAGGCCGCGCGATACGAGCGCGTGCGCGTCGTGCCCAGCATATGCCCCCGCGCTGCGCGGCGAATATCGCCGATAGAGGCGAAGTCAGAGGCTACGGGCCCGCCGCCGCCAAGCATCGCGTCTTGCACATCCAGCATTTGCGAAAGGCTCAAAGCGTTCTCAAGCGCGTTCAGCAGGCTCAAAGCGCCAGCTACGCCATTTGAGCTGGCATGAAGCGATAGGCGATAGGCGGTTTCGGGGTTCACTTCTTGCATCGCCTCGGCCATCAGCGCGCTTGCCTCTGCGTTGCCTTCTTTGGAGAGCGGATCCAGCAGGCGCAGACCGAGCGTCAGATTGCGCGGCGCACCAACACCGCTGAGCAAAGCGCGCCCGACCTCTAGATTGCGCGCTGTCGGCAAAAGACCATCAATCGCTTGGGTCAGCTCTGCCGCTGAAATAGCGGTGCTGACAGCTTTGGGCGCGCTGCCAATCACAGGCGCGAGCTTGGAAAAGATTGCTTTGGGATCTTCCAAATCCCCCTCGCCAAGGCGCACAGGTGTGACCGGCGCACCTGTTTCCAAAACGATTTGCGTCGGATTTTGCACAAAGCTCTGCGCCGCCGCGACGGTTTGGGTGATAAACGCCTCTTGCTCAACGCTCAGCTCGCGCGCCTCAAAGCCGTTCATTTCAGCGAACATTTCTGCCATTGCGCCGGGGATAATCTGCTCCAAAGCGGCAGGATCGAGCATGCCCGGAGGGGCCATGCGCGATGCGGCCTCGTAAAGCCCACGGTTTTCCAGCGTCACTTGGACTTGGTTCACATAGGCGGCGGGCATGACCTCTTCGCTTTCCAGATCCATCCGGTAGCTGATGTAGTCCAGATCAACCGAGCCGCTAAGCGCCGCGAGTTGATCCAGATCCGCACCAAAGTTGATCTTCGCGCCGCCCGTGGCGAAATCGTAATTCACATTCACTGTCATGCGATCAAGACGCATGTTGTCAACGCCCATCATGCCAACAACGGGGCGCGCTTCAGTGGGAAGGCAGTCAAAATCAAGCACCGCACCCTCAAGCGCGACGTTCAGCGCATAGCCTTGCTGGCGATCAATCGGCTGACCGCTGAGCACAAGGCTGTCAGCGGTGATGGCGCAGGCATCCGCTTCGCCGTAGGGCAGGAAGGGGCGCACATCAACACCGACAAGCGCCACGCGGTTGCGAACGGCATCGACATCGATCTGATCATATCGCACATCCGCAAGCACGCGCAGGGTCGGAATGAAGCTTTGCACAACAAGCGTAAGAATATTGTCGAGCGAAAAATTGTCCCATAACGTGACAGGAACTTCCGGTGTTTGCTCTTGTGCGTGAAGCGGTAGTGCAAGGACGCAGGTTAAAGCAGTTGTCTTTAAGAGCACGCGAAGTGTGGACATGGTGAAAATCCCAAAGCTGATAAAATCAGCTTCAGGTTACTCTAAATCGGCATTTCGACAAGGGCAGGGATACCCGACCCTTGCTTGTTTAACTGCTAAGTGCGGCGACACCGGGCAATGTTTTGCCTTCCATCCATTCTAAGAAAGCTCCGCCAGCGGTGGAAATGTAGGTGAATTTCTCTGCAGCACCCGCTTGGTTCAAAGCGGCAACAGTATCGCCGCCGCCTGCGACTGAGATCAGTTTGCCTCGCTCAGAAAGCTCTGCCGCATAGGTCGCAGCGGCATTGGTTGCCATATCAAAGGGCTCAATCTCGAACGCGCCAAGGGGGCCGTTCCAGATCAGCGTTTTGGCATCGTCCAAAATGGATGAGATCCGCGCGACGGTCTTTGGACCAGCGTCCAATATCATTGCTTCCGCAGGACAGGCGTTCGCGGGCAACGTTTCATTGTCAGCGCCTGCCTTGAATTCACGCGCCACGACGATGTCTTTGGGCAGCACAATTTCGCACGCGCCTGCGTTTGCTTTCAGCATAATATCGCGCGCGGTTTGGGTCATGTCATGCTCTGCCAAGGATTTGCCCACATCAATACCTTGCGCGGCCAGAAAGGTGTTCGCCATGCCGCCGCCTATCACAAGGTAGTCGACCTTTTCGATGAGATTCCCGAGCAACTCCAGCTTACTTGATACCTTTGCGCCGCCAACGACGGCAACGACCGGACGCTTCGGTGCGCTCAAAGCACCTTCCAAAGCGCTGAGCTCCGCTTGCATCAAACGACCTGCGCAGGAAGGCAGGAGATGCGCCAGTCCTTCGGTGCTGGCATGTGCGCGGTGCGCAGCGGAAAACGCATCATTGCAATAGATATCGCCAAGTTTGGCCATTTCAGCCGCAAAACCTGCATCATTCGCAGGTTCTTCTGCATGATAGCGGGTGTTTTCAAGAAGCAGCACTTGGCCTATTTGCAAAGCACCTGCCGCAGCAACAGCACCTGCACCTATGCAATCGGCGCTGAACATCACGTCACAGCCGAACGCGTTTTCCAAAGCGGGAACAAGTTGTTGTAAGCTCATCTCTGGCACGCGTTCGCCTTTTGGACGTCCGAAATGAGCCAATAGAATGGGCAAGCCGCCAGCGGTGAGAATATCGCGCACCGTTGGCACAATGCGATCAATGCGCGTTGTGTCTGTGACAGCGCCGTTTTCCATCGGCACGTTGATATCCACACGTGTCAGCACGCGTTTGCCTGCAAGGTCCATTTGATCCAAAGTTGTCCAGCTCATCGCATCTCTCCAATTCAGGCGTTGGCCTGTCTTTGCCGCCCGCGCGTCTTATCGTCAAGCTTTGCTTGTCCATCGCGGCAATGCGCCTTAGATAATGCGCCAAGATATATCAAAGGAGCGCCAAATGGCCGATATCAAAGATCCCGAGAACACGATCCTGTTGGAACTCAAAGACGGTACAGTCACGATTGAACTGCTGCCCGACATTGCCCCAAAGCACTGCGAACGTATGAAAGAGCTTGCGCGCTCTGGTGCCTATGACAACGTGTGTTTTCACCGTGTGAT
>CAYQZI010000158.1:4988-7336 GCA_964421835.1 uncultured Planktotalea sp.
TGGCAACAGGTCTTCAGATCGAGATCGCGGGTGAGGGGGCCAATGGCACCGTCACTATCGATCTTCTGGAAGATTTGGCCCCGAAGCACGTAGAACAAATCACCAAGATTGCCGAAAGCGGTGCCTATAATGGCGTTGTGTTCCACCGTGTGATTGAAGGATTCATGGCGCAAACGGGTGATGTTCAGTTCGGGCAGTCCAGCGGCAACACGTCGCGTGCGGGCATGGGCGGGTCTGACATGCCTGATATCAAGGCGGAGTTTTCTTCTGAGCCGTTCAAGCGTGGCATCGTTGGCATGGCACGTAGCCAGAACCCAAATTCAGCGAACAGCCAGTTTTTCATTATGTTTGATGATGGCGATTTCCTGAATGGTCAGTACACAGTTGTTGGCCGCGTCACGGCGGGTATGGATGTTGTTGACAGCATCAAGCTTGGCACAGGTGGCAATGGCGCTGTTGTTGGCACGCCTGACATGATGAAGACTGTTACTGTCACCGAGTAATTTTTACGCACGTTCACGTGTGCAGGGCTATACTCGTTTGAAATTTTGAAGCACCCTCTGGAGAGAAATCTCAGGAGGGTGTTTTATGTTGCAACGGTTTGCTTTGGCTTTTGGTCTGTCGCTTGTCATGAGTGCTGCGTCAGCCAGCCCCGAATTTTGGCAGCACGAATGGCCGAAAACGAATTTCGAAAAGACCTCTGTTGAGAATTGGGTCGAGATCCTGTCAGGCGGCCCGCCCAAAGACGGCATTCCCGCACTAACGAACCCCAAGTTTGGCAAAGCGTCCACTGAGACCCGCATCGGCGATCTTGAACCCGTGATCACGGTTGAGATCAACGGTGATGTCCGCGCTTATCCTGTGCGCTATCTCACGTGGCATGAGATCGCCAATGATACGGTCGGCGGTGTGCCTGTGGCCGTTACCTTTTGTCCTTTGTGCAATTCCGGCATCACCTTTGATCGGCGTGTGAAGCAAGGCACGTTGAGTTTTGGTGTCTCTGGCAAGCTGCGCAATTCGGATATGGTGATGTATGATCGCGAAACCGAAACATGGTGGCAACAAGCCATTGGCGAAGCCATTGTTGGCGATTTACTGGGATCCAAGCTGAAGCAGCTGCCGACATGGATGGAAAGCTGGGCCGAATTCAAGTCGCGCAACCCAGAAGGGTTGGTGATGGAGGAACCTGATTATTCGCGCCAATACGGTCGCAACCCCTATGTGAGCTATGACAGTTCAACCAAGCCGTTCCTTTATAGCGGTGAAAATCCCCCGCATGGGATTCCTGCGCTTGAACGTGTGGTGCGCGTTGGCGATCGTGCTTGGCCTTTAACGCGCTTGTCCAAGCTGGGCGAAGTGACTGAAAAAGGTGTCACGCTGACATGGAAAGCAGGTCAAGCCTCGGCCCTTGATGGGCGTAGCATCGCGAAAAGTCGTGATGTGGGGGGCGTGCGCGTGCGGGATGCACAGGGCAATGATCTGCCGCATGACGTGATGTTTGCCTTCGCGTTTCATGCGTTTTGGCCCGATGGAACTTGGATGAGAGGGCAGTAGGGGGCCAGCCCCCATCCGATCAAAGATCGGACTCCCCCGGAGTTTAAATGGCAAGATAAAGCCTATTCCAGAATGCCGCCTGTGTTGGCAAGGAAAGGTTCGATATAGCTTAGATCAGTGGTTTTTGGATGTTTCTTGCCGCCAAAGCGGTAGGTGATCCCGGCCATGATCGACGTGGTGTCAGTGATATCATCGGGGCCGACGATCTCTTTCTGGTGGCTTTCGCCGTATTGCGCCGCCGCAAAAAGCGACAGGCCAGGTACGGATTTGATATCGTAGTCCACCCGTGCTTCAAGCGTCCAAAGCTCGACCACCGTCGCTGGCGCGTCCATCTTGGCGTTGAGATAGCCAATGGATGTGCCGATGCTGAGACGATCCGTGGCGGCGAAAGTGACACCAACACCCGTGGCAAACCCGTTGGTCACGGTCGCAACCGTGTCGCTGCCCGAGGTGCCGTTCAAATAGCCAAGATGCGCGTTGAACCCCCAACGATCATTGAGCGTGTAGGCCCCTTCAACGCCTGCAAGCAGGCGCATGGCATCGTCACTCGTGTCGTTGTCATGATCAGACTGAAATGCGCCGACGAAAACGCCATAGCTAAAGCGATCCGCCGCGCGGCCCGTGCGCAGGATCACACTGCTAGAGGTATTGGCGGTGTTGGGTGCCGCGTTAGCATTGTCTGTCGCCGATAGCCCAAGATCTGCTTGGATATAAAGACCGCTTGCATTTAGCCGCCCAAAGCTAAGATCGGTGCGGCCCTTTAGCAAAGTGCCTTTCGCCCCTTGGATCGCAAC
>CAYQZI010000159.1:0-3539 GCA_964421835.1 uncultured Planktotalea sp.
CCGCCCAGAAAGCCAAGCCCAACGACCAGCGGCGCTTCTATCCGCATCAGACATTTCTCAAAATCTGTGCTGTCTTGTTCCTCTACGCGGTGAAGGATGCCCTTTGGCAGGGTGGCCTTTAAATCGCCAGAAAGCGAATCCATATCTCCTATGACCGCCTCCGGCACCTTGCCTGCTCGCACGATATGCGCCGCACCGCCGTCAGCCGCGACAAGTGTTGGAGCCATTGAAACAGCACGCTTCAACTGCACGTCCGAAACAGCAGCCCCGCCAACCAGACAAATAGGCTCTAATTTGTGCACAATTTTAGAAATCACGTCAGATTAACACCTTTTTGCGAAACAGATCACATTTGGGACACGAAATGATACGCTCTCAGTCACAGATTCGGGCCGCTTTGGTCGCCACAGCGTAGTTATTAACCACACTGATATTAAGTAAAGCGAGTAGATCATGGTAAATTCGAGCAAAGTTCTCACGGTTTCCTACGGAACCTTCTCCTGCACCTTGGAGGGGTTTGACGATTCGTTCGATACGATGAAAGCCATCGCTGAGTATTTCCGCGACCTCGCAGCTGATGATCGCTATTTCGGAGCGGAGCCGCCCACCCCCGATGCAGACATGCTTGCGCGTATCGCCGAGCGCGAAGTGTCGCGCCGCGTGGAAGCGCATAAAGAGGGTGATAAGTTCGTGCTGCGCACTGCCGCGCCTTTGGCACAGCTTGAAACCCAAAGCGAAGTCGATGACGAAGCGCTTGCAGCAGAAGCCGAAGCGCAAGCCAAAGCCGCAGCCGAGCTAGAGCAAAAGCGCTTGAGTGAAATTGCCGAACAAGAAGCGCGCGCTGAAGAAGAGCGCGCGGCGAAGGACGCCCAAGATCGTATAGCCGCGCGCGCCGCACGCCGCGCACGGCTCGCAGAAGAAAAGGCCGCAGCGGATGCAGAAGCCGTTGAAGCGAAGGTCGCGGAAGAAAAAGAAGCGCTCGCAGCAGAGCAAGCCGAGGCAGAACGCAAGGCAAAAGCAGACGCTGAGGCGAAAGCGCAGGCCGATGCCGAAGCAAAGGCGCAGGCCGATGCTGTAGCAAAAGCCGAAGCAGAGCGCGTAGCCGCGGAGCAAAAAGCCGAAGAAACCCGCTTGGCTCAAGAAAAATCTGACGCTGAAGCAGCAAGCAAAGCAGAAGCTGAGCGTGAAGCGCAGGCTCAGGCAGAGGCTCAAGCGAAAGCAGAAGCCGAACGCCAAGCAGAAGCCGAGCGCAAAGCGGAAGCCGAGCGCAAAGAAAAGGCCGCTCAAGAGGCAGCGATGCTTGCAGAGCAAGCCGCGCGTGATCAACAGGAACCCGACTCGGTCGCCGCCAAACTTGCGCGCATTCGGGCCGTTGTGGGTCAACCTGTTGATGCGCCACAAACTCAGCCCTACTCCGAAGACGAACACTCGGATGACATCATGCAAGGTCAGCCCGGTGATACGGATCTAGAAGACCTTCTTGATCTCGATGAAACCACTGAGGACGCCATTGAGGAGACGCAGATCGAGGGCGCAGAGCAGGAGACGCAAGACGCTATTTCCAACGTGATGTCCAAGCTCAGCGCCGAAGTTGCAAGCGAACCCAGCGCTGATCTTGATGCGGATCTTGATCTTGCTCCACTTGAAACAGAGCTGGCCGAAACATCAATCGATCCCGCGCAAACCGCATCGCCCGAAGCTCGCAAAGCGCCAATCCGCGCTCGCGTTATAAAAATGAAACGCGAAGAGTTTGAAGCCGCCATCGCGAGCGGCGACATCGAAGAAGACATCGAGGAGACGGCGCAGCCTGATATTACCCAGCCACCGCAGGAAAGCAGCCTGTCGCATGATGATGAGGACGAACTCGCCCGTGAATTGGCCGCAGTGGAAGCCGAACTGTCAGGTCTTCCTGAGCAACCTGAGCAAGCCGCCCCTATCGCAGACGATGTGCAGCCTGAAGCGTTTGACGCATTTGATCCGGCTCCAGAACAGGCGCAGGCCTTCAACGCCCGCGGCGTCGATGATCTTGTTGCCGAGCCAGATGTGGAAATGGACCGCCTCATGGATCAGACAAGCTCTGAACTGAATGAGCCGGATGGCAAAAAGCGGCGCAATGCACTCGGGCACTTGCGCGCGGCCGTTGCCTCAGCGCGCGCAGATAAATCTGTCCGCCCACAGCAAGATGACGTGGATGAAACGCTTGATTACCGTGATGATTTGCAAAGCGCGGTTCAGCCACGCCGTCCTGTGCGCCGTCTCAGCGCGGAAAACGCTGTGCCCGCCTCCGCGCGCCCACCTTTGAAATTGGTTGCAGAGCAACGCGTTGATACCCCCGATGCGCCTGAGGCGGAGGCTGCGCAAGCAGCTCCGACAGAGCCCGTGAAACCTGTGCGCCCGCGCCGGATCAAAGCAGGCGACACGACCGCCGCTCCTCCTGCACCCTCAGCACGCGATATCGCGTCAGAAGTCGCACCAGAGGGCGGCACGTTCAACGAGTTTGCCGAAGAGCTTGGCGCGACAGAGCTGCCTGATCTGCTTGAAGCCGCCGCCGCATATCTTGCCTATGTCGAGGGCCGCGATCAATTCTCGCGCCCTCAGCTCATGACCAAAGTACGCATGGTTCAGGAAGAGAACTTTTCACGCGAAGACGGGCTGCGCTCTTTCGGGCAACTCTTACGCCAAGGTAAAATCGAGAAGATCGCAGGCGGGCGCTTTACCGTTTCTGATCGTATCAGCTTTAAACCGGACACGCGCGCCGTGGGTTAACCCCTGCGAGCGGCGCAAAAGAAACGGCGGCCCTCTGCTCGGGGCCGCCGTTTTCATATGTGCCGCCTACTCGTGCGATGCGGCGTCAGGGTCTGCTTGACCGATGCCCATAAACACCTTCTTGAACGGGAAAATCCAAACCACGCCCAAGAAAACGTAAATCGCGAATTCCAGCCACATCGGTGGACGCCCTGTCAATTGAAACAACAGCGCGACACCAGCCACCGCAAACATGATGTAAAGCGGCATGCCGATCAGCAAAATAACAAGCGACCAGCGCCTGCGGGATTTATATGAAAGTGCCATTAGTCCTCAAACGGGTCAGTGACGAGGATCGTATCCTCTCGTTCCGGTGAGGTGGAAACTAGCGCAGCAGGGCAATCAATCAACTCTTCGATGCGGCGCACATATTTGATCGCATTCGCAGGCAGATCCGCCCAAGAGCGCGCGCCCTCAGTGCTTTCAGACCAACCCGGCATCTCTTCATAGATCGGCGTGCAGCGCGCTTGATGATCCGCGGCGGTTGGCAAGTAGTCGATGCGTTCGCCATCCAGCATATAGCCTGTGCAGATTTTCAACGTCTCAAACCCGTCCAAAACGTCCAGTTTCGTCAGTGAAATCCCCGTCACACCAGAAGTGGCACAAGTCTGACGCACCAAAGCTGCGTCAAACCAACCACAGCGCCGCTTGCGCCCTGTTGTGGTGCCAAATTCATGCCCGCGCTCGCCTAAGCGTTGACCGTCCGCATCCTCAAGCTCTGTCGGAAACGGCCC
>CAYQZI010000159.1:3639-7179 GCA_964421835.1 uncultured Planktotalea sp.
GTCTCGATCTCTTTCAGCAAATGCCAAGGGTCGAGCACCACACCATTGCCGATCACCGACAGCTTGCCGCCGCGCACAACACCAGAGGGAAGCGCGTGCAATTTATATACCTCGCCATCAACCACCAGCGTGTGGCCCGCATTGTGACCGCCTTGAAAACGCGCGACAATATCGGCACGCTCGCTGAGCCAATCGACAATCTTGCCTTTTCCTTCGTCGCCCCACTGAGCGCCAACAACAACCACATTCGCCATGCTTTGAGACCTTTTTCATTACGTCAAACCCGCGCCCGTATAGAGCGCACTTCCCCTAAGCGAAACCGCTATTTCGCCGCAGCGCCGATGAAATGCACGTCGCCCCGCTTCATCTTGCCAATAAACTCATCCACGCGCTCAACAGGCGCAAGCACTAGACATGCGCGCGTACATCAGCAAAAACCTAGATAAACCCAGAGGAGCCACCCATGATCCGTATCGCCATCCGCTGGCTCATCGCCTTCGTCCTGCTTGCCGCGACATATAACCCGACGGATTTGAATTGGGTCCGCTGGTCTTATCAAAACCTCTCTGATCAACTCCCGCTCATCGTTCTAAGCGGGCTGATCTTGCTTATTGGCTACATTATTTTCTTGCGCGCCACGCTACGCTCTATCGGCCCCTTCGGCATGGCTCTGGTGCTTGCCCTTGTTGCTGCGCTCCTTTGGGTGCTCTACGATTTCGGCTGGCTCGATCTGCAAAACCAAGCCGCCAACCTTTGGCTTGGCCTGATTGCGCTGAGCCTTGTGCTTGGGGTCGGCCTCAGCTGGTCGCACATCCGCCGCGCGATATCCGGCCAGTCCGACATTGATGATGTCGATGAGTAAGCAGCATGATTTCACCGCCACCCTAAAGTGGACGGGCAATCAGGGCACTGGCACGTCAAGCTATCGCGCCTATACGCGCGATTGGACCCTTCAAAGTGCTGGTAAGCCCGCGATTGCTTGCTCAAACGATCCAATGCTTGGGGGCAATACCGCGCTCTATAACCCCGAAGATATGCTGATCGCGGCGCTTAGTTCCTGCCACATGCTGTGGTTTTTACATCTTGCCTCTGATGCGGGACTCGTTGTGCAGAGCTATGAAGACAACCCCATCGGCACAGGCGAAAGTCTGCCCGATGGCACAGGCCGTTTCATCCACGCGACCCTGCAGCCCAAAATTGGCCTCGCACCGGGCAGTGACACAGCCCTCGCCGATGAAGTCCATGGCCGCATTCACAACCATTGCTTCATCGCGCGCTCAGTCAATTTTCCGATCTCGATCAACGCAACCTACTTTGACGTGACTTCGCATGATTGACGGGTTGCACGGACCCGCATCATTGCCTAGATAGCACGCTGTACCACTAACGCGCAGGCACCCATGGAAAACGTCGTTCTGATCATTCACCTCCTCTTGGCTTTGGCTTTGATCGGCGTCGTTCTGATGCAACGCTCCGAAGGGGGCGGCCTTGGCATGGGCGGTGGTGGCGGTGGTGGCGGCGCAATGTCGGGCCGCGCGGCAGCGACGGCACTAGGCAAGGTGACGTGGATCCTCGCGATCGCATTCATTTGTACTTCGATCACTTTGACCATCATCGCGGCGCAGAAATCCGCGGGCAGCTCGGTGCTTGATCGGTTGGGCGACGCGCCTGCGGCCGCCACAGAAACAGCGCCATCCGGTCTGGGTGAAGGCGACAGCCTGCTGCCTCCAAGCGTGGATGACACCGCACCCTTGGTTCCACGCGCGGACTAGGTCTTACTAAGGTTAGATATTGCATCGCTTGCCGCAACATCATGTAGCGGCTGGCTTGCGAATCTCACACGAATCCTGTAACGCTCAAATCCCGTGAGTATCGGTATTTTTGCGACACCGATCACTTGAAAATTGACCACTTTTGCAGCCTTTCGGGCGCATTTTGGTCCTCACGGGGAGGCGCGAGCCACATGGCAAGATTTATCTTTATTACAGGCGGCGTCGTCTCCTCCCTTGGCAAAGGTCTCGCCTCTGCGGCCCTTGGCTCCTTGCTCCAAGCGCGTGGCTTTTCGGTGCGTTTGCGCAAGCTTGATCCCTATCTCAACGTCGATCCCGGCACGATGAGCCCGTTCGAGCATGGCGAAGTCTTCGTAACCGATGATGGGGCTGAAACGGATCTCGACCTCGGTCACTACGAGCGTTTTACAGGCGTGCCTGCGCGTAAAACCGATTCCATTTCGTCGGGCCGCATTTACACCAACGTCCTCGAAAAAGAGCGCCGCGGCGATTACTTGGGCAAAACCATTCAAGTCATTCCGCATGTGACCAATGAAATCAAAGACTTCATCGCCATTGGCGAAGACGAAGTCGACTTCATGCTTTGTGAAATTGGCGGCACAGTGGGCGATATCGAGGGCCTGCCCTTCTTTGAAGCCATCCGCCAATTCTCCCACGACCGCCCGCGTGGTCAGTGCATCTATATGCACCTGACGTTGCTGCCCTATCTCGCCGCCTCGGGCGAGCTAAAGACCAAGCCAACGCAGCACTCGGTCAAGGAAATGCAAAGCATCGGCCTTGCGCCCGATATTCTCGTGTGCCGCTCAGAGCATCCGATCCCCGAAAAAGAACGCGAGAAGATCGCGCTCTTTTGTAACGTACGCAAAGAAAGCGTCGTGGCGGCCTACGATCTGAAATCGATCTACGAAGCGCCGCTCGCTTATCACGCGCAAGGGCTGGACCAAGCCGTGCTTGATGCCTTTGACATTAGCCCTGCCCCGCGCCCTGATCTGTCGGTTTGGGAAGATGTCGCAGACCGTATTCACAACACAGATGGCGCAGTGAACGTGGCGATTGTCGGCAAATACACGCAACTTGAGGACGCTTACAAATCCATCAAAGAAGCGCTGACACACGGCGGCATGGCCAACCGTGTCAAAGTGAATGTCTCTTGGGTTGATGCTGAGGTCTTCGATTCCACCGATGCCGCACCCTACCTCGAAGGGTTCCACGCAATCCTGGTGCCCGGCGGCTTTGGCGAGCGCGGAACAGAGGGCAAAATCAAAGCCGCACAATACGCGCGCGAAAACAATATTCCCTACCTTGGGATATGCCTCGGCATGCAAATGGCCGTGATTGAAGCGGCGCGCAACGTTGCGGGTGTTTCTTCTGCCGGCTCGGAAGAGTTTGACCATGAAGCAGGTAAAAAGCGATTCGAACCCGTCGTTTACCACCTTAAAGAATGGGTGCAGGGCAATGCAAAAGTCAGCCGCAAAGCGGATGATGCCAAAGGCGGCACCATGCGTTTGGGGGCCTATGACGCGACGCTCACCTCTGGCTCCAAAGTAGCGGATGTCTATGGCTCCACCGCCATCGAGGAACGTCACCGTCACCGCTATGAGGTTGATATCGCTTATAAAGACAAGCTCGAAAAAGCGGGTCTCAGCTTTTCTGGCATGTCGCCCGATGGCCGTCTTCCCGAGATTGTCGAGTGGACAGATCACCCTTGGTTCATCGGTGTGCAGTTCCATCCGGAACTAAAGTCCAAACC
>CAYQZI010000160.1:0-7148 GCA_964421835.1 uncultured Planktotalea sp.
CTGTCGTACCCCGTTTGCGTTGGCAGATCGAACGCCACAGACAGACCCGTCTGGCCTTTGGCGAGATTGCCACGATAGAGCGCGTTAGAGGCTTTGGCCGTGGAATGACCCGCATAAGTCCGGATGAGCCAAGGGCGATCTTTTTTCACGGCAGTGGATGTGTCGGTCATAAGGGCCCTCATGAATCAGTTTGGTAATTTTATTACGTTTGAGGGTATCTATATGTAATTTTGCGCAAGTGTCAATTCGCTGCGTTGCGGCATTTAGGGTCCAGCGTCAGAGCGTAAAGCGCATTTCTGTCGCGGTTGAAAATCCAAAGACATGTTTCAGCGGGCCAAGGGAGTGCGTCTTGCCCGCCACAAAGCCTTCGCGCTCATAAAGCGTTTTGGCGCGCGGATTGCTGTCGATCACATCAAGGCGCACATCTACGCAGTCTTGCGTGCGCGCTTCGTCCTTGATCGCATGCAACAGCGCTGTCCCGAGCCCCATGCCGCGTGCCGCGCGAGTGACGCAAATTCCGTCCATCAAAAGTGAGCCAGTTTCTAAGTCACGTTCCAACACCGAAAGCAAAGCTGCACGCCAGGTCGCCCCAAGGCCGCCATAGATCGCGCGCAGGTCGGCAAAACCCCCACCAATCAAGGCACCTTCAGATGTCTTAAAGCCTGCAATGCCAAGGATTGCGCCTGTGTTATCACGCGCGCATAGCGCAAAGCGCGGATTCGCGACGCGCGAAAGAAAGGCGATGCCCTTTGCGTTAGGGCCAAGCCCAAAGCTCAGCTTGTGCGAAAAGGCCTCCCAATAGAGGGCAGCGATGACAGCGCGCTCGCTTTCTTCAAAGCCAGAAGTGATGCGAAAGGCCGACATTTCGTTTCAATCCTTAACTCATTCCTAAGAATCATATTTACCCGCAGTCGCCTTGCTGAAACAGTCGCTTGATGACGCAAACAATAGAAATTCCCATTTGGCTCTTTGGCCTGATCCTTTTGTTTGCGGTGGTTACTTTTGCCTCCCATTTCCTGTTTCCATCTGTGCGTTGGTTCTTCCGGCGTCGGATGGAGCGTGTCGTTAAGCGTGTAAACGCGCGCCTTGAACGCCCGATTGAGCCGTTCAAGCTGGCCCGTCGCTACGACATGATCCAACGTTTGATCTATGACCCTGATGTGAGCCAAGCGATTGCGGATCATGCGCGTCGCAACGGCGTTCCTGAGAATGTGGCGTTTGAGCAAGCCCGCAAATATGCGCGTGAAATTGTGCCGTCTTTCAGCGCCACGGCGTATTTCGGCTTTGCCATTCGCCTCGCGCGCGGTTTGAGCAATGCGCTTTATCGTGTGCGGCTTGGCTATCATGATGAGGCAGGGCTCAGTGCGCTCGACAAGGATGCGACAGTTGTCTTTGTGATGAACCACCGCTCGAACATGGACTACGTTTTGGTCACGTATCTTGCGGCTGAACGATCCGCGCTGGCCTATGCGGTTGGGGAATGGGCGCGTGTTTGGCCGCTGAGCCGTTTGATCAAGGCAATGGGTGCCTATTTTATCCGCCGCAAATCGCGCGGGGATCTCTATCGACGCGTTTTGGCGCGCTATGTGCATTTGGCAACGCAAGCGGGCGTGACGCAGGCGATGTTCCCTGAGGGGGGCTTGTCTCTTGATGGCAAGCTGGCGCCTGCAAAGCTTGGTCTGCTGAAATACATCACCGATGGATATGAAGAAGAGAGCCGCGAAGTGCTCTTCGTGCCAGTCGCGCTGAACTATGACCGTGTTCTCGAAGATCGCATCCTTATGGCTGCAGATGCCGCAGGCACGCGGCGTTTTCGTGCGCGCATTAGTGTTGTCGCTGGTTTCTTTGTGAAACAACTGTGGTTGCGTGTCAGCGGTCGTTTTCACCGCTTTGGCTATGCGGCAGTCAGTTTTGGCCCCGCAGTGTCGCTGCGCACCCATGCGCAAAAGCACGGCGCGCCAGACGCGCAGGTGCTTGCGGATGAGCTGATGGAGCGGATCGCGGATATCGTGCCAGTGGTGCCCGTGCCTTTGCTCGCCTCCGTCATGCAAGAGCGCGAAAGCATTGCAGTAGGCGATCTGTCTCAGCTGTTGCAAGACGAACTGGACAGTATGAAAAGCGCGCATGTGCACCTACCGCGTGGTGACATTGGCTATACGGCTGAAATTGCATTGAAGCACCTCAGCGAGCGCAAGATCCTGCGAACTGAGGGCGACCGCATCATTGTTGATGAAAAACAACGTTTCGCCTTGCGCTATTACGCGAACACGATTGCGCATCTCAAGACCTAAGGATGCGCGTGCAGCATCAATGCTGCGACTGCTGGGTTATAAAGTTACCAAAAATAGCGATCAAGTGTTGCATTGTTGCGTGACGCCCTCTACTCCAAATAAGGAGCAACGATTCTGCGTTGCAGCGAATTTAAGGAGGACAGCATGGCTTTGGACACAGAAACCGGAATTGTGGCGTATGACGCGCCAGAGAAAGATCTGTATGAGATGGGCGAAATGCCGCCTCTCGGATATGTCCCGAAGAAAATGTACGCTTGGGCAATCCGCCGCGAGCGCCATGGCGAGCCGGATACAGCGATGGAGCAGGAAGTGCTCGATGTGCCAGTGCTCGATAGCCACGAAGTGCTTGTTCTGGTGATGGCCGCAGGTGTGAACTACAACGGCGTTTGGGCGTCACTAGGCCAGCCGATCTCTCCGTTTGATGGTCACAAGCAGCCGTTTCACATCGCTGGTTCTGACGCCTCTGGCATCGTTTGGGCGGTGGGTGACAAGGTCAAGCGTTGGAAAGTTGGCGATGAAGTGGTGATCCACTGCAACCAAGATGACGGCGATGATGAGCACTGCAATGGCGGCGATCCGATGTATTCGCCAAGCCAGCGTATCTGGGGCTACGAGACGCCGGATGGCTCTTTCGCGCAGTTTACCAACGTGCAAGCGCAACAACTTATGCCACGCCCCAAGCATCTAACGTGGGAAGAGGCGGCCTGCTACACGCTGACACTTGCCACGGCGTATCGTATGCTGTTCGGTCACGAGCCACATGACTTGAAGCCGGGTCAGAACGTTCTGGTCTGGGGCGCGTCTGGTGGTCTTGGTTCTTATGCGATCCAGCTGATCAACACCGCTGGCGCGAATGCGATTGGCGTGATTTCAGACGAGGACAAGCGCGATTTCGTTATGGGCCTTGGGGCCAAGGGCGTTTTGAACCGCAAGGATTTTGATTGCTGGGGGCAACTGCCGACGGTGAACACGCCGGAATATGCGACGTGGTTCAAAGAAGCGCGCAAGTTCGGCAAAGCGATCTGGGACATCACTGGCAAAGGCAACAATGTTGACATGGTGTTCGAACATCCCGGCGAAGCGACATTCCCCGTATCCACATTCGTGGTGAAAAAGGGCGGCATGGTCGTGATCTGCGCGGGAACATCGGGATTCAACCTGACGTTCGACGTGCGTTACATGTGGATGCATCAGAAGCGCCTTCAGGGGAGCCACTTTGCGCATCTTGCACAGGCCTCCGCGGCAAACCAGTTGATGCTAGAGCGCCGTCTTGATCCATGCATGTCCGAAGTCTTTGAGTGGGATCAGCTGCCAGAGGCGCATATGAAGATGCTGCGCAATGAGCATAAGCCGGGCAATATGTCTGTTCTGGTTCAGGCCCCGAAAACGGGTTTGCGCACTTTTGAAGATGCTCTGAGCGCAGTTTAATCCACAATTGTTTCCACATTAGAAACAACGACGCCCGCGAATCGCTTTTGGGATCGCGGGCGTTTTGCATCTTGATAACCCATTCAGTCTCCTCAAGGCCTTAGATTTCACGCCCTCACTATTTCTGGGGAGTTGTTTTCCGCGAATACCTTTTATTAATCCGCTCATGTTAAGGTTGTGTTAATCATTCGTTAACCCCTAATCACGAGAGTCATCATGAATAATAGTTGGATACTGGACGTACTGACGGATCTGAAGAAATTCGCGTCTCTCAATGGCCTAACAGCGTTGGAGCGGGAACTCGACAACACGCATAGCGTGGCTTCCGCGGAACTCGACGGTTTAATCGAAAGGCCAATCGTTGGCTCAAATTTGGCATCAAGTGGACGTGGACCGCAACCTAGCAGCGCTCGAGCGCGCAGCAGGGCTTGAAGACCTACAAACGGTCATTGCGGAGCTGTGTGAAACCTACCGCATCGATCATATGGTCTATCATTGGGTGAATAGCCAAGGTGATCAATATGGGTGCGGCACCTATTCGCCGGCTTGGGTCGAACGCTACCTAGAGAACGATTACCTGCGCATCGATCCGGTCATCCAAGGATGCTATCAACGCTTTCATCCCGTGGATTGGAAGCGCCTTGATTGGTCTTCAAAAGCTGCGCGCAGTTTTCGAACAGAGGCGATAGAATACGGCGTCGGCAATCAGGGTTTCTCTATCCCGATGCGTGGGCCAAACGGGCAATATGCGTTGTTCACCACGTCGCACAACTGCACTGATGAAGAATGGCAAGCATTCAAGAACAAGCATCGCAGACAGTTGATTTTGCTCGCGCATTTTTTCAACCAAAAAGCGCTTGAGTTTGAGCCTGAACGCATTCCCAAAGCCTCGCGCACGCTTTCCCCGCGTGAAACCGATGCGATGACCTTTCTTGCGATGGGCTTCAACCGTGCCAAAGCGGCGGACACGATGGAAATTTCCGAGCATACTTTGCGCGTCTATATTGAATCTGCGCGCTTCAAACTTGGGGCGGTGAACACAACCCACGCCGTCGCGCGCGCGATGAGCCGAGGGTTAATCGTTGTCTAAACCCCAACTTACCGCGCGCTCTGTTCACAGGGGTTAAAGCCCAGTTTGTCAGTTTTCTCCGTCATAGTGATGGGGATAATGATGATGATCAGATATTTATATGCGGACGAGTTGAGCAAGCTGCCAAAGCTCGAAGCGTCGATGTTTCTAGACCGAGCGGACCAATTCAAAACACGTTTGGGCTGGGAGGTATCGGTAGAGGAAAATGGATTTGAGCGCGACGAATACGACGATCTGAACCCGCTCTACGTGATTTATCAACAGGCGGACGGAAGCCATGGTGGCTCTATGCGCATGCTGCCAAGCACAGGGCGCACAATGGTGAATGAACATTTTTCCGATATTCTGGGTGGCGGCGATGTACGTAGCCCTGAAATCTGGGAATGCACGCGCTTTTGCTTGTCGCGCACTGCACAGCCAAGGACCGCTGCTGCTTTGATGCTTGCGGGGGGTGAGATCATGGAGAATTTCAACGTGCACCATTTCGTTGGCGTTTTCGATGCCCGCATGGTGCGCATTTATCGTATGATCGGTGCCAGCCCAGAGGTTTTGGGCAGCACAGGTGAAGGGCGCGCGAAGATCAGTGTTGGGCTTTGGTCCTTCTCTCCTGAAGCGCGCATTCGTGTTGCTCAAAAGGCGGGCATTTCGCCCGCTTTGTCACACCTTTGGTTCGAACGCACCTTTGGCAGCGACCATCCCGCCTTGGCAAAAATCGCCTGAACGATGCAAAGCAGCGCTGGTGATTTCCAAGGGGCGCAGATACCTTGCTCTCATGGATTTGCCCGCGCTCACGCTCTCTGATGATCAGGCCGCTGCCTTTGATGCGGTCACCGCCATGCTGCGTTCAGCTGGGATCGATTTAGACGACTCCCTGCTCATGCCGCCGCAAGGCCCGGAGCAAAGCGTGATGGCGCTGATCGGCAAGGCGGGTTCGGGCAAAACCTTGCTTTTGGCCGAGCTTTACAAAGCGCTCGAAGCCGCTGGTGTTGGTATTGTTTCGGGTGAATTTGAGAGCCGAAAAAAGAAAGACAAACGCACGCTGGCGATTTTGGCCCCGACCAACAAAGCTGCGTTTGTTTTGCGCATGCGCGGTGTGCCTGCGACGACGATCCACCGTATTTTATACACGCCAGTCTATGATCCGGAGTATGAAAAAGTCGCCGAATGGCTCTCTGGCAACGGCGAACGACCGAGCATCGAAGGGCTGACCGACGAAGCGCTGGATCGCGCAATGGAGTTCTTCAAACTGAACAAGTCCGTGCCTGGCGCTTTGGCGACTGCGGGGCTGCGTGGCTCTGATTTCATCACAGGTTGGAAGCGGCGCGAAGATCCGTTGGATATTGGTTTTGTTGATGAATCCTCGATGCTGGATGAAAAGCAATTCAATGATCTTAAAGAGATTTTTCCAACCTTGGTGCTGTTTGGTGATCCTGCGCAGCTGGCCCCCGTCAATCAATCTGGCGCGATGGTGTTTGATGGTTTGTCGGGTCCGCGCAAGTTGGAGCTGAGCCGTATCCACCGCCAAGATGCCGATAATCCGATCCTTGATCTGGCCCATGCTTTGGCTGATCCGCAACTTGATTTCCAAAGTTTTGAGCAAATGGTCGAAGAGGCCGCGCGCAAGGATGATCGCGTGGTCTGGGGTCAACGGGTTGAGGTTGATCTTATGGCGCGCTCGCCCGTTTTGGTCTGGCGCAACGCGACGCGGATCAGATTGATCAACGCGTTTCGCTCTGTTCATGGCGCGCCCGCGGACGCGTTGCTTGAGGGTGAACCTTTGATCTGCGACGGCATTGAATTGCCGCTCAAGCACCGCAAAAAGCGTCTCGATCTGGAAGCGCGAGGGCTGATCAAAGGCGCGCAGGTCATTTATCTTGGACCCGGTCGCAAGCCCGGATTTTCGCGACTTCATGTGATGGGTGCAGAGGATCCGCAAGTCTCTGCCGCGTCTATCGTAAAGATTGAAATGCCGGACGAGGAAGAACCCTTCATCCCTTTTGCGGCCCGCATGGGCGCTACGTTTTTGCATGGCGCAGCCGTAACGATCCACAAAGCGCAAGGCAGTCAGTGGGACACGGTTCAAGTGTTTTCACCGGACTTGTTTGTTGCGGCGCGCATGGGCAGAGTGGAGGCAGGGCAACCTTTGTGGAAGCGCCTGGCCTATGTTGCGATTACGCGCGCGCAGGAACGTTTGATCTGGGTCACGCGCAATCGCTTATCGCGCCCGAGCGGCGCTCTGCGCGTGGATGACTTGCGTGCTGCGCCTGCGGCGACCCTGACCTTGGAGAGTGAAGAGATATGAAAAGCATTTTGATCACCGGCGCGAGCTCTGGCATTGG
>CAYQZI010000161.1:0-7143 GCA_964421835.1 uncultured Planktotalea sp.
TTGATCCCAGAGGCGTGGAAGCCCGAAGCAGGGCGCTACACCAAGGAACAACCCGTTAGCTTTCAGGGGTCCTCCGAGACCGAATTCGAAACGCCTTACTATGGGTTTCAACATGTGGATATGGTCACGAGTCATGGGGATCGTTGCGGCGGCCAGTATGGTCAATGGTTCCGCGAAACAACGGCGAACTGGCAGGATTTGCATGACCCTGCGTTCGAGCTTGCGCATGAGTACACCTGCCCGCAAGCCTATCGCACCCCGATTCCAGAGGATAAGTATCCAACGGCTTGGGTCGCGGATAAGGCGGTTGAGTATCTAGAGGCGCGCGAGGGCAGCGATGATCCGTTCTTTGCCTTCGTGTCCTTTCCCGATCCGCATCATCCATTCAATCCGCCCGGAAAATATTGGGATATGTATGACCCTGATGATTTCGACGTGGACCTGCCCTTTGATGATCACGAAAACCCAACGCCCGTGATGCAGCGCGTGAGCGAGATGTGGGAGAAGGGCATTAAACCTCCGATCCCGCAGGCGCTTTTCCGTGCGGATGATCAACATATACGCGAAGCCAAAGCGCTTACCGCTGGCATGATCACGATGATCGATGATCATATTGGCCGCGTGATTGACGCGCTGAAAGCGTCGGGCGAGTATGATAATACGGTAATTATCTTTACCTCTGATCACGGGGATTATCTGGGCGATTTCAACATGTTGCTGAAAGGGCCGATCATGTTGCCCTCTATCACGCGTGTCCCGATGATTTGGTCCGATCCACAAACGCGTGCGGGGGTTGAGACATCAAGCATGGCCTCGACCATCGATATCTCTGCAAGCATTCTAGAACGCGCAGGTCTGGCACCCTACAACGGCATTCAAGGGCAGAGTTTTCTGGACGCTTTGGACGGTGACACGCCGCACCGCGAAGAGGTGTTCATAGAGCACAATGATGGCGGCGTTCGCTTGGGCTTCTCGCATGCTGCGCGCGTGCGCACCCTGCGCACTGCTGATTGGCGCATGACGATTTATGCAGGCGAGGATTGGGGCGAGTTGTATGATCTGAAAGCTGATCCGCGCGAGTGCAAAAACCTGTGGGACGATGCAGAGCACGCCAGCACCAAAGCGGCGCTCAGCATGCGCTTGCTGGATCATCTGACCTTCCAGATGGATGAAAGCCCGCGGGCGACGCGATTGGCGTAAGGGTCTTAGATGATCGACATTCACAGCAGCGGCGCCCCGATCTGCGACGTCGATTTCTACGAAGACAGTGCCCTTGCAGACCCTGTTGCGTCCTATCACAAGATGCTGGCGCTTGGTTCTGTTGTTTGGCTGCCTGCCAACAACCTGCATGCGATTTGCGGCTTTGAGGATCTGACAAAATCGCTGCGCAATCACCGTGTGTTTCAATCGGGCAAGGGCGTGTCGATCAATGAAGACGTGAACAAAGTGCTGATTGGCAGCACCTTGCACTCTGATCCGCCACAGCATGACGCGACGCGGGCGATCACCTTTGCGCCGCTCACGCCGCGTGCCTTGAATGATGTGAAAGAGCGCGTGGAGATCGAAGCGCACCACATCGCAGAACGCTTGAGCCGCGCCGGGGAATTTGATGCCGCTAGCGAGCTTGCGCCCTATCTGCCGCTTACGATTGTGCGCGATTTGGTTGGGCTTGGGCGCGAAGGCTCGGAGAATATGCTCGGTTGGGGCGCTGCGACGTTTGAGATGATGGGTGATCCGCGCGCGCGGCGCGATGCAGCGCTGGCAAAGATGAAAAAGCTGCGGGCTTTCCTTGATAACCCCGAAACGATTGAGGGGCTCAAGTCCGATGGTTGGGCAGATCGCGCGACGCAAAAAGGGATCGCCAGTGGCATTGTGCCAAACAAAGCGGTCGAGCTGATGCGCGATTACATTGCGCCGAGTTTGGACACGACGATTTCCGCTATTGGCTACGCGATGATGCTGTTTGCGCGCCAGCCTGAGCAGTGGGAAAAGCTGCGCAAAGACCGCACGCTGATCCCTAACGCGATTGAGGAAGTTGTGCGCCTGAACACCCCGATCAAGGCCTTCTCGCGCTATGTTGCCGAGGATATCGAGGTTGGCGGCGTCCAGCTAAAGGCGGGCACGCGCGCGCTGATGGTATTTGGCGCGGCAAACCGAGATGCGCAGAAGTTTCCCGACCCTGATCGCTTTGATATCGAGCGAAAGGCGCGGGGACATGTGGGTTTCGGGCACGGTGTTCATGCTTGCCTTGGAATGCACCTCGCGCGGCTTGAGATCACCGCGCTGCTGAACGCGCTGGCCGACCGGATCGAGCGCTTTGAGCTAGCAGGGCCAGTCGTGCCTGCGATCAACAGCACTATACATTCGCTTGCAAGCGTTCCAATTCGCGTGCGTTAGCGCCTAGGCTGCGTATTGGTGCAAAGTCTCACTTAGTTTTTGCAAACTCACCGGCTTTTCAAGCACCGAGTTAAACCCATGTTCCGAGCAGAGTTTGGGATTGTGCCAATTTTCATCCGCCGTTGTCGCGACCACGGGTAAGTTCTTGGGCGGATCCTCTTTTTTCGCGCGGATTGCGCCTGTGGCGTCCAACCCCGACACTCTTGGCATGTGGATATCCATCAAAACCACGCCGATCTGCGAGGCCTTTTGCGTCACAAGTTCAATCGCTTCGTCGCCATCGTCGGCAGTGATGCAATCGAACCCCAGTTCTTTGCACATCTCGACGATGACAAATTGCGACAGCGCGTCGTCTTCAACAACAAGTACTACGTTGCTCACGTTTCATGTTCCTTTGCGTTTGATCCATTGATTGGCATGTGCAGCTTGAACACAGTGCCTTTTCCTAACTCGCTGGTGACCCGTAGTTCACCGCCCATCAGTTCAATCAGATCGTGGCTGATTGCCAGTCCAAGCCCAGCACCACCGCGCTCGCGTGTGATAGAGCCATCGACCTGACGGAAGCGCTCGAAAATGACGTCAAGATCGGCTTTGGCTATACCAATGCCACTGTCCTCGATAGCGATAACAAGCGTGTTTGGCTCGTTTTTGGGAATAAATGTCTTGATGGAAATTTCGCCCTGCTGAGTAAAGCGGATCGCATTGTCCATCAGATTGTTAAGCACCTGTGACATGCGAATGTCATCCGCGATGATCTTGTCTGGCGTGTCATTGGAAATGCGTGACACGACCTGAATGTCTTTATCCGCTTTGCTGATCATCCCGCGCGCCAGAGTTTTCCACTCTTCGACCAAGGGTCGTACAAAGATGTCGCGTTCCCAAAGCTCGACGGCTTTTGCCTCAAGCCGTGATGAATCAAGCACGTCAGTGAGGAGTTTGATCAGGTTTTCCGAAGCTTTCTTTCCAGCTATAACAAGCTTTGCTTGTTTGGCGGGCAAATCGGCCCGTTCGAGCAGTACCAAAATACCGCTGATGGCGGTCAAAGGCGTGCGCACTTCGTGGCTAACGGTCGAAAGAAACTGCGATTTCATTTCGCTGATGCCCTCTGCCTCTTTACGGGCGATATCGAGCTTTCTGTTTGTCGCTTGCAAGGTGCGAGTCTCTTCATCCAAAGCAGCAGTTGCCATATCGGCAAAAGCAAGCCCGCGGCGGTTTGCGCTGGTAAGAGCTACGAACAAGGCAAGCAGTCCAATATCAATCAACAGCCCTGCAATCAGCAAAGCGAAGGATTCAAAGCCAGAGTTATCAGCGCGAAAATCAAGGCCAGCGCGGACATCAAGAAGCCACTCGCGACCATAAAACACGAGAGAGATCTGTTTTTCTGCCAGTGTATTTATGTCGTAATCTGTGTCCTGCTGGCTAATCTCATCATAGATAACTTGATCCCCATCCGTGATGCGCACTGCTGTTGTTCGCTTCGCTTTATCAAGCACGCCTTTCATCAATTCGGTCACAACAAATGGCGCGTAAACTGCGCCCGCAAATTGTGCGCGCCGTTGCTCTAACGTGTCGTGATCATCGCGCTCATAGTAGGGTGCGTAGAATAAAAAACCCGGTTGCCGGGTTTTGTCTTGCACCAGAATGATTGGTCCGGTGATCTGAGCTGTATCCGTATCTCGGGCCTGGTTCAGGCTTGTGTGGCGATTGATCTCGTGAACCATATCAAGGCCAACGGCTTCCATGTTGATTTCTACCGGTTCGATGTAGCTTATTGGTTGATAGATATCGCCGCCGTGGGCGGGGTGAATGTCATAGCCGGGACGCGCGAGCCGTTGTTCTTCAAGGTAGCCTGCAAGCTCGTACTGTGAGACTTGATGGATCACACCGATCCCGTTGATCCCCGGATACCGATGCTCGATTTCTAGGTTAGCCGCAAATTTTTGCCAGCCGAAATAGTCGAGATTGTTGTCATGGGTGCGCATAGCCCCGACGCCGCCCCAAAGCGCGAGTTCGTATTTTTGCAGCCTTTCTTCGATAAGCTCCGCGACTTGATTCGCGGCAGTATCAAAGCGTGCTTGCGTGCGCAGCTCGATTTGATATCGCGCGTACTGCCATATGCTAAGCGTCAGGACGAGTGACAAAATGACAGCGAACCAATGCGCGGCGCGCATCTTGCTGTGGCGCTTAAGCGATTGCCTTTCGCGTTCAACCAGCTCGTTTGTAATACGCTTTGAATTCTCGGTATGGAGCGTGTCGGTTGCATCGATGTCCATTGCCAGTTCCTTGCGTCAGAGCGGTCAAGGCACGTCAATAAAAGGCAGGAAGATTACCGTTTTTTGATATGTCATATAGATATATACAACCTAAAGGTGTTTTAAGCTAGTTAAGTTTTACGCTGCGTCTATCCGCGTGCTCGATCAGGGCTTCAAGATCCCCAATGGCAATGGGTTTACGTAGCATCCAGTTGATGCCGGGATACTCAGCAAGGACTTCGCCTTGGGTAAATCTGCCGGATCCCGTGACTAGAATAATTTCAGCGTCCGGCGCAGCGTAGCCCGCAAACTGCGCAAGGCTTAAGCAGTTAGAATCGCCGATCACCAAATCTAGCACAAGCAGGTCGATGCGATTATTGCGCAGCGCCGAATATGCGCTTTCTAGCGTGTCGCATTTTATCACATCATGACCTGCGCTCGCGATGCACTCACCATAGAGCGTTCGCGTTGGCTCGTCGTCTTCAAGTAGTAACGCTTGCATCTGCTTTGGCCCCTCGGGGTAACCAATGGTAAGGAAAGGTTAACAATAGATTAACAAAACCGCGCGCGGCGACAAAAGCAAAGGAATATAAGTGGAAAAGAAAAAGCCGCCGATCCTTATGGAACCAGCGGCTTATACAGTGAATCTATTAACGTAAGGTGTCAGTATTCCACAACGGCACGAATTGATTTGCCTTCGTGCATCAAATGGAAGCCCTCGTTGATCTCATCCAAGCTGAGTTTGTGAGTGATCATAGGATCAATCTCGATCTTGCCGTCCATGTACCAATCTACGATCTTGGGCACATCCGTGCGCCCAGAGGCACCGCCGAATGCCGTGCCGCGCCATGAGCGACCTGTGACCAATTGGAACGGACGCGTGGAAATCTCTGCACCCGCGGGCGCGACACCAATTATAATGCTTTCACCCCAGCCTTTGTGAGCGGCTTCAAGCGCGGTCCGCATGACGCCAACGTTGCCCGTCGCATCAAACGTGTAGTCTGCGCCACCGCCTGTCAGCTCAACCAGATGCGCCACGAGATCGCCGTCCACTTTGGAGGGGTTCACAAAATCGGTCATACCGAAACGGGTGCCCATTTCGACCTTACTATCATTCAGATCAACGCCGACAATCTGATCCGCACCCGCAAGGCGCAAACCTTGGATCACGTTAAGACCAATACCGCCAAGACCGAAAACAATCGCAGTAGAACCGATTTCGACTTTAGCAGTGTTGATCACAGCACCGATGCCCGTCGTCACACCGCACCCAATGTAGCAAATCTTATCAAATGGTGCATCTTTGCGCACTTTTGCCAAAGCAATTTCAGGCACCACCGTATGGTTCGCGAAGGTCGAGCACCCCATGTAATGGTGAATAGGCGTGCCATCGAGCATGGAGAAACGCGTAGACCCATCCGGCAAAAGTCCAGCGCCTTGGGTAGAGCGGATCTTTTGGCACAGGTTGGTTTTCGGGTTCAGACAGTATTCGCATTCACGACATTCTGGCGTGTAAAGCGGGATCACATGATCGCCGACTTCGAGCGATGTCACGCCTTCGCCCACTTCAATGACCACACCAGCACCCTCATGACCAAGGATCGCAGGGAAGATGCCCTCGGGATCATCACCAGACCGGGTGAATTCATCTGTGTGACACAGGCCTGTTGCTTTGATTTCTACCAAAACCTCGCCAGCGCGCGGGCCTTCAAGGTTCACTTCCATCACTTCAAGCGGTTTTCCTGCGGCGACAGCCACGGCAGCGCGAGTTCTCATGTTTTTTCCTTCCGAGTCTTATTCTCTTGATCTTTAGGCTAACCAGACACCTAGCAAAATCAAGCCTATTCAAACGGCTCTAATCGTAAGCCGCATCGACGATCATTTCGACTTTCAGCTCTGAGCGTGCGAGCTTCGCTTCGCCACAAGCGCGGGCAGGGGAGTGACCCTCTGGTACCCAAGCGTTCCACACTTCGTTCAATCCATCAAAGTCGCTCATATCTGCAAGCCAGATCGTCACCCGCAGCATCTTTTCACGCGATGATCCTGCCTCAATCAGCAAAGCGTCTACTCGACGCAAGCATTCAATCGTTTGCTCCTGAATTGTAGCGCCTTCGCCAACTTGGCCCGTAATATAAGCGACACCGTTGTGCTTCACGATCTTGGACGAGCGTACGCCTGTTCCGATCCGTTCAATCATTTCTTTTGTCCTTCCCATTTGCTTGCTGCTTTGCTGCGGCAGGATCATTTACTTAGCCAATGCATGATGATGCCATCCCGTGCAAGGGATGTACGTATTGCAACTTTCCCATAGGTAAATGTAAGCGCTTGCATTTGTGCGTGCCAAAGGTATGTTTGCCACAAGACTCAAGCACTCATTCCCGATAGGATCTTTGCCCATGGCCCGCGAATATTTGAAGAAGGCAACTCTGACCTCAAGCTCAGGCGCTTCCGAGGTTCATGACACGGTCAAAGGCATTCTTGACGATATCGAAGC
>CAYQZI010000162.1:0-4774 GCA_964421835.1 uncultured Planktotalea sp.
GCATCGCGCGCAAGCTGCTGGTATTTGTCGATGATCTGCTGCGGCGTGCCGCGCACTTTTCCCTCTGGTCCGCTGCTGTCAAAAACGCGGTTGGGGATATTGCCGCCACCTTGTTGCTGGCGGTTGCGATTGTTCTTACGCGAACGTGGTTTTGATGATCTCATCTTGCCTTCAATCCAGCATATCAATGTCACTGCGATCTATCACTTGCGCTAAACTTGGGCGCCTGAAAATCAAGATCACTATTTGTGGCTTGGTGCTATGGGGAACGAACAGACAAGTTCACCCGTTTAGCACCGTCCATAAAGCACTTCGCGCGCGGTGCTGCAACATGATTCCTTTAAAGCCGCGAAAAACCGCGATAATTTTGCACAGCCCGCGCATGCGGCGCATTCCAAAGGCCACAGACCACGCGGTCACGTCCAGCCATATCCGGCAAACATTTAATTTGAGTAAATCCGGCAGCGTCAAACAGCGCCTCTACCGCGCGCCCTTGTTGATGACCGATCTCGACTATCAAATGCCCACCTTTTTCCAGATAAGCCCCCGCTTGCGCCGTGATGATACGATACGCAGAAAGCCCATCCGCCTCATCCGTCAGCGCAATGCGCGGATCGAACTGCACCTCAGGATCAAGCGTCCGCCATTCCTCAAGCGATATATAGGGCGGGTTCGACACGATCAGATCATAAGTACCGATCACCTTGTCAAACCAATCAGAGACAAGAAAACGCACCGCATCTGCAACCCCGATCTGGTTCATGTTCTGACGCGCAATCGCCAGCGCCTCTTCGGAGATATCCGTGCACAGCACCTTTGCGCGCGGCCACTCTGCCGCCAACGTCAATCCAATGGCGCCGCTCCCCGTGCCCAGATCCAGCACGCATGATTGTGGCTCTAGCGCGAGGCACGCCGCAATCAGCGTTTCCGTGTCAGCCCGCGGATCGAGCACATCAAAATCAACCGTAAATTCGCGCCCCCAAAACAGGCGCCGTTTGATCAGCTTTGAAATCGGCATGTTCGACGCGCGCCCATCGACCAAGGCCTCAAACAGCTCGCGTTGGTTGGCACTGACACTCTCTTGCATGTGCAAGGTCATCCGCGAGGCATCGATCTCTAGCACATGCGCCGCTAAAATACGCAGATCGCGCATCACATCTTCTGTTTTGATCTGCGAAAGCCGATGGCGCACCGATAAAATCAGCTCTTGCCAAGTCACCCGTTCATTTCCGCCAGTTTCGTTGCCTGATCATCCGCCGTAAGCGCATCTATGATTTCATCCAGCTCGCCTTGCATCACTTGATCAAGCTTATAAAGCGTCAGGTTAATGCGGTGATCGCTCATGCGCCCTTGTGGGAAATTATAGGTCCTGATCCGCTCAGAGCGATCGCCCGAGCCCACTTGCGATTTACGATCCGCCGAGCGTTCGTCATCAATGCGCTGCCGCTCGGCATCGTATAGCCGCGTGCGCAGAACCTGCATTGCGATTTCGCGATTACGGTGCTGCGACTTTTCTGCGCTGACCACGATGATACCTGTGGGCAAATGCGTGATGCGCACGGCGGAATCGGTGGTGTTGACGTGCTGCCCACCCGCGCCAGAAGCACGCATCGTATCGATACGGATGTCCTGCGGCGCGATGACAAGATCGACCTCTTGCGCTTCGGGAAGCACCGCAACTGTCGCCGCTGATGTGTGAATGCGCCCGCCGCTTTCCGTGGTTGGCACGCGCTGCACGCGGTGCACGCCGGATTCGTATTTCAGGCGGGCGAATACGTTCTCGCCCTTGATATGGCCAGTGACCTCTTTGATGCCGCCAAGCTCTGTAAGTTGCTCTTCGATGATCTCGAATTTCCAACCCCGCGCCTCTGAATAGCGCTGATACATGCGCAGCAAATCCGCCGCGAACAAAGCCGCCTCATCGCCGCCAGTGCCCGGGCGAATCTCTATCATCGCAGGGCGCGCATCCGCTTCATCCTTGGGCAAAAGTGCCAGTTGCAGCGCCATTTCCGCCTCTGGCAGCGCGTCTTTCAGGGCGGGCAATTCTTCCTCCGCCAGCTCTTTCATATCGGGATCAGCCAGCATGGATGTGGCTTCCTCGATATCTGCGCACAGTTGCTTATAAGCCGCGATCTGCTCGACCACAGGCTTTAGCTCGGAATATTCTCTTGCTAAATCAGCGATTTCACCACCATCCGCACCGCCTGCCATCTTGGCTTCAAGAAATTCAAAGCGCTGGGTGATTTGCAAAAGGCGGTCCATCGGAACCATAAGGGCGTCTCCAGACAAATTGCTGATTTGGCGTTACGCCTTGCTTATGGTATACTTATCCCCATGAGAAAAGTCCTGTCCTTGATCCTTTGCACGCTTCCTTTGGAGGCGCTTGCGGATGTCACCAGCCCGAGCGGCAAAACTGTGGAGTGCTTTTGCACTGACAAAGGCGGAGCGCGCATAGAGCTAGGTCAAATGACCTGCCTACAGGTCGATGGCCGCATGTACATGGCGCAATGCCAGATGAGCCTGAATGTGCCTATGTGGCGCGAAGTGGCCCCCGGTTGCCTAAGCTCAGAGCTGCGCAATCCAGCGCTCTATTCGCGTCCGGTTGACGGACAGGTCTGAGCGGCCAAAGCGCAAGCGCCCGTAAATCGCCAGCGATCCGCCGCGGCGCTGAACCGTTGTGTAATCTGGAAAACCAATGATGCGCGAGCGCGAGATATAGGTGATGTGCCCGTCATCGATGCTCCCCGCCAAAACACCGCCACGACTGGCGCGGATCACATGATCCAGCTTGCTCAGATCGGCCTCTACGATGCGCAGTGCGCCCCCTTCAAAGTTCGCATCCTGCTCGCCTGCGACATCGCGATGCCAACGGGCGGGATCACTCGGTGCCAGCCTCACATACGCAATAAACGCCGCGATCACGATTAAGATCAGCCAAATCCACATAGCGCCATCCTCTTCATCTTGCCTTTAAACTCAATCCACACTTGCCTCTAGCGATATGCGACATTTGGTAGGACACACAGCAATTCATAGACCAAATTCGCCGCCGTCAATGCCGTGTTGCCGGAGGTATCATAGGGCGGGCTGACTTCAACCAGATCACAGCCCACAAAATTGAGGCCGTGCAAGCCACGGATCAGTTCCATCGCTTGCATAGAGGTTAATCCACCAATCTCTGGCGTCCCGGTGCCCGGCGCATAAGCAGGATCAAGACTATCGATATCGTAACTAATGTATACCGGCGTATCGCCGATTTTCTCTTTTATATCAGCAGCAAGCGGCGCAAGGCTCTTGTGCCATAGATCAGGTGCAAGATGTTGGTGAAAGCCCCAACTAGCAGCTTCAGTGAAATCATCCGCGCCATAACCGGTGCCACGAAGGCCGATTTGAAACACCTTATCCGCCTGCAAGCAGCCTTCTTCATAGGCGCGGCGGAACACCGTGCCGTGGGTTTCACGCTCTCCAAACATATGCTCGTTCACATCCGCATGGGCATCCACATGGATCAGCGCCACGGGGCCGTGTTTCTTCGCCATGCTGCGCAGGATCGGTAACGTAAGCGAATGATCACCGCCAAGCGCGACAGGTATCACAGGTGACTTTAACAACGCATCATAATACTCTGTAATAATGCGTAAACTGTCGCTTAGCGAAAACGTATTGATCGGCACATCGCCAATATCTCCAACGTTCAAACTGTCAAACGGCGCAGCACCTGTTTGCAGGTTATAGGGCCGGATCATCGCGCTCTGTTCGCGTATTTGCTTGGGTCCAAACCGCGTGCCAGACCGCCAGCTGGTGCCGATATCCATAGGTATGCCAAGGAGCGCGACATCCAATCCGTCCGGGCCCTCCTGTGCAGGCAAGCGCATAAACGTTTGCGGCCCAGAAAATCGCGCCAGCTCATTGCCACCAAGCGGTTGGTTCGTCATGCGGTTTTTCCTAAATGATTCCAGCTCCATAGAGAGAGAAGCTCAACCGCCACGTGCGCCCCCGCAATCGCCGTCGCGCCGGTTGTGTCAAAGGGCGGTGACACTTCGACAACGTCGCCGCCCACCATATTGATCCCCGCCAGATCCCGCAGGATCGCCGCAGTTTGCCATGACGCTAGACCGCCCCACACAGGAGTGCCGGTTCCGGGCGCAAAGGCCGGGTCAAGGCAGTCGATATCAAAGGTGACGTAGGTTTCGTGACTGCCAACGATCTCTTTTACCCGCTTCGCAACAGCCGCAGCGCCATGTTCATGCACCCAGCGCGCATCGAGGATATTCACCCCCATTGTATCAGGATTATCCGTGCGAATTCCGATAGATACAGAGCGTTCTGGATCGATTAATCCAAGCTTAATCGCTTTGTAAAACATCGTTCCATGATCGATCCGCTCCATATTATCGTCTTCCCAAGTATCGGTGTGGGCATCGAACTGGATCAAACTTAACGGGCCGTATTTCTCGGCATAGGCCTTTAGGATCGGAAAGCTGATATAGTGATCTCCCCCAAGGCAAATACTTGCAGCGCCTGCGTCCAAAATCCCCTTGATGTGCGCCGTGAGAGCGGCTGGAAATTCACTAACCATCGCATAATCGAAGGCAAGATCGCCATAATCGACGATATCCAGCTCTGAGATCGGATCGTAGCCCCAGCCATAGGGCGCATCGGGTGCTTGCAGGCTTGACGCCTCACGGATCGCTCTAGGGCCCAAACGCGTCCCTGTTCGGTTGGTTGTTGCCTGATCAAAGGGCACGCCGGTTATCGCGATATCGACACCGCT
>CAYQZI010000162.1:4874-7062 GCA_964421835.1 uncultured Planktotalea sp.
CCTTGGCCTAGGAAAAGATATGCACCGGGCCGTTTCTCTAACATGTAAGCGAAGTCTTCCGCGCCCATTTCACGCCCTGCATCAGCTACGACCTTATCATCCCCTGATATTTCCCTTGCAACTTCAGCCGCATGCGCGGCTTCCTTCGCGTAGTTTACGGTCGCGGGGTACCCGCGTTCGTAACGCAGCTCTGCCGTGACACCATATGACGCCGCTTGCCCTGCGACGATCTCGTTTAAACGGCGCTCCACCATGTTCTGCACCTTGGGGTCAAACGTGCGCACAGTTCCGTTCATGTAGGCATGATCCGGAATGACATTATCGACAGTCCCCGTATGAATCTGCGTCACTGAGACGACCAAATCATCCAAAGCATAATGATTGCGCGACACAATCGTCTGGATCGCTTGCGCAATGCCACAGGCGGCGATCACAGGATCACATGTTTCATGCGGCATCGCGCCGTGACCGCCAACTCCTTTGATATCAATGTGAAACGTATCCACGGCCGCCATGATAGGACCCGGCGTCGTGTAAAACCCACCCGCAACAAAGCCTGGCGCGTTATGAATGCCGTAAACGTCTTTGATGTCGAAGGTCTCCATGATCCCTTCCTTCACCATGACTTCCGCACCGCCACCGTTCTCTTCTGCGGGTTGAAAAATCAGAGCGACGCGACCAGAAAAGTTACGCGTTTCAGCTAAGTAGCGCGCAGCCCCAAGCAGCATCGTTGTGTGCCCATCATGACCGCAAGCATGCATTTTACCCTCATGGGTGGAAGCATACTCTAAGCCCGTCGCCTCGATAATCGGGAGACCATCGAAATCTGCGCGCAGACCAATCGTGGGGCCATCACCCTGTCCATTAATGATTGCGACGATGCCTGTTTCAGCAATCCCTTCATGCATCTCATCCACACCAATTTCGCGCAGTCGCTCTGCAATGAAAGCTGCGGTCTTGGGACAATCGAAGGACAATTCCGGGATCCTATGCAGATGGCGACGCCACGTGGTCATGTCATCGGCAAACTCCGCGATGCGGTTCACAATCGGCATAGGATGGACTCCATAGGGGGTATCGTTAGAAATGCATCTGACAGAAAAGGAAGCGCCAACGCAATGCCCGATGACAGCTTGATCCATGACCCCAAAGGCGGAATGCCGCGATTGCTCGAAATTATGCGCGCGCTGCGCGATCCTGAAACGGGATGCCCTTGGGATGTTCAGCAGGATTTCGCAAGCATTGCGCCCTACACGATTGAAGAAGCCTATGAGGTCGCAGATGCGATTGAGCGCGAAGACTGGGATGAGTTGCGCGGTGAATTGGGCGACTTGCTGTTTCAATCGGTGTTTCACGCGCAAATGGCAGCCGAGCGCGGGTTGTTTGATTTTAATGATGTCGCCGATACGATGTCTAACAAGATGGTTGCGCGCCATCCCCATGTGTTTGGCGATCAAAGCAACGCGAAATCCGCAGAACAACAGACAAAGGATTGGGAAACCATCAAAGCGGCAGAGCGTGCGGATAAAGCACAGAGAGGCACTTTGGACGGTGTTGCAGTTGGTTTACCTGCGCTTTTGCGCGCAAAAAAGTTACAGAAACGCGCGGCGCGCGTTGGCTTTGATTGGCCCTCGACGGATGACGTGTTGGACAAGATCGTCGAAGAAGCCGGCGAATTGGTGGAGGCACGCGCAGAGCTCAGCCAAGTAGAAATCGAAGAAGAGTTCGGCGATTTATTGTTTGTTATTGTGAACTTAGGTCGTCATTTGGGGATTGAGTCCGAGACGGCTTTGCGCGCAGCAAATGCAAAGTTCACACGCCGTTTTGAAAGTATTGAAGCCGCTCTCGCTGCCAAAGGCAAAACGCCAGAACAATCGAATTTGCAGGAGATGGACGCGCTTTGGGACGCCGCAAAACGCGCTGAAAAAGCAAAGTAGTGGCGGTGTTGCGCCAACGCGAGCTGCACGTGACTGGACAAGCAGCGCACAGCTCATAAGGATAGGCGCAACGAGGGAGGAACGCTCAGAGTGGCACCCAGAGATATCATCATCGACACGGACCCAGGCCAGGACGACGCGGCGGCCATTTTGCTCGCGCTTGGCAGCCCTGAAGAGATCAACGTGCTTGGCATTACAGCCGTCGCGGGCAATGTTCCGCTGCCGCTCACGCAGAAAAACACGCGTATTGT
>CAYQZI010000163.1:0-6995 GCA_964421835.1 uncultured Planktotalea sp.
GCTGCTGAAGGGGGTTCTAGTGTTATCGATCCAGGGTCGCAAGGGGTTTTTTCAACTAAATTCACTTTTTTCCGTTTTTCTTCTTTTACGAACAAAAACAGCATCTTGCGCAGCACTCTTGATAACAATGTTATGCCAATGGTGACCTTAGCTTGGCTTCAAGCCCCAGCTCTGTGGATAAGAGCTTAGTTATCCACAGACTCGCGCAGCAGCAGGCGTTTGAATGGCAGCGATTGCTTGGGAATCCGCAGCGCAAGCAGCCCCAAGACCACCGCCATATAGAGTAAAGGCTCGAGTTGGATGCCTTTGGACAGCATTACAAAGTGCAAAGCCCCCAAAAAAGCGATTCCATAGGTCAGCTTATGCAGTTTGCGCCAGCGGACCCCTAACTTACGCACACTTAAGTTGTTCGACGTCATCGCGAGGGGAATCATAAGCACGAATCCCGCCATGCCCACGGAGATATAAGGACGCTTCAGAATATCCGCCCAGATCTGAGAGACGATCTGCACATCCAGTACCAGCCAAACAAGCAAATGCAGCAGCACATATACGAATGTCATCAAGCCAATGGCGCGGCGGAACTTCAAAAGGTTCACGCCCAGATGTTTGCGCAGCGGTGTAATACAAAGACCGACGATCAACAGTTTTAGCGCGAACTCGCCCAATTCATGCTCGAGTGTCTTGATCGGCTCAGCACCTGATGCACCTGTCACCCCTTCATATAGAAACCAAGCCGCTGGCAGAATTCCTAAGACATAAACGAGCCAGGCCGGCACACGCCGCGCTGCTGTGTTGATCCCATTCGCGAACATTAGAAGTTAACGCTCAGATCCATACCTTCATACAGGCTGGCCACCTCTTCTTCATACCCGTTCATCATCAGCGTCGGGATGCGCTTGGCAAAAAGACCGCCGCCGATCTTGCGCTCGCTCGCCTGTGACCAACGTTTGTGATCCACCTCGGGGTTCACGTTGGAATAAAAACCGTACTCGCGCGCATTGGCGACGTTCCAGCTGGTGGGCGGTTCTTGATCCGTCAGCGTGATCTTCACAATCGACTTGATCGACTTGAAGCCATACTTCCAAGGCACGACCAAACGCATTGGCGCGCCATTCTGGTTTGGAATGTCTTTGCCATAAATACCCGTCGCCATAATCGTCAGCGGATGCATCGCCTCGTCAAGACGCAGACCTTCCACATAGGGCCATGCGAGCGATGGAAATCTTTGCCCAACCATTTCTTCCGGACGATAGAGTGTCTCAAACGCGACATACTTCGCCGAAGACTGGACGCCAGCAAGATCAAGCAGATCTTTCAGCTCGAAACCGTTCCACGGTACAACCATCGACCACGCCTCGACGCAGCGGAAACGGTATATGCGTTCCTCAATGGTCATTTGCGCCATGATGTCTTCAAAGTCATATTCGCCGGGCTTATCCACCAGTCCGTCAATCGTAACAGTCCATGGTGTTGTGGTTAGGCTTCCTGCATTCTTAACAGGATCGTCCTTACCTGTGCCAAACTCATAAAAGTTGTTGTAGCTTGTGATGTCTTCAAAACTGTTCGGCTCCAGCGCCTCTTGCGCCAGCGCGCCGCGCGGACCGCCAATGGCAGTGGCAAGGCCAAGACCCGCAGCGCCCGCCATGATCTGACGTCTGTTCAAAAACAGCGAATGATCTGTCACGTCGTTGTCCGAGAGGGTGTTTTTCCAGCGATACGCCATGTCCGTGCTCCTTTGTTGCTCATTAACATAGAGGGGAAACGTTCACAGACCAATGCTCGCGCTGTCACAATGCCGTAGGGGTTTTGCAACATTTGCCTTCCCCTTGGCGCGTATCAGTGCAAAGCTTTTCGCTGAAATAAGGACCCAAGGCATATGACTGATCGACCCGTAGGCGCGCCCGTTCCCAATTGGACCGCTCCGGCTGCTCCAGAACCAATGGTGCTAAACGGACGCTATTGCCGCCTTGAACCGCTTGATGCAGAACAACATGCAGCGCTCTTGTTCAATGCTTTTGTCGATCAGGATGAGCTTTACGATTATCTCCCTGCGGGACCGTTTCACTCTGCGGCGCAATATCACCGCTGGGTGCGAGAGGTCACATCAGATGCGAATACCCTGTTCCTTGTTGTCTATGATCTGCGCCAAGAGGCGTATTTAGGTGTGTTAAGCTATCTGCGCATCGCGCCAGAGGCTGGCTCTATCGAAGTGGGCAACATCAATTTCTCCAAAGCCATGCAGCGCAGTCCGGTGTCAACCGAAGCGATCTATCTCACGATGCAATGGGCCTTTGAAGCAGGATACCGCCGCTTTGAATGGAAATGCAACGCGCTTAACAAACCCTCGCGCCAAGCGGCGCAGCGCTTGGGCTTTAGCTATGAGGGCATCTTTCGCCAAGCGCTTGTCGTTAAAGGTCGTAACAGAGACACCGCGTGGTTCGCGATGATCGATAAAGAATGGCCCGCCCTGAAAGAAGCTTACCGTGTTTGGCTTGATCCTGCGAACTTTGACGCGCGCGGCCATCAACGCGAACGCTTGGGCGATCTTACAGGTCTGGTTCGCGCGGCTGGTGATCCCTCGCTTTAATCTGCGTGTTCAAATCGCCACCACCGTACTCATGCGCGCGCGCACCAATCCGGCCAGCCGCGCTTGGTGGCTATGGACTGTTTTACCCGACGCCGTGGCTTGCGCCAACGTGTTTGCGGCATGCACCAGTTGCTCATCGCGCGCGCTTTTCGCGACGCCGCGCAAGAACTGCGCCGCATAATCCAGCTTTCCCAAATCGGCATTGTCAGACAAAAGCTCCGAGGCGAGCGCCATATCATCGCGGTACGCGAGCGGATCCGGATCAATCTCTTCATCCGTGATCGCGCGCAATCCCGATGGGCGCATTTCCTCGGGCAAAGCGCGCAGAATGGTGGTTTGAAAATTCGCCAGCGACGACAAGGGTTTGCTTAGGAACGCATCCGCGCCCGCCGACAGGGACAGCGCTTCATTACTATCATCCCCGCTGATCGCCAAAAGCGCGTGGATCCGAGGTTCGCTGCCGGCCAATTCCTTGATCAACTCCGCGCCAGATCCATCTGGCAGACCAAGATCAATGATCGCAACACTTGGGCGATACACCTGCAAGTGACGCCGCGCCGAACGCAGGCTATCTGCGCGCCGAATACGTGCGCCGCTGCGCAGACACAAAAGCCGCATCGCATCACAGGCAAATCGGCTGTCCTCGACCACCAAGATTGTCAAACCAAGCAATGGCCGCGACGCAGTTGGGGCAGGTGTTAGGGCCGTATATTCCAGTTCATTCATGGTTCCCTCGAATCAATAGCAACTCTCCATGACGCTAGGGGAGCAAGCCTAACAAGAGATTAACCCTCCCCATAATTAGCGAGCCGCGGCTTTGCGTCCGCTTGCCCAAACCACCTCTGCGCATCATATAAGGCCAAACACAGCAAACCGGAGTTTCGCAGATGATTGGACGATTAAACCACGTAGCCATCGCCGTGCCAGATCTTGAGGCCGCCGCGGCGCAGTACCGCGACGCGCTTGGCGCAAACGTTGGCGCACCGCAGCAAGAGCCGGATCATGGCGTGACGGTCATCTTTATCGAATTGCCCAACACCAAGATCGAATTGCTTTACCCTCTTGGCGAGGACAGCCCAATCAATGGCTTTCTCGAAAAGAATCCAGCGGGGGGAATTCACCATGTGTGCTATGAGGTCGATGACATCATTGCGGCGCGCGATCAGATGGTGGCCTCTGGCCTGCGCGTTCTTGGCAATGGCGAGCCAAAGATCGGCGCCCATGGCAAGCCTGTCATCTTCCTTCACCCCAAAGATATGAACGGCACCTTAACCGAGCTGGAGCAAGTCTGATGGGCATTACATCAGCACTCGTTCTCTTTGCCGTCATCTGGTTCATGACCTTTTTGATCGTAATCCCCATCCGGCTACAAACTCAGGGCGACGTCGGAGAGGTGGTTCCAGGCACCCACGCCGGATCGCCAGAAACTCATAACCTGAAAAAGAAAGCGTGGATCACCACCGCCGTCGCCGCTGTGCTTTGGTGCATCATCGCAGGCACGATTATTTCAGGCATGATCTCTGTGCGCGATCTTGATTGGTTCAACCGGATGAGCGCGCCTGCTGTGTCCGGTGGAACAAATGGGTAAACGTCGCTGCGCCTAGGATCGGGATAAACAGGTTTAGCAGAGGCACCGTCAGTGGCACTGCCATCAAACAGCCTGCAAGCCAGATCACACCGAAGTGCTCTTTTCGCGCCTGCTTTGCGCCCTCGCGGCCAAGGCGGCGCATAGCGGCGATCTGGAAATACTCCCGCCCCAGCAGAAATCCATTGAGCGCCCAAAAGATGAAAATCGCCGCGAATGGCAACATGACATACGCCAAGATCGCAACGATGTTTGCACCTATCAAAATCCCAAGGAAGTTCACCGTGTCGCGCAGGCTCTCGTAAAACGACACGCCTTTGACGCTCGGTAAATGCGGGTAGTGCTTCGCCTCTACGGCTGATGCAACTTCATCAAGGAACAGCGATGTGATGGCAGAGGCCACAGGCACCATCAGAAATGTCGATAGGAACAGCATCAAGAACAGCGATCCCCAGCCAAGCAAATCGCCCAGCCACGTGACCTCGCCAATCACAGGCAGCACAACACTGTCGTCGACCGCTTCGTTCATGAGCGTCAGGAACACCGCGTAAAACGCCGCGAGCAAAGCAATCGTGAGCGCGATCCCAAGGAACAGCACGCGGCGAAAGCGCGGGTCCCCCATTTGCGCGAGGGACTTAAAGAACGACGAAAGGATCAATGATCAACCCACGATGTTATCGCACTTAGATCAGGGCGCGGACGCTCTGGCGGCGCTGCCTTTTCCGTGCCCAGATGAATAATTCCTGCGACTCTTTCATGCTCTGCGAGCTTAAAACCCTCCCGAACAAATTCGCGGTCATGAGAAGGCCAGCCCGAAAGCCAATTCGCGCCCCAACCACTTGCAAGGGCAGCGTTCAGAAGCGAAAGGCAAACAGCCCCGGCCGAATAGGTTTGCTCAATCGCTGGCACTTTCTCTGACGGCTTTTGCACTTCAACAACCACAACCGCCAATTCGCCCGTCACAAATTGCGCCGCGCCTTTGGCGATCTTTTCAGCGTCATAGCCCAGCGCTTCGCCGCGCGTGCGCGCAAGTTCTGCCAGTCGATCCATCGCCATAGATTGCACCACGATAAAGCGCCAAGGCTCTAGCTTGCCATGATCCGGCGTGCGCGCAGCGGCGGTCAGGATCTGCTCTAGCTCCAGTGTGCTTGGCCAAGGCCCTTGCAGGGTCTTCGCGGGGCGTGAACGCCGCGTGAGCAGAAAGTCCATGGCGGCTGGGTTTGGATCGGGCATCAACGTCTCCTAATGATGCAGGCTACATCACCACTCACAGTCCTAGTTTCAAGTTCAAAGCCCCAGAACACTGCGCATTTGTGCAATTTCAGAGCTGACAAAGCGCTGATGCGCCTGCCCCGGCTGGCGATCCACATACATCGCGCCCATAGGATCGGGCGCAGTAATCTGACTGCCGCTCATCTCTTCCAAAACACCATGTCCACAAAACGGCACATAGACTTCGGAATATCCACCCTCATGCACCATCATCAAACGGCCCTCGCAAATCTCATCCGCCAGCGCCATCACCTGCCGCGTCATGTGTCGAAACGTATCCGCAGTCGCCATCATGCGGCCAAGCGGGTCAATCAGCGCCGCATCAAAGCCGCAAGCGATGATGATCACGTCAGGCTGGTAGGCGCGCAGCTGTGGCAGCGCAATCTGCTCCATCACCTCAAGATAACTCGCATGCCCAGCGCCGCCGGGCAGCGGTATGTTCAGATTGAACCCCTCGCCAGCCCCCTCGCCGCGATCCTCAAAGGCACCTGTATAAATCGGAAAATTCTTCTCCTGATGAATGGAAATCGTCAGCACATCCGCGCGATCATAAAAGATCGCCTCTGTGCCATTGCCGTGATGCACATCCCAATCAAGCACCGCAACACGCGTCGCCAAACCATTGGCAAGCGCCGCCTCTATCGCGATTGGGATATTCGCCATCAGGCAAAACCCCATTGGCGTATCCGTTGTGCAGTGATGACCGGGGGGACGCGAGAGCGAATAGGCGTTCTTCAACGCGCCTTTCAGCACCGCCTCCAGCGCGCCTTTGGCAAGGCCTGCAGACTGCGCTGCAATCTCGTATCCACCGGGGCCGAAAGGGCAACGCGCACCAATCTCGCCGCCACCATTGTCTGACAACTGCTTGAACTCATTCAAGAACGCCTCTGGATGCACCCTTAGCAAATCCTCGCGCGTGGCAAGCGGCGCGCCTTGCATCGCCAATTCACCCGACAAACCTGTCAGATCCATCAAGTTCTTAAGACGCCGTTTGCTTTCAGGGCTTTCCGGCAAACCGCCATTGACCATTGGCTGCACATGTCCGCCAACGGGAAACATACTCGCGTAGTTCCCCCCGCCATGCCAAAATGTGCTCTCGTCCCAAAAGAACCCTGTTGTCATCCTAAATGTCCTCTTCTTCGCCTTCAGGGCGAATGCGATACACCCCTTCGGGCAGATCAAGCGCTGCTGCAAGATCGCGAATTTGCTCCATGCTCAGCGTGATCTTTTCAGCCCGCTCAAGGCGTGGATTAAACTGCTCAAGCGTGACGCATTCCGCAAATGCATTGATCACCACATCTTCTTGTGGAGTGTCCTTCGCTTCATCCACAAGGGTGATGATGCTGCTGTCAAATTCGTGCTCTATACTAAACATGTCGCTAGCTTAGGGCGCAGGCGACAAAGCAGCAACGCCCATCACCGCGAATTCGTGACTGGTATTGAACCCATCTGGCGCTTATCTTGGCGCAACCAACGAAAACTCAGGCGACGCCGACTTATGAAGATCAAATCCCTCGTTCCACTTCTCGCGCTCAGCCTAAGCGCCTG
>CAYQZI010000164.1:0-4072 GCA_964421835.1 uncultured Planktotalea sp.
TGCCCCAGAAAATCTGCCCAAACCTCTGGGCCTAAAAATATTAAAGGCGGATCAAGCTGCTGCCACTGCTTGATCCGCCGACGTCCCGTTGCCGGGAGTGTCCGATCGCGCGCGCCACCTGGGGGGATGTCTGCTCGCTCGCGCGCCGGATCTGGTTGAGAGGGTTAAGGCGGGTGCCTGTATGAAACCTGACTTAGTGGTTTTTATTGACTTGGGATCGTTTGGCGTCCCGTTGTTGTGTTACCCGCTTTCCTCTTCTGTCATTAGGGATGACATGGGAATTCATGGTAATCAATAGAAATTTTCGGGAAAGACATACCCAATGTTGTTTTCAAAGCCACTCCAACACAACATTTAGCAAGAACGCTTCAAGAACACGGACCATAGATAGCGAAAAAGTGAGCTGACAACACTAGATATTGATCTGCAAAAACTTCTGAAGTTTTTCCCATCTTTTCCCAAATTCATGCATAATCGAGCGGTTCAATGCGAATTTTCGACGAAAATTCGTGGCCCACCCCCACGAATCACATCTGGCGCGCGCTGTAAATTGAACAGATCTGGAAGAGTCGCGCGTGAGTCTTTGCGGTGACAGATTTGAATAAAGGGATCTGGCCCATGAATTCCCATGGCTCCCATGATTTCCCAAGGAAGGACGCTTCGCGCACCACTTATGCAAGCAAATCGCAGAGCAGAGCGAAGACGCTTAGACCGTAAGCGCCTCAAACCCGTAAAGTTGGGCGGGATTGTCGACCAATATCTGTCGACGCAGCGGCGCATCGCAGCCCCAATCGTTCAATTGTTCAAGCAAAGAGCCATCATTGGGCATGATCCCTTTGTGACGCACATGGGGCCAGTCCGAGCCCCAAAGCAAACGCGAAGGATTGGCGCAGATCAGCGCCTGCGCCATGTCGATCATGTCTGAATAGGGAAACCTGTCCAACGCGCTGATGCGATACGGCCCTGTCAGTTTGACCCAAGCCTGCTCCGCGTCAAAGGCCCGTAGGAACCGCTGAAACCCAGCGTCATCGATGCCTTTTCTTGCATGGGTATAGCCAAGATGGCCAAAGACAACGGGCACATGCGAGGCCGCCAAAACCGCGTCAATGTCCTCAAACGTTTCCACATGGGCAAGAAATTCGATATGCCAGCCAAGATGCGCGATGCGCGCAGTAAAGGCCAAGGCATCCTCAACCGAGGCGAAGGTCATGCCGCCGCTATCCACCACATTCACGCGAATACCGCGCGCGCCTGCGGTGTGAAACTGCTCTAGCTCAGCATCTGTGATATCGCTTGTGACTGACACCACCGCGCGCAGACGCTCTGGCGCGGCGCGTGTCACCGCAAGCGTTGCCGCATTATCTTCGCCGTAAACGCTTGGCTGGATGACGACAGCGCGCTCAATCCCCAGTGCAGCGGCGACGGCGTCAAAGTCAGCCATCTCTAGCGGCGGCGGCGTGTAGCTGCGATCGGGCACATAGCGGTGCTCATGGCCCGCGGGAAAAACATGCAAATGCGTATCGCACGCGCCCGCAGGCATTTCAAAGCTTGGCCCATGCGGCGCAGGATCGGGCGCAGCGCAAAACGGGCTCTCGTTGCTTTGATTGCTCATAACGCTTATCCCTATGTGTCCGCTTAGGTCCTTATATATGCAGCGAAAGCGATCAGGCGCGCCACGTCAAGCCTGTTGCCTCCTTTATTGGCTCAAGCCATGCCGCCTTCTATTAAGCCGCGCGCGAGTTTTGCATAGGCCTGCGCCATGTCGCCCTCGCCCGCCGCAATCGGCGTGCCGCCATCGCCTGCAAGCCGCGTTTCCAGATCGATCGGCAACGCGCCAAGCAGTGGCACTTGCAGGCGCTCTGCTTCTGCGGCGACGCCGCCCTGACCAAAGATCGCGTGTTCCGATCCGCAATCAGGGCATTTGAACATCGACATATTCTCGATAAGCCCCAAAACAGGCGTTTTGAGCGTGGCGAACATGTCCAGAGCTTTGCGCGCATCTAAAAGGGCAACGTCTTGCGGCGTGCTAACGACAATCGCGCCTGTGACTTGGCTTTTCTGGCACAGCGTCAACTGCACATCGCCCGTGCCTGGCGGCAGATCAACGATAAGCACATCAAGTTCGCCCCATTCCACCTGCCCCAGCATTTGCTGCAACGCGCCCATTAGCATCGGACCACGCCAAACAATCGCCTTGTCAGGATCCATCATCAAACCAATTGACATCATCGTGACGCCATGCGCCTTGAGCGGAATGATGGTTTTGCCGTCTGGGCTGGCGGGGCGTTTGGAAACCCCCATCATGCGAGGCTGCGAGGGGCCGTAGATATCTGCATCCAACAAGCCAACGCGGCGACCTTGTTTCGCAAGCGCTACGGCAAGGTTCGACGAGACCGTCGATTTACCAACGCCGCCCTTGCCAGAGCCAATCGCGAGGATGCGATCCACGCCAGAGACAGGCGCTGGCCCACCTTCTTGCGGCTTAGGGTGCCCGCCGATCTTCAAACTGGGCGGCGCAGGTTTTGCAGGTGCCGGTCCATGTGCCGTTAAGGCGGCATTCACACTGCGCGATCCTGCAACCGCGGCAACGGCTGCCTCTGCGGCTTTGCGCAAAGGTTCCATTTGCTGGGCAATCGCCGGACTTGGGGCTTCTATAACGAAACGCACCGCCGTTTCATCCACGCTTAGCGCACGGATCATATCGCGGCTGATAAGATCGCCGCCGTCAGGCAAAGCCAAACGCGCAAGGGCGTCACGAATATCTGTCTCTATCTGGCTCATTTTTCTCTCCTCAACGGCATTTTGCCATAACTGGCAGCTTTACACGCGAGTGCAAGGGCTGTTGCCCCCCAATGCTACGATGTTAGTGCCATCGAAAAGAGCCAGAAAAGCGAGCAGTATCATAAAGTTGTTCGAATTGCTAAAAATAGGCGAGTGTTTACTGATAGTTAACCCTACGTCGCCTATGCAAATGCTGCATAGCGGCATTGATCAATTGAACATTGTGCAAACGCAGCATTAGCTTCATATTCAGTTCAACAGCAAGGCACACTGCCTCGCTTAAGGCTGAAACGCTAACACAAGGATGATCGAAATGGCGTTCCTAACAGATACATTCTCTGCCCAAGGTACACTTGGTGACAACTTCGCAGCGTTCGTTGCAAACATCAAAGAAGCCCGCACGAAGCGCGCTGTGTACAAGCAGACTTTTAACGAGCTTGCAAACCTGTCCAATCGTGAGTTGGCAGATCTTGGCATGCACCGCTCTGCAATCCGCCGCATCGCATATGAAACTGCTTACGGCAACTAAGAAATTGAAGAATTCAGCAGGCCAACTCCTCCCGAACTGGCCGAGCTGAGGTTGGTGGCGGCAATTTCCTCCCAGATTGCCCTGCCAAAACATACAGATCCAGAATGGATCTGAGATAGCGCGCTGCACCCTCCTCCCTTGTGCAGAACGCTTAAAAAGAACGGCGATGTGTCCTCCCACACATCGTCGTTTTTCTTTTTGAGCGACTGTTCTTACAAATGAAGCGTTGTACGATCTTGCAGATAGGGCAAGCGCGCTTGCGCTGTCGCCACCTGATCAAGATCGAGCGTGGCATATAGAATCTCAGGCTCTGATCCTGCGCGTGCGAGTTCTACGCCCATCGGCGCAGCGATCACGCTTTGGCCCAAAAACGTCATGTCGCCCTGCGCGCCCGCGCCGTTCGCATAGGCCAGAAACACCCCGTTTTCATAAGCGCGCGTCGGGATCATCGTCTCAGCAACCCATCCCCAAGCCGCGCCAAGCGCAGTGGGCACAAGCACCAAATCTGCGCCCAAAGCGGCTACATGGCGCACGGTTTCTGCAAACTCCGCATCATAGCAAATCAACGTCGCGATCTTGAAACCACGGTAGTCAAAGAGTGTTGCGCCTGCACCCGCGCTGAAATGCGCGCGCTCAAACCCGGGAGGAATTGCAAGTTTGCGATGATGCCCAAGCAGCGCGCCATCCGGCCCAATGCACATCGCACTATTATAAAGCGCAGTGTCGCTTAGCTCCGCATAACCGCAATGAATGGCAAGATCA
>CAYQZI010000164.1:4172-6967 GCA_964421835.1 uncultured Planktotalea sp.
AAGTTGTGGATCATTGGCGAGACAAACCGCTCCCAGCCCTGATCTGTCAGAAAGCCCGCTGCCTTGCGTGTGCCTGCGTCGATCACCGCCAGCGCGCTTTCATATTCCTGCGCCCCAACGCGGAGCGAGCCATGCGCGGCAGCCATCATCGCGCCTGCGATTTCGCCGGCTTGCTTCATCACTTCAATCTCAAGTGGGGACTTGATCATCCGCTGAGCGCCAAGAATTGGACCAATGTCGCAAAGCTTAACGCCGCTGTAGCTCTCATCCAGAAAGTGGCGCACGATGGCAGGCACGTCCATCTGCTCAATCCAGATCTGATCCGGCTTTTGCGGTAAACAGGCCCTAAGTGCGCGCCCCCAAGAGTTTTGCCCGGCGTCTTCCCAGCGGTGAATATCCTCGACCCAAGTCATTTCTGCGACCATCTCGCTTTCCATAAGCGGGGTGATCACACTTGGCTCCGCATCTGCGCGCACGACCAACATACTCGGGCGGCCAAACTCGATTCCCAGATACCCCCAAAAGCCAGCGAGATAGGCAATGGAACTTTCCGAGGTGAAAACAGCATGGCTGATCCCGCGTCTTTGCATCTCGGATTGTAAAATGGCAGTGCGGTGTTTCGCTTCGCTCAGCATCGGTGATCTCCTTCGTCGCTTCGAAAGCCTAGCAAGACACCTTTGCATTAGACATATAAAACCGACCTATCCTGTCGCTTTAATGAAAAACACGGCGCTTCGCAGAGGCGCCACCGCGCCGCTGTGGCAAGGGAAGCGGACGGCTGGCATCGCGCAAATAGGCGACAAAAAGCTGCGCTGCGCTGGCATTGCCCAAGCATGTTTCAAACTGCGGCAAGGCACGCTGCGCCTCGAGGCAGGCATTTGCGCCCGATGGCAGGGTCATCGCCCACTCCAGAAAGCCTGCTTTGGCGGCTTGGGTATTGACCTGCGCCGTACCGTCAACGTCTTGTAACGCCTTGAAAATTTGCTGCGCACTCATCTTTGCTCCTTTTGCCCACACCCCGGGGCGCATGTTGTGATGCAAGAAGCGATGCAGAAGAGAGTAGCCACGAAAGAAGAGCCGCGCATATCTCGCCTGCTCCGCCACCCGCGGTTTCGGTTCGTCTCGAGGCTGGTTTCCGGGCTTAGGGCGAGTGGTTAACGCGTTAACCGTGATCCAGCACCTTCCCAGAGCTGACGCTCCAGTGGTCTTGCTAGGTCTCTCACCCACACCGTTGCGGGGGCAGCACCGGATTTCCACCGGTTTCCCAATTCTCCGCGCCTGTGACAGCGCAGCACCTTGATGGGCTTAGCGTAGCGTTGAAAGCTGCCCGAATGCAAGGGGATCAAACGGCGCGGCGGCGCACAGAAGCGACTTAAACAGGCTTTGACTGCGCGTCTTTTTGCATGGCTTGCAGAATCGCCAAAGCATCATCCGCGCGATCCGTTGGCACGAACAGATGATCATGGAAAAAGCCCGCAATCGGGTTAACGCCCATGCCAGCGGCAGCGAGTTTACTGGCAACCAGCGCAATAAATCCAACTGCATCAAGCGCAGAATGGGCATTGAGCGTGATCATCCCGCAGGGAAATTCATAGGTTAGACCCATCGCTTCGGCTTCGTTGAGCGACAATATCAGCGTGGTGCCTTCCGCCTCCTGAAAGGTCATAATGGGGTTTGTACCCGCTGGAACATTGCGATCTGGCAAGGTCGCAAACACATAAACGCCATCCGCAAGGGTTGCAGACATGCTGCTCACAAGGGTTTGCAGGTCGTGTTCACCGCTCATATCTTAATCCTTCCTAAAACGGGATATCATCCGCCGCAGCCGCAGCGGCAACAAAACGCGACACCACTTTTTTGGTGCCTGCTTTTTCAAAATCGATTTCGAGCTTATCGCCCTCAATCCCGATCACAGCGCCGTAGCCAAACTTTTGGTGAAACACGCGCTCGCCCATGGAAAAGCTCGACACAGCGGTCATATCGATGGTGATGTTTTTCGCTTCTGAGGGTTGGCTCATCGGACGTTGATCCTTGCGCGCTTGCAAGCGTTTCCACCCCGGTGAGTTATAGACATTCGCGTCCTGAACGCGCTGTTCCAGATCCGATTGACCGCGCATTCCCATGCCAGCCGCGCCGTAGTTTCCACCATAAAGACCGGGCGGCGTGAGCACATCCACATGATCTTCGGGCAGTTCATCGATGAACCTCGACGGCAGCGCGTTTTGCCATTGGCCAAACACCATGCGATTGGCGGCAAAGGAAATTGTGCACAGCTCCTCCGCACGCGTGATGCCAACATAGGCGAGACGGCGCTCTTCCTCGAGGCCTTTGAGACCGCTCTCATCCATTGAGCGTTGCGAGGGGAACAACCCATCTTCCCAGCCCGGCAGAAAGACCGCAGGAAACTCAAGGCCCTTGGCACCATGAAGCGTCATAATTGAGACTTTCGCGCCTTGTTCGTCTTGCTCGTTGTCCATGATCAGGCTGACGTGTTCCAGAAATCCTTGAAGGTTTTCAAACTGTTCCAGCGCTTTCACGAGTTCCTTAAGGTTCTCAAGTCGCCCCGGTCCTTCGGGGGTTTTGTCGTTCTGCCAATGGGCCGTGTAGCCGGACTCATCCAAAATGACCTGCGCGAGTTCAACATGGCCCATCTCTGGCGGGCCGTACTCTGGCTGTGTGAAGGTTGGCCCATCATCCAGCACCGCGTCATCATCGACAACATTGGCGAGCAGCGGCCCACGCGTCAGCGCAGACCACCGAGCGATGCCCTCAACAAGCTTGCCCAGTTCCGCGCC
>CAYQZI010000165.1:0-6908 GCA_964421835.1 uncultured Planktotalea sp.
GTTGTGGATTACATTGTTGAGTTGGCAAAAGTCACTGACAAAGAGGTCAGCAAAGACGATCTGCAAAAAGCTGTTGAGGCGCTTGAAGAAGAGTAAGCTTCACGCTTTCAGAAATTTAAAACCCCGCTTGCTTCAGGCGGGGTTTTTTGTTGGCTTAGCCGCAGAGCGAGGTCAGTTCAGCGATCTTTTCTGGCGTGGCATGTTCGGTGATGTTTTGATCCTCAAAGAAGGGGACATATTCATCCAACTCAAGCGTTTTGATATAAACGCTTACCAAAACTTCTGACGGAATTTCCTCGGCCAATCTGCACACTTGAGTGCCTACGGAAATGGATCCGCCGCGTTTGCTTGCCTTGGCAAGCGCAGCTTTGCGTTGATAAAGGCGGAATCGATCCAGATCCTCATCTGCAATTTTATAACCATAAAGCGGTGCACCTGCTCGGCGCATCCAAGACGGCAGATCAGGGTTCACTTGGCGTTCAATGTTAAAGCGCACGGTTTCTGCTGGTTCTGTATCGCTCGCTTTCAGCTTACCGATCAGAGCAATGCCATCAGGGCTTGGGCGAAATCCCTGCGGAATGCGCACGGCGACGCGAATGCCCTCGGGCGCGGTTGTCATAGGATCCACGTTGCGCAGCGCCCACATGGTGCGCACAGGCGTGACGTCGCAGGCAGCAAGACCGCCTGCGAGGAGCAGCGCAAGAAGCGCTTTTGTGAGTGGTGGTCTCATAGGAACCCTTAGAAACTTTTGGTTAGGCCAAGTGTGATCTTGTCCATTTTCACATTCGTATCGCGCGTTAAGCCATTGAAGTTTTGAGCTTTTTGGCCAAGGTCTGTGCGTGTCAGATCCAGCCGTGTGGACCAGCCGTTGCCCATTTTCATTTCAGCGCCGATGCCATAGCTGACACCCATTGCGTAGTCTGTGGTGGTTGCGCCGGCACTGCGCACAACCGCGTCAGAAATCGCGACACCCGCTGTTCCATAGAGAAACAGATTTCCAGTCGCAAAGCCAGCGCGCAGGCGCGGGTTGACGACAAACTTGCCGTTAAACTCTGTCGTGCCAAGCGCGCCAGTAGTCAGGTTTGGTGTACTGTCAGCCGCGGACAGACCGATTTCACCACCCCAGATGAGGCCACTATTGGTGCTGCGATTGAAGCCGGCATAAGCGCCAAGGCTTGCGGCTTCACTCTTGCGCGATTGTGCACCGATGCCGCCAACAGATGCATTTGTGCGCGCTGCATCGAGGCTCAGGCCCATGTAAAAACCGTCCCAAGAGCTGTCCGCAGACAAGGCGCTCGCGTGCACCGCCACGCAGAGCGCAGCGGCGAGAATTTTAGAGTACTGCATATCATTCCTCATTGATGTAAGATCGATTGAAATGTTCGATCTGCTTGAAATAATTATTGTAAAACGATAATAAAAACAAACACAATTTTGACTTAGAGATCTGGAAGCTAGGTAAGTCTATGAAACAGAATGATAAAATTACCCGTCTCGCAGGCTTTGGAATGCTGGCAAGTGGCTTTGGCATTGCGGCGCTCTGCGCGCTTTTCGTGGCAATGCTGCTCTACCTCTTTGGATTGATAGAGGGATTCGATTTGCTAAAGGCGTTCGGTATAAGCGATCTTGTTGCGTCGTTGGATTTCAAGGGGCGCGTGGTGGCTGCGTTTTTTTGGTTGATGACTGATGTTTTGGGGCTTTGGTTGTGCTGCGTGGCGTTCGCATTGTTCAAAGGGTTTCGCGATTTTGGCGTGTTTACGCGCGACGCAGCACAGCGGCTTCGCAAAATCGGCTGGATTATCTTTGCGTTTTCACCCGTAAGCATTTTTAGCGGCGGCGTTGGCACGGTGGCGGTGAGCTGTCTTTACAACTGCGCCGATGGGATCGAGGACAATGTGCGCTTGAGCGTGTCTTTGGACGACACAGACGTTTATGCAATCGTGATAGGACTTTTGATCGTAGCGGTTGGGCATATCTTTGTCGAAGCGGTTCGCTTATCCGAAGAGAACGAGGCATTCGTGTGAGACGACAACGCATGAACAACGAGAGGAGGGTGCCTTATGGCGATTATAGTCACCCTTGATGTGATGCTGGCGCGGCGCAAAATGCGCTCCAAAGAGCTAGCAGAACGCGTCGGAATCACAGTGCAAAACGTTTCACTGTTGAAATCGGGCAAGGTCAAAGGCGTTAGGTTTGAAACCTTAGCAGCCATTTGCGAGGCCTTAGAGTGTCAGCCGGGCGATTTACTGAGCTACGAACCGGACACATAAAAGCGGACCTCGGGCTGTCACCGAGGTCCGCTAAACTGGCAGAGGACACCTGAAGGGGGTAAACGTGTGAGTGGCGGCGTCCTGCGTCAGCTTAACTGGTTATTTTTCAAGCTCGGCAATAAGTTTCAGCGCCGCTTTAAGCTCGTCTGGATCATCTGCCGATTGTAATTGCTGGCTCAGATACGTGAGAACCGCTTCGTTTGTTGGTGCGGGCTTTTGGCTGTCCGCGCCAAAGCGCATGATCGCGGTCTCCTCGTCAAGAATAACATCGCCATGCATGTCAGAGCGATCGCGAAGACGCGTGGCGCGCTCTTCAGAGCAGTCCAAAAGGCCTGCCATTGCAGTGACTTTGCCCATTGGCGTGGCCTCGCCAAGATAGTCGTAGGGCGCATTGCCAGAACGTTTGAGCACGCGGTTCATAAGTGGGTCAATGACGGCGACGGCGTCGGTTACGCCTGCTTCCATCGCGTATTCGCAAGCGGCCACCATGATTTCTGAAGTCACATAGCTGATAGAGTTTTTCGCACGCGGGCTTCCTGTCGCACTCAGACGGTCCGTATCAACGCAAAGGCGCGTCGCTTCCCAAATCAGCGGGCTGCGCGGAGCAGGTTCGCCTTGCAAGATCGCGTAGAACACGTCGGCTAGCATATTTGGCCCCGTCGTCTGCAAAATACGCATAGAGCCAACGACGATCCCGTCATTGTCCACGCTCACCAAAGTGGTTGGGTTGAGCGTGTCAAACACGTCTGTTTCCATGCCGTCCTGCACGTTAACATCCCAGCCAAGCCTGTCCCGAAAGACGCGCGCGCGCAGCGCATAGGTTTGGTTTAGTAGGTTTTGAAAGTGGTGCGCGTTGATGCCATCGATTGCTATGATCATTGTTCTGAATTCCCCTCATTCTTAACAAGTTATTAATTATTCCTAACGAAGACGCTATTAGGGGAATCCCGTAGTGGGATTGCGCAAAGGGACTCTTTGCGGATTAAACGACGCAAATTGCATTCAGATTTAGGTCTATTTAGGGTGGATAAAGCCCATGCCAATCGCGCGGCCAACCGCTTGAGCAGTGCTCAGCGCGTAAAGTTTTGAGCGCGCTGAGCGTAGGTGCACTTCCACAGTGCGCGAAGAGATCGACAGGATATCGCCGATGTCCATTTGGCTTTTGCCTGCAGCCGTCCATTGCAGAATTTCGCACTCGCGCGAAGACAGGTGTGGGCGGCGCAGTGCATAGCCTAAGGTATCGGACTGCATCACTGTATCGTGCAAAGAAACAGCCGCAGTTTGCAATTCTGTAATCACCTTACGGCGCAGCTTTTCCCAAGTGTCACGGCTGCAATCTCTGGTAACGCTTATTAGTCCAACTTCACCATAAGGCCCATGGATCGGAATGCTAAGTCCTTGATCCTTAATCTTGAAATCGCGCGCATGTTCGAAGACACGGGCGAAATCTTGGTGTCCGCTCAGGCGTTGCCAATCCACCGGCGCAATTGAGCGCATGGGCAGATGCAGCGTTGGGTCAATGTTTTGAAAGCGCTGCGTGCCGTAGTGTTCTTTCCACTCGTCTTTATATGTGGTGAAACCGATGACTTGATCGGACACGGTGTTCACAGCGCAATAGGTCGCGTAGTCAAGTTCGAGATCATCGCAAAGATCATTCAGAAAAGAGGTAAACCCCGCTTCTGTTTTTTCCAATGAGTCGAGATCGACGATTTCCATGATCTGGCCTATGCGAGCGCTTCGGGATGAAGCTCTTGCATGCTCTCATGTTAGCGGTGCCAGTGCAATTGCCTTGGCACCAATAGATGCAGCTTAAGCGTCTTCTGGCTCAGTGGTCTTGGAAAGTGTGCGCAAAAACGCGAGCACCGCCATCTGCTGTTCTGTCGGCAGCGTTTCAACCAGAGCAAGAATTTCAGAAACTCGCGCGTCACTCAATGCATTCATTGGAGCGGTTGAGCGGGTTTGTTTTTCGTCCGAATTCGCATCTGTGACAGCCGCGCTATCGAGACCCTGAAAGAAGTAGGAGATCGGCACGCCAAGGGTTTCTGCAATGAGCAACAAGCGAGAGGCGCTTACACGATTAGCACCAGATTCGTATTTCTGAACCTGTTGGAAACGGACACCAACGGCTTCAGCGAGTTTGGTTTGGGAAATCTTTAAAGCGATGCGGCGGCCCTTAACGCGGGCACCAATGAGCACATCAATATTCGTCATAGTCTTCACCTTATTCACTTGATTTGCGTTCTCATCCGGTTGACGCAAATTTCAGTAACGTCATATGAGCCGAAAAATCCCAAAGTTGCAACCTATTGTTCTATATACGGTTAAGGCTGTGAAGAAATGCTTAATGGAGATCGGCGAAACCTTGCCGAAGCGCGCAGCGTTTTTCTTGAGGAAATCAAACAAAAAGAGGGCCTCAACAGAAATTGAGGCCCTCTTCAAGCATAATTAACGAAAAAGCTTACGCTTCGTCAGTTTGCTCGGATTCTGGTGCTGCAGCTGGCGCTGCATCATCATCGTCCATCGCCGCCGATCCAATATCATCGAAGAGTTCCGAGATTTCGAAATCAGCTGCCGCTTCTTCCTCTGCCGCGAGTTCCTGGATGGATTTACCGGACGCTTGAAGTTCTGCTTCTTCGGTAGACCGCGCGACGTTCATGACGATTTCGGCATCAACCTCTGGGTGCAAGCGCACTGTGACAGCGTGAAGGCCTAACTCTTTGATCGGCGCTTGCAAGATAACCTGCTTACGATCCACAGAAAAGCCGCCAGCTGTTGCCGCTTCAGCTGCGTCACGTGTTGTGACAGAGCCGTAGAGATAACCTGCGTCAGACGCTTGGCGAATCACAATGAACTGCTGTCCATCGAGACGGGATGCCATGTCTTCGGCTTCTTTTTTGCTCTCAAGGTTGTTCGCTTCGAGCTGCGCTTTGCGCGCTTCAAAGCTTGCAATGTTCGCCGCGGATGCGGACAGGCCTTTGTTCTGTGGCAGCAAGAAGTTACGGGCGTAACCAGCTTTCACGTCAACAACATCGCCCATTTGGCCGAGCTTTGCGACGCGCTCAAGAAGGATAACTTTCATGTTCGTTCTCCTCTTATTTCACAGCGTAGGGCAGAAGTGCGAGGAAGCGGGCGCGTTTGATGGCACGGGCCAATTCACGCTGCTTTTTCGCAGAGACTGCGGTGATACGGGACGGCACGATCTTGCCACGCTCAGAGATGTAGCGCTGGAGCAAACGTGTGTCTTTATAGTCGATCTTTGGTGCATTCTCGCCTGAGAAGGGGCACACTTTACGACGGCGGAAAAATGGTTTTGCAGCCATGGTTTAGGATCCTTTCTTCAGGTTAAATTAGCGACGCTCACGGCGTTCGCCGCGCTCTTCGCGTTTTTGCATTTGTACGGATGGCAGCTCTGCGTGCTCATCCACTTTGATCGTCAGAACGCGCATGACATCTTCATGCAAACGCATCAAGCGCTCCATCTCTTGCACAGCTGGTGCCGGTGCATCAGAGCGCAAGAAGGCATAGTGGCCTTTACGGTTCTTGTTGATTTTGTAAGCCATCGTTTTGACGCCCCAATACTCGTGATCAACCAGCTTGCCGCCGTTGTCCGCGAGGACTGTGCCAAAGTGTTCGATTAGGCCTTCTGCTTGCGTGTTGGACAAGTCCTGACGCGCAATCATGACATGCTCATATAAAGGCATGTGTGCTCCATTCATGTATCGGCGCATTTCAAAGACCAGAGCATTCAAGCTTTCCGCGCCCCGGTCACGAGAGACTGCGCAGTGAAAACGTCCTGCGGAAAGCTGTGTCCCTTTAGCGGGGTTGGCGTATGTGCGCAAGGGTTTGTGCGTTTCGCCGCGAAACTGTCTTTGCCGCGCCGTATTTCAAACGCAATAGGCGGGGAAGTTGACGCTGAGCAGTTAAACAAAGGGAAAATCCCATGTCTTACATTTCAGCACATACGATGATCAAACCAGCGGTTATCGCACCAAAGCGCCGCGAAACCGGTCCACTTATCTCGGAACGTATGGTGCGCCGCTTTTTCGGCTTGGTCTTTGGTTTCGCCGCCATTGGTCTTTGGCTTTTGCCCAGCGCGAACGAAATTGCAGAAGTGCTTTTGTTGAAAACGGGCTTTACCGCGATCTTATGCTTTTGCTGCATTGTCGCGCTGTTGCCGCGCTCGTAAACTTCGCGCGAGGGCATCTTTAGATTTTATTCGCAAGAATTATGTTCATTGGCGCACACGAGTTGTTGATCAGCGTATAGTTGCGCGCTGATCGCAAAGGCTTTCATATAGACCCATCATTCAAATGGAGTTTGTCTAATGAAATCTGTTCTATTCGCTACAGCACTTACACTGGCCGGCACGAGCGCCTTTGCAGCACCTGAAAAATATATGCTTGATGCAAGCCATAGCCAAATCGTGTTCAGCTATGACCACATCGGTTTTTCAACAACTTACGGCATGTTCTCTGGCTTTGAGGGCGAGATCATGTTCGATCAAGAAGATCCAAGCGCGTCCAGCGTGTCGGTTTCCATGCCTGCCAAATCCATGATTACGGGTTGGGAAAAGCGTCTTGGTCACTTCATGTCCCCTGACTTCTTTGACGCATCCGACGATGAGATGATTTCTTTCAC
>CAYQZI010000166.1:0-4544 GCA_964421835.1 uncultured Planktotalea sp.
CAACTTGCGCCGCCTGCCTGATGCGCGCTTCACGCGGGTTGCCATCGGTGTCGGTAACAACAATAAAGGGCAAGTTGCCGAGAACATCGCCCTCTTCCATCACAGCGCCTTTGCCACCAGAAAGCACATAGCGCGGGGCATCGCCTTTGCGTCGTTGCCCGATGCGATCTGGGTAGGCAAGCGCGGCCAGCGCGCCCAGGCTAAGTCGCTCTTGCGCAGCTTTGGGGGCAAGTTTGGTGAGGCGGCTAACCTCTTGTTTGATGCGGTTTGCGTAGTCTTTGGGCGCGCGGCGATCTTGCAAAGCGCGCAAACGCAAAGAGAGATCACAGCCAGCCCCGCGCCCAAGAGGGTCACGTTCATTCAAGACTGCGGCAAGGGTTGCGGCCTGAGGACCAGCTTTGGTGAGCATATGCCCAAGTCGCGGATGGAGCGGCAGCCGTGCAAGCGCTTTGCCATGCGCGGTGATACGCAGGTCTTTGTCGAGCGCGCCCAGGTTTTGAAGCAGGCTTTGCGCCTCCGCCAGCGTGATCGGGTTGGGCGGCGTTAAGAACGGCAGATCCTCTGGCGGTGCGCCCCAAAGCGCGAGCTCAAGCGCGAGGCCTGTGAGATCGGCCGTCTCAATCTCTGCCGGCGCGAAAGCGGGCAGGGTGCCATTTTCGCCTTTGGCCCAGAGTTTGAACGCTTTCCCGGGGGCCAGACGCCCCGCTCGTCCTGCACGCTGGGTCGCCTCCGCGCGAGACACGCGTTCCGTCACAAGGCGTGACATGCCCGTTCCTGCATCAAAGCGCGCGCGCCGTGCATAGCCGCTGTCAACGACGGTTGTGATGCCCTCGATCGTCAGTGAGGTTTCGGCAATTGAGGTGGCGAGCACGACTTTGCGTCGCCCGTCTGTTTCAGGCTGGATCGCTGCGCGCTGGTCTTGGAATTTCATCGCCCCAAAGAGCGGGCGAAGTGTGGTGTCTTTTGCAATGCGATCTGCAAGTAGGCTTTCGGTTCTTCGAATTTCTCCCTCTCCGGGGAGAAAGGCAAGAATGCTGCCATCGGTTTCGTTCAAAGCCTGCGCGATGAGTTCGGCCATATGGGCTTCTAAGCGAAGTTCTTTACCAGTGGGGCGGGGCAGAAAAATCGGCTCAACTGGAAAACTGCGCCCTTCAGAAGTGATCACTGGCGCATCGCCAAGAAGCTCCGCAACAGGGGAGGCATCAAGCGTGGCAGACATGACAATAAGTTGGAGATCTTCGCGAAGGGCTGCGCGACACTCAATGCAAAACGCGAGGCCGAGATCGGCATTCAGTGAGCGTTCGTGAAATTCATCAAAGATCACGCAATCGATGCCGCTGAGTTCAGGATCGGACTGGATCATCCGTGTGAGAATGCCTTCTGTGACGACCTCGATACGCGTTTTTGGTCCTGACTTGCGCGCGCCCCGCATCGCATAACCAACGGTTTGACCGACGGGTTCGCTCAGCTGGCTGGCAAGACGCTCTGCGGCGGCGCGCGCGGCGAGACGACGGGGTTCAAGCATAATGATCTTGCCGCTGAACGTTGCAGTCTTGAGGACGGCCAACGGTACGCGCGTGGTTTTTCCGGCACCGGGGGGTGCTTGAAGAACAGCCATGCCACTGGTTTCAAGCGCGCCTAGAAGCGCGGGAAGGACATCATCAATGGGTAGTTTACCTTGCATGAGATAGGTATCGTGCAAAGCGAAGGGCTAGACAACGCCCGCGTGCTCGTTGAAAACGCAGACGTGGTTTTTTGAGGGTGCAACATGGATATTCAAGCGCTCGCGCAGTCGGTTCAAAAAGGTGAGCGGCGCGGTTTGGCGCGTGCGATCACTCTGGTGGAAAGTGCACGTTCAGATCATCGTGTTGAAGCGGCGGAGCTTTTGGAGCTTTTGGCGCAGAACGGTAAGCAAGCGTTGCGCATTGGTCTGTCAGGCACTCCGGGTGTGGGGAAATCTACGTTTATCGAGAGCTTTGGCATGAGTCTCATTTCCAAAGGTTTGCGCGTTGCGGTTTTGGCGGTTGATCCAAGCTCGACCCGGTCTGGTGGTTCTATTCTTGGGGACAAGACGCGCATGGATCGCCTTTCGCGCGAATCTGCGGCGTTTATTCGACCCTCGCCCTCGCAAACGCATCTTGGGGGTGTTGCGCGCCGCTCGCGGGAGGCGGTGGCGGTCTGTGAAGCAGCTGGTTTTGATGTGGTTTTGATTGAAACCGTGGGTGTTGGGCAATCTGAAACGGTTGTGGCGCAGATGGCAGATTTGTTTGTGCTTTTGCTTGCGCCTGCTGGCGGGGATGAGCTGCAAGGGGTGAAGCGCGGAATCATGGAGATGGCGGATCTGATCCTGATCAACAAGGCTGATGGTGATTTGAAAGCAGCGGCCACACGCACGATGGCAGATTATGCCGGGGCTTTGCGCCTTTTGCGCAAGCGCGCGCAAGACCCGAGCGATTTTCCAAAGGCGCTGGCTGTATCAGCTCTGGAAGAGAATGGATTGGAGCAGTCTTGGGCGGAAATGTCTGCTTTAATGGCGTGGCGGCGTGCTGAGGGTTTTTTCGATCGCACGCGAGCGGATCAAGCGCGGTTTTGGTTTGAGGAAGATGTGCGCCAAGCGATGTTGGCGCGATTGAGCCAAGCAGGCACTTTGCGAGAGACGATGGAGCATTTGGGTGCTGCGGTGGCGCGCGGCGAGATGACGCCAGCCTTGGCGGCGCAAAAGATGCAGGATTTGCTTTGAAGGGCGGGTGCGTGCAAAGCACGGCACCTTACGCGGGGGCCAGCCCCCACACGCAGGTTTAACGTGGAGGCCAGCCCCCACACCCCTGGAGTTTATTTGGCAAGATGAAGGGGAAGAGGGAGTGAATCGCTTGACGGCTATCGCGTATGGCTCTAGTACCCGCCGAGAGTTTAAATTGCGCCTGCGAAAGCTGCGCCCCATTTTGCGTTTCTAAGATACGCTTAGAATGCACGAACACGAGGATACGCCCATGTCGCGCGTTTGCGAATTGACCGGAAAAGGCCCGATGACGGGCAACAACGTAAGCCACGCGAAGAACCGCACACGTCGTCGGTTTTTGCCAAACCTGAACGATGTGACGCTTCAGTCCGAAGTTCTGGGCCGTGGTATCAAGCTGCGTATTTCAGCGGCAGCGCTGCGTACGGTTGATCACCGTGGCGGTTTGGATCAGTTCTTTGCGAAGTCCAAGGACAGCGAGTTGTCTGACAACGCATTGAAAGTGAAAAAAGAGATCGCAAAGGCGCAAGCGGCAGCAGCCTAAGCGTTTTACTTTGTTGAGAATTTTGCGCCTCGTAACATATGTTGCGAGGCGCTTCTTTTTGTCCGTTGCAGCGATCTGAGTGAAAGCCTATTTTGAACGAATGAAGTGGTTTTCTGATCTGATAAGCGCTCTTTTGGTGTCGCTGATTGTGCTTACTGCACAAAGCGCGGCTGCTGCGCGCATGATGCCCGATGCAGCGGGTCAGATGGTGATTTGCACAGGCACAGGACCGATGATGGTCTATGTCGATGCGCATGGGGAGCCAACGGGCGCACCGCGGATTTGCCCTGAGTTTGCGCTAAGCCTGATTGCTGCCGTCGCATTTGAGAGCGCGGTGGTGGACGCGCGGGGCGCTTGGGTCGCGCTTGAGGCTGCTCAGGTTCCTTTTGCGCAGGCCGCATTGCAGTTGGGGACGCCAAATGCGAGAGGGCCGCCTGTCTTGGTTTGAGTTTACCTTTTTTCAAACTTTCAGACAGATAAGGAGAGACAAGATGTCTTTCATCAACAAGATTTTGGCCGCAACCGCGGCTGCCACCCTCGCGCTGCCAGCATATGCTGGCGACATCATGATCAAAGACGCTTATGTGCGCACGGCTATGAAAGGCGCGAAATCTGGCGCGGCTTTTATGCAGATTATGAATCATTCCGAAACGGATGATCGCTTGATCGCGGCCGCCTCTGACATCGCCAAGCGTGTCGAGCTGCACACCCATAAGGACATGGGCGAAGGCGTGATGAAGATGATGGAAGTCGAAGAGGGTTTTGTCATCCCAGCGGGTGGCATGTACGGGCTGAAGCGCGGCGGCGATCATGTGATGTTCATGGGGCTGACGCAGGATATGGTGCAGGGCGAAAGCGTTGAAGTGACGCTGACATTTGAAAAGGCGGGGGATATGGTTGTGCAGATCCCTGTGGATTCAGAGCGGCAGGATCATGGTGCCATGAAGCATGGTGAGATGGATCATTCTGATCACTAAGGCAGAGTTAGGCGAGCAGTGTTTCGACCCAATTTGGCACGAGCTCGCTCGCCTTACCAAACTCGGCTTGAGCGAATTGAGAAATGGTTGCGCTGGGCTCTAGGTTGAGTTCCAGCGTGTCTGCGCCCGACGCTGTCGCTTCTTGCACAAAGCCGGCAGCGGGATAGACATTGCCAGAGGTGCCAATCGCGACAAAAAGATCCGCTTCGCTCAGATGTTGGTAAATTTTGTCCATCTGGTAGGGCATCTCGCCAAACCAGACGATGTCAGGTCGCGTGGCTTGCGC
>CAYQZI010000166.1:4644-6845 GCA_964421835.1 uncultured Planktotalea sp.
ACAAAGGTTATGAGCACATTTGCTGCGCGCGTGACCCGAATTCTTTGTAGCGTTTCCAGAACGTCTCGTGGCTGGAGCGATCAGATTGGCGAATTTCCTGACTGCGGTGCGGGTCTCTGAAAAAGGTCGCTGCCAATCGTTGATCCGAAGAGCTGAGCGTTCCGCGCGCGGCTTTCTGGATGCAATTGCACAGCCTGCGATTCGCGGCTTTGCGATCAGATTTCATGCACGCCCGCGTGATCGTTCCTGCGTCGACAGGGGTGGGCACTACAGGAGCTAGTACGCCCGCCAAAGCGAGCGACAAAATGATGTGTTTCATATTCTCTGCCTCTTTGTCGGCATGGGCTTGGATCTTGTGCCCATCGTCTCTCATGCCGGCTACCTTCAGGTGCAATATAGCGCAAAAACAGGGAAGATTCAATTCAAGCTGTGCATCGGCAAAGCTTTGCCCAAATTATGCGAGGCGCGCAGTGCATTCGCCACCTTGACCAAGGCGGTAAACCAACTCATATCCCTCGTATGACAAGCTTGAGCAAAATCCGTAATTTCTCGATCGTGGCGCATATTGACCACGGGAAATCCACCCTCGCTGACCGCCTTATTCAAGAGACGGGCACGGTGAAGGATCGTGACATGCAGGAGCAGATGCTCGACAGCATGGATATCGAGCGTGAGCGTGGGATTACCATCAAGGCCAACACGGTTCGTATCGATTATAAAGCGGATGATGGTGAAGATTATGTGCTTAATCTGATCGACACGCCCGGTCACGTGGATTTCGCCTATGAGGTCTCCCGCTCTATGCGCGCGGTTGAGGGTTCTTTGCTGGTTGTTGATAGCTCGCAAGGTGTTGAGGCGCAGACACTAGCGAACGTTTATCATGCGATGGATGCGGATCATGAGATTGTCTCGATCCTGAATAAGATCGATTTGCCCGCGTCCGATTGTGACCGTGTGGCTGAGCAGATTGAAGATGTCATCGGTCTTGATGCGACAGATGCTATTCAGGTGTCTGCGAAAACGGGGCAAGGCATTCGCGAGACTTTGGAAGCAATTGTGACGCGCCTTCCGGCACCCGTTGGCGAGCGCGATGCGCCGCTCAAGGCGATGTTGGTAGACAGTTGGTATGACGCATATCTTGGCGTGATCGTTCTGGTGCGCATCATCGATGGCGTGCTGAAAAAGGGCGAGCGGATCAAGATGCTCTCCAACGATTCTGTGCATCATGTGGATCGCATCGGTGTGTTTAAGCCGCAGCGTGAAGAGATTGCGGAGCTTGGACCGGGCGAAATGGGTTTCCTAACCGCGTCGATCAAGCAAGTGCGCGATACGCGTGTCGGTGACACAATCACGCATGAGAAAAAGGGCACAGATGAGGCTTTGCCGGGCTTTAAGCCTGCGCAGCCAGTAGTGTTCTGTGGGTTGTTCCCTGTGGATAGCGCTGAGTTCGAAGACCTGCGCGATGCGATTGATAAGCTTGCTTTGAATGATGCGAGTTTCTCTTTCGAGATGGAAACATCTGCGGCTTTGGGTTTTGGCTTTCGCTGTGGTTTCTTGGGATTGCTGCATTTGGAAGTCATTCGCGACCGGATCGAGCGCGAGTATAACATTGAGCTGATCACGACGGCCCCTTCGGTGATTTACCATATCCACATGAAAGACGGTACGATGCAGGAGTTGCACAATCCTGCGGATATGCCGGATCTGACGTTTGTGGATCACATGCAAGAGCCGCGCATCAAAGCGACGATTTTGGTGCCGGACGAGTACCTCGGCGATGTTTTGAAGCTTTGTCAGGATCGTCGTGGCATTCAGGAAGACCTCACCTACGCAGGCACACGCGCGATGGTGGTTTATGATTTGCCTTTGAACGAAGTTGTCTTTGATTTTTATGATCGCTTGAAGTCTGTGACCAAGGGCTATGCGTCATTTGATTATCAGATGACCGGTTATCGTCAGGACCATTTGGTGAAAATGTCGATCCTTGTGAACGATGAACCTGTGGATGCGCTTTCAACGATGGTGCACCGGGATCGCGCAGAAATGCGCGGACGGGCGATGGTTGAAAAGCTAAAAGATTTGATCCCGCGCCATATGTTCAAAATCCCGATCCAAGCGGCGATCGGCGGCAAGGTGATCGCGCGCGAGACGTTGTCAGCGATGCGTAAAGACGTGACGGCCAAGTGCTATGGTGGTGACGC
>CAYQZI010000167.1:0-2689 GCA_964421835.1 uncultured Planktotalea sp.
AGGTATTTCAATCCGATTTTGGCCTGACCAAACATTGACCCGACTTCATCGTTCAACGTTGGTTCATGACATTTATAGACAAGGCGCGCTTGCAAGTGGTCTTGCATATTCTTGCCAACACCTTTGAGCGGGGCAACCACCTCAATGCCGTGCTCGGCCAGTTGCTCCGGATCACCAATACCAGAAAGCATCAAAAGCTGCGGCGAATTGATAGCGCCGCCGGAGATCACAATCTCTTTGCGCGCTTTGACGATCTGGTCTTTGCCAGAGCGATCTTTGTAACGAATGCCCGACGCACGCTTGCCGTCAAAGACAATGTTTTGTGCTTGAGCATGGGTGATAATCGTGAGGTTCTCGCGCGCTTTTGCGGGACGCAGGAAGGCAGCAGCGGACGAGCAACGCAAGCCGTTCTTGGCCGTCAGTTGAAAGAAGCCAACACCTTCTTGATCAGGGCCGTTGTAATCTGGATTGAACTTGTAGCCCGCTGCTTGCGCAGCTTCGACCCAAGCGTCGGTGATTGGGCGCTGAATGCGCATGTTGGAAACGGACAATTCGCCTTTATCACTATGAAACTCATCCGCGCCGCGTTCATTGCTTTCAGAGCGTTTGAACAAGGGCAAAACATCGTCCCAGCCCCAACCAACATTTCCCATTTGGCGCCAACGATCGTAATCTTGCGACTGCCCACGCACATAAAGCAAACCATTGAGCGAAGACGAACCGCCCAAGACCTTGCCACGGGGCCATTCGATTGAGCGACCATTCAGGCCCTCGTCAGGTTCGGTTTTGTAGCACCAATCAACCTTAGGATTATGAATCGTCTTGAAGTAGCCTACTGGAATGTGGATCCAAGGATTCGAATCTTTGCCACCTGCCTCGAGCAAAATGACCTTATTCTTAGGGTCCGCGCTGAGGCGATTAGCGAGAACGCAGCCTGCTGAGCCTGCGCCAACAACAATAAAATCCGCTTCCACAGGAGGCCCTCCAAGAACAATTCAAAAAAATACTATGCAAAATCGAAATTGTAAGCTAGCCTTTTTTTGAAACAAAACGTCTCATTAATTAGCAACCGGGAGAACGCTATGAGTACAAGTAACAAAATCAACCATCTCACACGTCGTGATTTGTTTAAGGTCGCAGGCCAGTATGGCATGAGCTCTACGCTCATGGCTGCAGGTGCCTTTGGTGGCGCGATGAGCCTTGCAAACTTGGCATCTGCAGCTGAGTCCACATATGAAAAGCGCTTCGCAAAAGAGCCTAAGCACACGCTCAAGTTCGGTGCGGCTGGCTTTAACGCACGCAACCTTTTGATCGAGCGCGCTGGTGCTTTGGAATTTGCGCGTGACCTCGAATCACGTTCCGACGGTGAGATTCGCGTCGAGTTCATCGGCGACAACCAGATCTGTGGTCAGGTGTCTTGCGTTGAGAAATGTCAGCAGGGCATCGTCGACATTTACGCGGCATCTACACAGAACTCTGCGGGCGGTGCGCCGTACCTCAACGTTCTGGACTATGCGTATCAGTTCCGTAATCGCGCAGACCAGTATCACTTCCTGTATCACCCAGAGTCCCAGCGTCTTCTGCGTGACCCATATGAGAAGCGTCACGGTCTGAAGTTCCTCTTCTCTCATGCTGAGCTTCGCGGCATCCAGCTGGGTCTGAAGTGGGAAGACAAAGAGACAGTCACATCTGTTGAGCAACTTGCTGGCACAAAGAACCGTGTAACAGGGACACAGCTTGGCCGTATCGCCATGACTGCGATGAACCTGAACCCAGTTCCAGTTGCTTGGGAAGAGACGCTTGACGCGTTGAAGACAGGTCTGATCGACGGTGCGGAGACTTGGTCTTCTGCTGTTGCTTACGCAAACATGAGCCCTGTTGTGTCTCAGTCTGTATACCTCGACTTCTTCTGCGGAACAGAGCACACAGCGATGAACGCAGGCGTCTTTGACGGTCTGTCCGGCGAGTTGCAGGATATCGTGATGGAAAGCTCCTACTGGGCGCAGACACACGTTCAGGCAGCGAACGAAGCAGCGCTTGTTAAGACGGTTGGTGTTTCTGATCCGATCCTTCCAGATACAATCTTCGCGAAGAACAATGTGCGTAACGCGTTCCTCTCCAAAGAAGAGAAGCGTAAAGCGGAAGAGATGTGCTCACCTGAGTTCCAACCACAGTTGTGGGAAGAGTGGCGCGAGCGTCTTAACGGTTGGTCCGGCGGTCACGACACGTACCAGGACATCTACAACATCTCCCGTGAGATCGACGAAAACACGCTTCCAGAGAACGTGGAGCCACGTCGCTGGTGGAAAGCATAAGCCCCAATCGGCTTATCGACTAAACGAGCCGGTCCAAAGGAATTTGGGCCGGCTTTTTTGTTCCAAGACCGCGATAATGCGGCATAGTGGGCCAACAACATTCAAAAGGGAGGGTGCCAGATGTCAATCTGGTCAGACATGGTCACGATCGTCAGTGCGACGCTCAGTGGCGATATTACATTTAAAACTGTGCAAGCCTATCGCTCTGAAGCGGCTTGGTACGTTTTCGGACCTTTGACGTTTCTAGGTGCGATCGCGTTTTATTATCGCGAGCGTTTTGCCGAGCGGCTTGAAGGGCGCTTGGGATATTCCGTCACCAAGATCACACACCCGATCATTACGGTTTTGTTGCTGCTCGGCATGGCCGCGGCATT
>CAYQZI010000167.1:2789-4686 GCA_964421835.1 uncultured Planktotalea sp.
GTCACGACAATGTCGCGCGTCACGGTGAACACATACGACAACTTCGCGATTGTTCTGGGAACAGATGACACGATGCGCTGGTGGTTCTTAGCCACAATGCCAGTCTGTTTTATCTTGCTTGCAACGCGTGCAATCGAAAACGTGATCGAAGACCTTGCCAACTACAATGCAGGTGAACCGCTGATCAAACAAGCTGTCATTGGGGGGGATGTCTAATGGCTGATTCAACGATTATTACGATAATTTCATTGGCCTGTACGTTCCTGTTTATGATGGGAACACCGGTCTTGCTGGTGATCTTTTACTGGGTCATCGGCTGTAGCTTCGTGATTGAGCTTACCCTCGACAACACGGGCGGCGAATTGCTGAACGTGTTCAAGGACGGCTTTGCCTTGCTTGCGATGCCACTCTTCATCCTGACAGGTGACTTGATTAACAAGTCAGGTATCGCCAAACGACTGTCCGACTTTGCCTATTCCTGCCTTGGCTGGATCCGTGGTGGTCTGGCGATGGCGGCGATTGGTGCTTGCGGATTGTTCGCGGCGATCTCTGGATCGAACTCGGCAACGACAGCGACCATCGGTTCCATGCTCCACCCTGAAATGGTTAAAGGCGGCTATGATGAGCGCTTCTCTGCGGCGACCGCTGCTGCGGGCGGTACAGTGGGCATCATTATTCCACCCTCGATCATCTTCATCGTTTACGGCTTTCTAATGAACTTGCCGATCTCTGATCTGTTCATTGCGGGCATCGTGCCAGGTTCCTTGATGGTGCTTGCTATGATGGCGACGTGTTTCGTCGTTTGCTCTATCAACGGTTGGGGCATCATCATCGCTCTGTCTTTCAAGCGGGTCTTGAAAACAGCAGTTGGCGCATGGCTTGGCTTCTTCGCGATTGGTCTGGTTCTTTGGGGCATTTACACAGGTAAGTTCTCACCCACTGAGGCAGCTGGTGTTACTGTTGGCTTTGGTATCATCGTCGCCCTTGCCAGCTATCCGCTGAACAAGATCATGGGCACGACGGAGGACACACCGATTGAAGAACGCTCCATCAGTTCGATGTTCGTTGTTGAAGGCTTTACGCTGAAAGATATCCCGTCGGTTGTGGTGCGCTCTGCACAGATCTCTGGCATCTTGGCGCCACTGATTGCGGTGTCTGTTGTGATGCAGCAGATTCTTTCGCTCTTGGGTGCGCAGGAAGTGATTGGTGGCTTTGTGACAGGTATGGGTGGCTATTACCCTGTTCTGTTCACTGCGATGGCGATTGTATTTGTGGCTGGCATGGTTCTTGAATCCTTGCCTGTGACGATCATTCTTGCACCGATCTTGGCCCCTATTGCGGCAAGCGTTGGTGTTGATCCGATCCACTTCTCGGTGATCTTCCTTGTGGGTGCATCGATTGGCTTCATCACGCCGCCCTACGGTTTGAACCTTTATGTCGCATCTGGTGTAACTGGGGTTCCGTATTTCAGACTGCTTCGGTATTCCACGTTGTACCTTGTGGCGCTGATCACTGTATGGATTACGGTCGCACTTGTGCCAGATTTGGCGCTATACCTGGTGCCAAGTAGATAAAGAGTCCTGATGCCTGACGACCTTCAAAAAACGCAAGAGACGCAGATTCCCACGAACCTGCGCCTTTTGCTTGTTGTTGAAGAAATCGCGAAGGCGGGGACTCCTTTGAAGCCCATGCAGCTCAGTGCAGCGCTTGGGCTTCCAAAACCAACCATCCATCGGCTTTTGCAAACCGCTGAGGCCGAAGGATTCTTGCAACGTGATCTTGATGGGCGTTCCTATGGCCCAGGCCCGCGCTTGCGCCAGATCGCTGTGCATACGATGTCGTCCGAGCGTTTGCGCACGGGGCGTTTGGCAATCCTGAAATCAGTGGCAGAAGAAAT
>CAYQZI010000167.1:4786-6808 GCA_964421835.1 uncultured Planktotalea sp.
TGATGGCGACTTTGTCGGTACACGCCCCGGATCAACGTCATTCTGTTACGGATCTGGTGAAGTTTCTGCCCAATCTGAAAGCCGCGGCAGAAAAGCTATCCGACCTGCATAGCAACTGACGACGCTAGCTCTTTCGCCAAGCTTCTGGCGTCTTGCCACTCCACCCGCGAAACGCACGGAAGAACGCGCTGGGTTCAGCATAACCCAATCGATGCGCAATTTCGCTCACCGGCAAATGGGTTTCGCGCAGCAACACATGCGCGCGTTCGCGTTTCAGATCCGCCTTAAGGCTGCGATAGGAATGCCCTTGTTGCAACAGCTGACGGCGCAAGGTCGCTGCCGACATATCGAGCGTTTTGGCTAGATCAGGCAGCGTTGGCCAATCCATCGGTTCCTCTGATCTGAGCACTTTCATCACAGCGCTGACGATCCCCTCGTTAAACTTATACCCCGTCAAAAAGGTCCCCGGCGCCGCACGCAAGAACTGTTTCAGCGCTGCTTCGCTTCTATTCACAGGGCGCTTCAAGTAGCGCGCATCAAAGCGCAACGCACCGATAGGCGCATCAAATTCGACAGGCGCACCAAAGAACTGATGGTAATCCTTTTCGTGCCAAGGCGGCGCACAGGTAAAGCTAAGTGCGTGCAGCGGAATACGCGCATCGGCGATCCAACAGGTCAAGCCATGCAAGATCACCCAATAGGTGCGGTACGCAAAAGCACTGCGGTCTAGGCGGCTGTCATGTAGGGTGATTTGCGCGGTCCCCTGTGCGATTTCAAGCGTGCCGTAGGGCTCATCAATCGCGACCTTCAAAAACCGAAGCGCGCGCTGCAAAGCGACTTCCACATTCGGCGCTGTGCGCACTGCGTGGGCCATCAATGTAAAACTCCCGGGCCGCATCGGGCGCGCGGCGTTGCCAAAGAACTCGTCGTTCATGGCCTCTGCAATTCCCAGCCACAAACGCCCAAACGCTTCAGAGGTCACCTGGCCACCGCTTGGCTTTTCAATCTGCGCGCGCTGCAACAGCGCTGCGATATCGACATTGCCCCGCCGCGCGCAATCCAGCGCTTCGCTGACAAATGCGTTGGAAATGAACATCTCAGACATGCGATCCTTTCATGGCATTATAGCTCATTTTTTTGGAGTGATTTCAGCATAGTTTGCCACTTATCCGTCGTCTATACTGCGCGCACAAATCCTAAAGGAGCCTTTCATGACCGCCAGTGATCCAATCGTCATCGCCTCTACCGCGCGCACGCCTATGGGCGGCTTTGAGGGGGATTTCGCAAATGTCACTGCCGCCGAGCTTGGCTCTGCCGCTATCAAAGCAGCGGTCGAACGCGCGGGCATTGCGTCTGAAGATATAGATGAAGTCGCCTTCGGCAATGTGCTGAGCGCGGGTCAAGGCCAAGCCCCTGCGCGCCAAGCAGCTTTGGGGGCTGGCCTGCCGCTGAGCGCGACCTGCACGACACTCAATAAGATGTGTGGCTCTGGCATGAAAGCGGCGATGTATGCCCATGATATGCTCATCGCTGGATCTGCTGATGTCGTGCTCGCTGGTGGGATGGAGAGCATGTCAAACGCGCCCTACCTGATGCCCAAAGCGCGCGCAGGCCTGCGCATGGGGCACGCTGAACTCAAGGATCACATGTTCTTTGATGGACTCGAGGATGCCTATGACAAAGGGCGTCTGATGGGCACCTTCGCAGAGGATTGCGCAGAGAGTTATCAGTTCACCCGCGAAGCACAGGACGACTATGCTTTCGCGTCTTTGGATCGTGCTATTGCCGCGATTGAAGGTGGGCACTTTGACGGCGAAGTCACGCCAGTCACAGTCAAAAACCGTCATGAAGAGGTGCAAATAAGCACCGATGAACAACCTAGCAAAGCCAAACGCGACAAAATCCGCAAACTGCGCCCTGCTTTTCGCAAAGACGGCACTGTAACAGCTGCGAATTCTTCTTCTATCTCTGATGGTGCAGCCGCAATGGTGATGATGCGCGCATCCGAGGCAGAGAAGCGTG
>CAYQZI010000168.1:0-6802 GCA_964421835.1 uncultured Planktotalea sp.
CCCGACCCCCTGATTCGTAGTCAGGTACTCTATCCAGCTGAGCTATCGGTCCGTTAGGCGCTGATTAGACGAGCCTTGAAACCGTTGCAAGCGCAAAACGCGGCAAACTTGGCGCTTTCTTCAAACGGCGACATCACCCTTGGGCAAACGGATTTCAAAGGTCGTTCCTGCCTCCGTCGAGCGCGCAAGATCTAGCACGCCTCCGTGACCTCGAATGAGCTCAGCCGCAATCGCAAGACCAAGACCTGTGCCGCCCTTACGCGCACCGCCTTGAAAAGGCGTAAACAAATGCTCCAACGCCTTCTTTGGCAGCCCCGGCCCTGTGTCTTGCACGCAGATCATCCAATCTTCATCGTTTTCATGCGCGCGCACTGAGATCTCGCCCGCCTTACCCGTCGCAACAATTGCCTGCCGCGCATTGCGCACGAGATTGGACATGACGCGATACAATTGCTCAGGGTCGGCGCGCACAGTAAGACCAACGGGGATGTCTTCTGCGAAACTAAGATCATGATCCCCGACTGCCAAACGCTCAGACGCAATGACGTCATTCACTATCTCGCTGAGCGCAAACCTTGTCAGTCGTGGCGCAGGTTCTTCCGCTTTTCCAAAGGCTAAAGTCGTTTCACACAGATTCACCGCACGCGTGATCGAATTCACGAGCTTCGGGGCCATGCGCTGCACAACAGGGTCTTCACTCATCTCGATGCGATCCGTGAACAACTGCGCAGAGGTTAGAATATTGCGCAAATCATGGCTCACGCGCGCCACTGCGCCGCCAAGCTGTGCCAGACGTTCCTTCTGCTTCAGAGCCTGTGTGAGTTCGACCTGCATGGATTGCAAAGCATCTTCCGCTTCGCGCAACTCGGTCACGCCAGCGCTTGGCTCGATGATCTGGCGCGCATCTTCGGGGGCAGCGGCGTAGCGTTGCATGTGATCCACAACGCCGCGAATGGGACGCACCAGCAAAAAGCGCACGGCAAGGAACAGCAAGCTCGCTGTGAAAATCGAAATGACCGCCGACAGAGCCAAAATACGCAGGCCATAATCCAGCATCGCGGCGCGCAGGCCTTCCGTCGGCATTGTCACCTCAATCAACAGACCCGCCTCTCGAACAGGCGCGCCGATAATGCGTATGACTTCGGGTTCGCGCTCTAACAGACGCGCAACGGCATCCTTGATCAACACCATCGCAGGCGCATCACGCAAATCGAAGGTACCATCAATCGGACGCGGCATAGGCGTGGTCAAAACCAACTGCCTTACAGCATCGCGGCGCAGCACAACGTTGAACACTTCCGCGTTACGCAAAAGCTCTTCTTCGAGATCGGCCGCGATCATGTCGTCTGCCAAAAGCGCAAGGGATGCGATCTGCGCGCGCTCGAGGCGAGCCAGTAAGAAATCTTCGCGAAACCGCGCCACGGATGGGAAGAAGATCAACATCTCCGCCAACATCACAAACACGGTGGTCAGGATCAAAAAGCGACCTGAAAGCGAATTCAACATGTGCGCACGCGTCCTCTCATGCTCAACAGGGTCTTCATCTTGCCGAGTAAACTCCCCGCGGAGCGTCCCGCAGGTTCAACACATGCGCGCACCCAATCATGGGAGCCACTTTTGCACAAGGCGCACCACTTTTTTGACCGTATCATTCTCAAACAGACGCGGTGTGAAATAGGCCCCAGCTGCGCGTTTGTTCACCTCAAACACAGATGGATAGGGCGCAACCATCGCGGAAATCTGGCTCATTTTCAGTTTGTTCGCGATCGCAAGCGACCACATACCAATCAATTCACCCGCTTGTGGACCCGCGATGGAGACACCAACTGGACGACCTTTCACGACCATCACTTTGATCATACCATAGGCTTTTCTCTCGGCGATCAGACGGTCGTTGTGGTGAATGTCAAAACGCACGACTTCAAGCTTATCACCATGCGCGTCCTTCGCTTGCGCCTCGGTCAAACCAACCTGAGCCAACTCAGGATCGGTGTAGGTCGCCCAAGGAATATGTTTCGTGCTTTGCTTTGCAGGCAAGCCAAACAGTGCAGAGCGAATGATCACGCCCGCCTGATAGCCAGCCACATGGGTAAACTGCAACCCGCCAGCCACATCGCCAATCGCGTAGACCTTTTTATTGGTGGTCTTCATGCTGTCATCAACAACAATACCTGTGCGATGCGTTTCAATCCCTGCGGCCTCTAAGTTCAGCTTGTCCATATTAGACTTGCGCCCGACAGCCATCAACAAATGCGAGCCTTTGAACACGCGGCCATCTTTCGCATGGACTTCAATCGCGCCAGCTTTGCCTTTGATCTCGCCCGCCAAAGCGTCTTCCTCAATGACCAACCCTTCGGCGCGCAATTTATCGAGCACAATCGCCGCCATCTCAGGATCATCCTTGCCAAGCGCTTTCGCCCCTTCAATCACGGTCACTTTAGAGCCCATGCGCAAATGCGCTTGCGCCATTTCCATGCCGATGGGGCCACCGCCAATGATCAACAAATGCTCTGGCTGCTCACGCAACTCAAACAGGGTTTCATTGGTTTCGTAAGGAACAGTGTCCAAACCCGGAATCGGCGGCACAAAGGGGGATGACCCCGTCGAAATCACCACGCGGCGCGCTTTGATGCGATACGCGCCTGCTTCAACCTCGCTCGCGGAGATAAACTTGCCATACTCACGGATCACACGGACCCCCAAGCTTTCAAAACGCTCTTGGCTATCCACAGGTTCAATCTGCGCGATGACACCCGCGACATGATCCTTGGCCGCTGCGTAATCCACTTGTGGCACCACATTTGCCACGCCGTAAGCAGACGCATGCGCTTGACCGTAAGCCGCTTTGCCCGACGCGATCAGCGCCTTGGAAGGAACACAGCCAAAGTTCAGGCAATCGCCGCCCATCTTGTGACCCTCAAGCAGCACCACTGAAGCGCCCATTTGAACCGCACCTGCTGCAACGGAGAGACCACCAGAGCCTGCACCAATCACCAGAATGTCTGTTTTGATCGTTTCCATGTTCAAATGTCCTTTTTGCCGGTCACGGCTTTGACGAGGATGGGCAGCAGCGACAATGCGCTTAGACCAAGGATAGGAAGCAGGATGTGTGGCTCGAAGATGATACCAAGGTTCGGCGTCTCACCCGCTGCGAACACTTCGCCCAGCCCCGCCCCTACCGAGGTGAAGACCAACGTGCCCGGAATAATGCCAAGGAATGTCGAAATCACGTAACGGTGCAGCGGCACTTCAAGAAACGCGGGGATCAGGTTGGCGATAAAAAAAGGCACCGCAGGCACAAGGCGAATGATGAAAAGCATCGACCATTGGTTTTCATCAATGCCGTCTTTGATTTTCTTCACCGCGCCTTCGCTGCTTTCCAGTTTTGCGCCAAGCTTTTCGCCAAAACCGTAGCGCGCCGCGAGGAAGATCAGCGTCGCGCCAAGCGTTGCACCTGTGACGTTGAAAAACGTTCCAAACGCGGTCCCAAAAAGGAAACCACCCGTGAGTGTCGCAATCGTCGCCCCCGGCAGCGAGAAACCAACAATCGCAACGTAGACTGCCAAAAATCCAATGGCGGCAATAAGATAGTTGCTGTCACGAAAAGCGATCAAGGCCTCGCGATTGTCGCGCAACGCATCAAAGCTCAGATAGTCTTTCAACGTAAAAGCACCAATGACAGCAACCGTTAGGATCACCAGCAAAGGCAGAATTCTGGCCAATCCAGACTTGGTTTCAGGGGGTGTCGTCATATCGCTCATCGTTCTCTTTCGGATCAAATCTGTTTCGCTTGTCTGAGTGCAACATGCTGATTTGATGTGGGGTGTGGTAGCCCTATCACGCCCGCTTGATCACGAGTGACATTTGTCGTGATCAAAGCTGGACTTTCACGCAGAACTGTAACATTCGCTGCACCAAGACGAAGCTAAATGTTGCAGAAATTCGTGCTGCTTTGGTTTGACTTATCCACCACGCCCCTCTATTGGACGGGCTTCAAGATACATTGGGCCTTTGCGATTCTGCGCGACTGCCCTGCTTTATACGGAGACGGAGCGATGAAACGCACCTTTCAACCATCGAATCGCGTTCGCAAGAACCGCCACGGCTTTCGCGCACGCATGGCCACAAAAGCAGGTCGCAAGATCCTGAACGCACGTCGTGCAAAGGGCCGTAAAGAGCTGAGCGCGTAAGCGTCTCTCTTTTCTAGGGTATGAATTTGACACCGCCGGAGGCCTCGGATGCGCATCGCGCAGATGGGAACACGCCTCCGGCGGCTTCTTTGCGCCTTGATGTCATTAAGAAGCGCCGTGATTTCTTGCAAGCGGCGCGCGCGCGCCGACAAGGCACAGCCTCTATGATGGTGCAAATGCGCGATCGTCGCGATGAAGATCCTACTGTCCGCGTCGGTTTCACCTGTTCCAAGAAAGTCGGCAATGCCGTTGCACGCAATCGCGCCAAGCGCCGCCTCCGCGAAGCCGCGCGCGCTGTTTTGACTGTTCAGGGCGCACAAGGTTGCGACTACGTTCTGATTGGCCGTGCAGAGGTGACCGCAAGCCGCCCTTTCGATTTGCTGCTTGGCGATCTGCGCTACGCTCTCAAGAAACTGCACGCAAACAAATGAGCCCGCTCGCCCATATCGTCGCCCTGCCCGTGCGCGCTTACCGTTTGTTGCTGTCGCCGTGGGTCGGCATGCACTGCCGTTACGATCCAACATGCTCTGCCTACGCGATGGAAGCCCTCAAGAAACACGGCGCGATTAAAGGCAGCTGGCTCGCCGCGCGCCGCATTGGCCGTTGTCATCCTTGGGGCGGCTCGGGCATTGATAATGTTCCTGATTAGCGCTGAAGAATGAAATCACCGCCCACTGCGCGCCTGCGCGTTCCTTCGTCCAATCCATCTTTGCCGGCCAAAGTTCCTGATAGATCAGCAAAGAATGCCTCACTTTCAAACCACCAACGATGCGAAACGAACCTCGTTTCCTCATAACTCCCTTTTCCCGCGCGATACTCTCGAGTGCACGACACGTCTTCATGTTTGCGTTCAGCGGGGGAAGCAAGGCCTTCAGAGCCAAGCCGCGCTCGGCGAGAATTGATCGCCCGTGACCAACGCAAAATTGAATCATCAGCACTATAGTAATTGGTAAATCGCGCGCTGTGATGTTGCACCACCAGCGATCCCCACGCGCCTTTCTCAGTGATGAATTGAGGAACATCCGCTGCGGTAAAAACGACTTGATCCACAGCCCAAGGGCCAGCGCCCGGTCCATGAGAATCTCCAAAGCCTGCGAAGCCATGCAGGACCACCAAGCCCCCCATTGAATGTGACATCAGATGTACGCGCGGACGCGAGGAAAGTTCCAAAAGCGGCAAGATCAGATCACCCACCAAATGTCTCCCCACTACTTTGGCTTTGTCGCGATCTCCATTGTAATCGATGTCGATAAAGAAACGCGCACCTCGGCTGGGCCAATCAAAACCAATCACAGCACCTTTATACCCTTGAGCACGCAAGCCACGTTCAACCAACTCCATACGGTGAAACGTATCTTTCTGCTCGGTGTTAAATCCGTGCACGTAGATCAAAACTTCATTGCTTTGGGCCTCGTCCATAACACTTTTAAGCCAATCGGCCTTGGCCGTGCGCTTGCTGCTCCAGCCAGTGTCGGTGCGCGGTGCGCGCTTGCAAGTGGCATAACGTGTTATTTTTGCGATGTTATACCCATAAAAATCTGGCTTCTGAGAGCGCAGTGAGCGTCTTGTAGCAAAATGCATTTGAAAATCCCTTGGTTTCTAATGCGATTACGTTACAACCAATGCGCGAAATCGAAAGGGTTTTCTGACGGATCGGCAAAGCGACGCATGCCAAACACATTCGATCTTCCCTCACCCCCGCCAAAATGCCATATCCCGCATATGCTTGATAATCACGACGACATACATCCGCTCTTTCACGGCGCGCCCTCAACCACCGAGTTCAAGAAACTGCGCAAACGCATTGTGCGCCAGACGCGCGAAGCGATTGAGCAATATGGGATGGTTGAGCCGAACACGAAATGGCTGGTCTGCCTCTCTGGGGGCAAAGACAGCTACACTTTGCTTGCGGTTTTGACAGAGCTAAAATGGCGCGGGCTTTTGCCGGTCGAGCTGATCGCCTGCAATCTGGATCAGGGCCAGCCTAACTTTCCCGCGACAGTTCTCCCGGAGTTCCTTCAGAAAATGGGCGTGCCGCATCGGATCGAGTACGAAGACACCTATTCCATCGTGATGGACAAAATCCCAGCGGGCCGCACGTTCTGCGCGCTCTGCTCGCGCCTGCGCCGTGGCAATCTTTACCGTATTGCGCGTGAAGAAGGCTGCTCTGCTGTCGTGCTCGGCCATCACCGCGACGATATCCTTGAGACGTTCTTCATGAACCTGTTCCACGGTGGTCGCCTTGCCACGATGCCCCCCAAGCTGCTCAATGATGAGGGCGATCTCTTCGTTTACCGCCCCCTCGCCCATGTGGCCGAAGTGGATTGCGAGAAGTTTGCGAGAGCGATGAATTATCCGATTATCCCCTGCGATCTTTGCGGCTCGCAGGATGGCTTACAGCGTCAGCAAGTGAAACAAATCCTTGATCAATGGGAAGCCAACAGCCCCGGTCGCCGCCAAGTCATGTTCCGAGCCTTAACCAACGCGCGGCCGTCGCATCTGCTCGACCCCAAACTCTTTGATTTCGCAGGTTTGATGCGCGGGAATGTGCCTGAGGTGGAAACAGACACCTGATTGTTTGCACCTTGGAAACAATGCTTTAGAATCACGCG
>CAYQZI010000169.1:0-6692 GCA_964421835.1 uncultured Planktotalea sp.
TTTCTAAGCGCTTCCCAGAACTTTTCTTCCGCCATCATCTGCGCGTAGTTGGCAAAGCCGACAAAATCGTAAGTGGTACTGCCATCCGGCCGCGTGACGCGCTCTGTCAGGGACAGGCGGATCGTCTCAAACACCGGATAGGCCAGATAAACCGTCAGCGCTAAAAGCGCGGGAAACAGGAAAAGCCACGGGCGGATAAGATTTGCGCGATTGATATTGCGCCCTGCATTCTTGCCCCGCGGTGGATAAATGAAGGTATCAAGAAGGTAGTTAGAGAGCCAAAAGTACCCGACGCAGCCGCCGACACCCATGATGATCGTCGTAAGTCCAAGTAACGCTGGATGCATGATCGACCTTCCCCCTAAGTGCAAAACCTGCCCACCGTGCTGGCGGGCAGGTCTTTGATTTTAAATGCTTACTTCAAAGCGTCCCAAGAGGACTGGATGCCTGTGGCCACTTCGCTTGCGTCTTTGCCGCCTGCATAATCAACCATGCCTGTCCAGAACGAGCCTGCACCAACACCGCCCGGCATCAAATCGGATGCGTCAAAGCGGAATGTTGTCGCGCCCAGCAAGATGTCGTTCATCTTGGCAGTCGCAGGATCGGAGAACTTGGAGCTGTCCACGCCTTTGTGTGGTGTGAGGAAGCCGCCAAGCGCCATCCAAGCCTCATGTGCTTCTGGTGTCTTGAGGTACTCGATCAACGCATGCGCGCCCTCGGACTCGTTGGTGATTGCCCAAAGTGTACCTGCACCCAAAACTGGCGCGCCAAGGTCTTTTTCAGCGTAGGCTGGGAAATAGAAGAAGTCTGCGTCCGCGCCAACCTCTGTGCCCTCTGGGAAGAAGGCTGGAATGAAGCTCGCTTGACGGTGCATGTAGCACTGCGGCGGGCTTGCAAACAAACCTTTGGGGCTGTCACGGAAGTCTGTGGAGGCAACCGCGCCTGCGCCGCCTGCAACATAAGCGTCGTTACGTGCAAATGCGCCGAATTCTTCGATGGCTGCAACAACCTTCGGATCGTCGAACTTCATCTCGTTAGAAACCCAAGCGTCGTAATCTGCCGGGGATTGCGTGCGCAGCATCAGGTCTTCAACCCAATCCGTCGCTGGCCAACCTGTCGCGCCGCCGCTGCCCAGACCGATGCACCAAGGTGTGCCACCATCTGCAACGATTTGATCCGTCAACGCTTTGAGCTCTTCCATCGTGGATGGGATATCATACCCCGCGTCCTCAAAGTTCTCCGGCGAGTACCAAACAAGCGATTTCACATCAACCTTGTAGAAGAAACCATAAAGGCTGTCAGCACCATCAGCGCCCGCATATGTGCCCAGATCGACCCAAGACTGGCCCGCTGCGTAATTCTCCACAACCCAATCGCCTGTGCCATCTTTAAGCGGTGCAAGGAACCCGCGCGATGCCATATCAGCCGCGAGACCCGGCTGCGGGAAAACTGCGACGTTCGGCGCAGAGCCAGCTTCGGCATCAACCATGATCTGCTGCTCAAAGCTGTCGGAGCCAACATAGCGCACGTCCGCACCTGTTTTCTCAGCAAAACCTGCCAGTACTTTTTCAACAGTTTCCTGGTCAGGGCCAAGCCAAGGACCGAAGACAGTGACTTGCTCTCCCGCCAAGTGACCATCGGCATGCGCAAGACTTGCGGTAAGTGCAAGCGCCGCGGTGCCCGCGTAAAAATAGTTCTTCATGAATGTTCTCCCAAACAAACGTCCGCCATTTCGCGGACCTTTCACAATACGCCCAAAGCGCTTTGATAACTCTTAGCATTGTCATTCTTCTACTTCTGTCAATACATAAACCTTATCATTCACTGATATTTTGTTCGCATATGCAGCATTCCAAAAAAATTCATTTGCCCTTTGACCTTGCGCCTTGTTCATGTCTATCAAAGAGAAATTGAAAGCGCTTTGAGAGCGTTGACTTTGAAAAAGCAAGGAAACACAGGTGAATCTCAAAGAGCTCTCTCAAATTTTGGGATTGTCGCAAACCACAGTGAGCCGCGCTTTGAACGGATACCCCGAGGTGTCAGAGGCGACGCGCCTGCGCGTTCAGCAAATTGCGCGGGAAAACAACTACAGCCCCAATGCGCGCGCCAAAGGGCTTGCGACGGGTCGCGCCAGTGCAATCGGGCATGTGATTCCCATCAGCCACAGGCACGAAATGGTAAATCCGGTTTTCGGCGATTTCATTTCAGGTGTTGGCGAAGTCTACGCGCGCGAGGGCTTTGATTTGATCATGTCGGTCGTTCCAAGCGAAAACGAGATGGAGGCCTATCGCAACATGTGCGCGCGCAGCTCTGTGGACGGCGTTGTTTTGCACGCGCCTTTGATGGACGATCCGCGCATCCCTTTGCTGCGAGACTTGAACATGCCATTTGTCGTGCATGGACGCGCCTCGAACGAGGCCCTGCCCTATGCGTGGCTTGACGTAAACAACACTTCCGCCTTTCGCCGCGCCACTGATTTTCTGCTGGATTTAGGTCACAAACGCATCGCGCTGATCAATGGGCTTGAAACGATGGATTTTGCCTATCGCCGCCGCGAGGGCTATCTTTCGGCGCTTCAAGCGCGCGGCGTGAGTGCCGAGCCTGAGCTTATGCGCAGCGATGAAATGACCGAAGATTTCGGCTATCACAGTGCCAAGGACATGCTGGAAAGCAGTGCGCCGCCTTCTGCGTTTCTGGCTGCTTCGATGATCTCTGCCTTTGGCATTCGCCGCGCAATAGAAGAGCGCGGGTTAAAGCTGGGCGCGGACATTTCCGTCGTCACCTTTGATGATGATCTGAGTTATCTCACCAATGGGCAAAATGTGCCGATATTTACCGCCTGCCGCTCTTCGGTGCGCGATGCGGGTGTGCGCCTTGCTGAATTGCTGCTGCGCCAAATTCAAAACCCCTCTGCGCCTGTTGAAACAGAGCTGCTTGAAGCAGAGCTGATCGCAGGACGTTCCACCGGACCTCTCAGGACCTCCTCATGAAAAACTTCACCTTTGCGCGCTCTGATTTTACCGATGACTTTTTGTTTGGCACTGCGACCTCTTCATATCAGATAGAGGGGCATCAATTTGGCGGCGCCGGGCGTACCCATTGGGATGATTTTGCGCAGACCCCTGGCAATGTGGTGCGCGCCGAGCATGGGCAACTGGCCTGTGATCACTATAACCGCTTTGAGGCGGATCTGGATTTGATCCAAGCCGCTGGCCTTGATGCATATCGCTTTTCGATCTCTTGGGCGCGGGTGATGCCCGAAGGGCGCGGCGCGGTGAATGCCGAAGGGCTGGACTTTTATGACCGCCTCACCGATGCGATGCTCGAGCGCGGGCTGAAACCCTGCGCAACGCTCTATCACTGGGAACTGCCCTCGCCGCTTGCGGATCTCGGCGGGTGGCGCAATGGCGATATTGCCAATTGGTTTGGCGATTACACTGATGTGGTTATGGGCAAAATCGGCGATCGTATGCATTCCGTCGCGCCAATAAACGAGCCATGGTGCGTTGGATGGCTCTCGCATTTCTTGGGACAGCACGCCCCCGGTCTGCGCGATATCCGCGCCACGGCCCGCGCAATGCATCATGTGCTGTTGGCCCATGGCACCGCGACCCAGCGCATGCGCGCTCTTGGCATGGACAACCTTGGCGGCGTGTTTAACTTCGAATACGCACATCCCGCCGATGATACGCCAGAGGCTGCAGAAGCCGCAGCGCTTTACGATGACTATTACAATCACTTTTTCCTAAGCGGTATTTTCAAAGGCACCTACCCCGCGCGCGTGCTAGATGCCTTCGAGCCGCATTTGCCGCAAGGCTGGCAGGAGGACTTCAAGACAATTCAAACCCCGATCGATTGGGTCGGATTGAACTACTACACTTGCAAACGCATCGCTGCGACGTCCGGTGCATGGCCCGCACATGAAGAGATTGCAGGCCCTTTGCCAAAAACGCAAATGGGTTGGGAAATCTATCCAGAAGGGCTGCATCATTTCTTGCTGCGCACCAAAAAGCTGTATTCCGGCGACCTGCCGTTGATTGTGACCGAAAATGGCATGGCGAACGCCGATGTCCTTGAGGACGGCGTCGTGCAAGATCCACAGCGCATCGCCTATGTAGATCAACATATAGAGGCGGTAAAACGCGCAATAGCGGATGGCGCGCCAATCAAAGGGTATTTCTTGTGGTCCTTGATGGACAACTATGAATGGGCTTTGGGCTATGAAAAACGCTTTGGCGCGGTGCATGTGGATTTTGAAACGCTGGCACGCACACCCAAAGCATCCTATTATGCGCTCCAAGACGCCTTGCGCCGATAGCGCAAACATTTATTGAGCCTGTTATGACATCGAATGCCCCTTTGATCCTTGCCGCTGACATTGGCGGCACGAACACGCGCGTTGCCTTGCTCGATGGCACTGCGCTGCGCGCGCAAACTGTGACGCGTTATCAGAACGCCAAATCAAGCGGGCTTGAGGATATTTTGCGCCACTACATGAGCGGGCAAAGCGAAACGCCCGATGCGGTCAGCCTTGCCTTGGCAGGTCCCATCGAGAAGGGCGCGGGCCGTTTAACCAATCTCGATTGGGCGATTGACGCAGCCAGCGCCAGCGATGCTGCGGGTGGCGGTCTGGGCGTGCTGCTGAATGATCTACAAGCGCAAGGACATGCCCTGCCCTTTTTGGCGCGCGATGCGCTGAAGAGCGTCCAAAGGAGCGATGAAGCCCCCAGCGATGCCCCCTGCTTGATGATCGGCATTGGCACAGGGCTCAACGTCGCGCCTGTTCATCGCATTGGGTCGCAAACCTATGTGCCTGCGGCCGAAGCGGGTCACATCAGCTTTTCCGCCCGCGACAGCGCGCTTCGCGCCTTTGAAACGGATCTTTTGCAGCGTCTAGGCCATGTCGCGGCCGAGGACATCATGTCAGGCCGTGGCCTTGAGCGCGCTTTTCGCCATGTCAGCGGTCAAGAGCTGCCCGCCTCAAACGTGATGGCGCTTTGTGATAAGGGCGACGAGGATGGCTGCACCGCCGCAGGGCTGCTCATTCGCGCGCTAGGCCATTTTGCGGGCGACATGGCGCTTGCTCATTTGCCACTTGGGGGCATTTACCTTGTGGGCGGCGTGGCCCGCGCCCTCTTGCCGCATATGAGCGCGCATGGGTTTCAGGCCTGTTTCGCCGATAAGGGCCGTTTTTCAGACTTTATGGCGCAGTTTCCAATATCGGTGGTCGAGGATGACTACGCCGCGCTTGTTGGCGCGGCCTCTTATGCGCAAGAGTGTTTGAACGCCGCTTAACAGCCCTTTTGGTTTGTTGCGAAACTGCCTATGCTTTGCCTAGGGTAAAGCTAGGGGCAGCCATGTCAGATTCGATTGATTACGGAAATCTCATGCACAACGCGATGCGCGGTTTGATCAAGACCGTGCTCACAGACGTAAACGCGAACGGGCTCCCGGGCGAGCATCATTTCTTTATCACCTTCGACACCACGCACCCTGACGTTCAAATCGCCGACTGGCTGCGCGAGCGCTACCCTGCGGAAATGACCGTTGTGGTGCAGCATTGGTTCGACAATCTCGATGTGCGCGAGGATGGCTTTTCAATCACCTTGAATTTCGGCGATGCACCCGAGCCGCTAAGCATCCCGTTTGATGCGCTGCGCACTTTTGTGGACCCTTCGGTTGAGTTTGGCTTGCGCTTTGAATCCGCCGACGAAGATGAAGACGAGCCAGCGCTGCACGCGGTCAGTACCGATGATCTGGACGTAGATGACCTTCTCGCGCAAGCCGATGACACTGCGCCGCAGACGCAAGAAAAGCCGAAAAAGGACGCCGATGTCGTCTCATTGGATGCGTTTCGCAAGTAATCACGTCAGATTTTGCTTCACGAATTGCAAATCCATAGATTTTCGGCCTAAACGGCATGCAATTGCATACACCACAAACCCCTGACCCTTTTGCAGGAGACAGCCCATGTCCAACACGCGCACAGAAACCGACAGCTTTGGCCCCTTAGAGGTTCCCTCAGAGAAATATTGGGGCGCTCAGACGCAGCGCTCGCTGATGAATTTCCCGATTGGCTGGGAAAAACAGCCCGTCGCCATCGTGCGCGCGCTCGGCGTGATCAAAAAAGCCTGCGCCATGGCCAACAAAGCCTCTGGCGATTTGGACCCCAAGCTTGCGGATGCCATTATTGAGGCCGCAGGCGAAGTGATCGAGGGCAAGTTCGACGACAACTTCCCCTTGGTCGTGTGGCAAACCGGCTCTGGCACGCAAAGCAACATGAATTCCAACGAGGTCATCGCCAACCGCGCGATTGAAATCTTGGGCGGCGTGATTGGCTCCAAAGACCCTGTGCACCCCAATGATCACTGCAATATGGGGCAAAGCTCAAACGACACCTTTCCCACGGCCATGCATATCGCGGCCGCAATGATGGTGCGCGATACGCTTTTGCCGGGCCTGCATCAGTTGCTGGCAGGGCTTGATGCAAAGGCGGAAGAGTTCAAAGACATCATCAAGATTGGCCGCACCCATACACAGGACGCAACGCCGCTGACGCTTGGTCAAGAATTTTCCGGCTACGCGCATCAGATCCGCCAAGGCATCGCGCGGATCGAGGCGACCATGCCCGGTATTTATGAGCTGGCTCAGGGCGGCACAGCTGTGGGCACAGGGCTTAACACCAAGCACGG
>CAYQZI010000170.1:0-6548 GCA_964421835.1 uncultured Planktotalea sp.
CCCTCGCGCCCTTGTCAATCTTGCGAGCATTGCTCGAAAGGGCAGCAAAATCATTGCCTCAATATGCGCTTTTACGGCAGTGCGATGCCCTTTCCCCATATCCAAGGGGCGTTTCAGAAAGTGCTGGTTGCAGATGTATCGCAATGCGTGCCTGCGGATGGTTTGAGCGCCCCTCAAGCGGCGATGGCCGAGCCATTGGCCGTCTGTTTGCACGCGGTAAAGCAAGCAGGTGATCTTGTCGGCAAGACAGTGCTGATCACCGGCTGTGGACCGATTGGATGCCTAAGTATCCTAGCAGCGCGGCGTGCGGGCGCGGCCAAGATTATCGCCACTGACCTCTCCGACTTCACCCTCAGCAAAGCAATTGAGTGCGGCGCGGACCTTGCCCTCAACGCCAAAGAAAATCCCGAAGCTTTGGCGCCTTTTCAAAAAGACAAAGGGCAAATCGACGTGCATCTGGAATGCTCGGGCGCGGCGGCGGCGCTTGCGACCGGCGTCACCTGTTTGCGGCCCAAGGGCACGTTGGTGCAGCTTGGCTTAGGCGGCGATATGACAGTGCCCATGCAAGCGATGACGGCCAAGGAAATCACTCTGCGCGGCTCATTCCGCTTTCACGAGGAATTCGCGATTGCCGTGCAGATGATGCAAAGCGGATTGATAAAGGTTGACCCGCTGATCACCCATAGCTTTGATGTGAGCGACGCGGTGCAGGCGTTTGAAACGGCAAGCGATCGCAGCAGCGCAATGAAAGTGCAACTGACGTTTTAGAGCGGGGAGAGAGCTCATGAAAGATCTACAAAGCGCATATGAAACCGACGGCTTCGTCGCTCCGCTGGATATTCTCAGCGCCGATGAAGCCTTCGCGCTGCGCCGCGATTTCGAAGCGGCAGAGGCAGAGTTGGCGGGCGATCCAGAAAAGACCAAGTTGCTGTTTGCCTACCCTGACCGCCTCCTTCCAAGCTTTGATGCCCTCATCCGTCACCCCAAGATAATCGCTGCGGCCGCAAGCGTTTTGGGTCCAGATTTGATGGTTTGGAGCGGGGCTTTGTTTGTCAAAGAGGCGCATTCCCCAAAGATCATTTCATGGCATCAGGATCTGACCCATTGGGGCCTTGATGACGCCGAAGAGGTCACAGTCTGGGTCGCCATTTCTGAAGCATCCGTCGCTGCGGGCTGTATGAAGTTCGTACCCGGCTCGCATACGCAGCGCATCGTGCCGCATGTGGATACCTTCGATAAGAACAACCTGCTCTCGCGCGGGCAAGAGATTGCGGTTGACGTCAATGAGGAGGACGCGGTGCATGCGGCGCTGAACGCCGGGCAAGCCTCTATGCATCATGGACATTTGTTTCATGCCTCAGATCCCAACACCACGGAGGATCGCCGCATTGGCGCGTCTTTGCGCTTTATCAAACCTGCGATGCGGCAAGAGAACGGCGCCAAGTCTTTGGTGGCTTTGGTCGCGGGCGAGGATGCTTACGATCACTTTGAAATCGCTGATAGCCCCAAGGGGCGCTTGCACCCTGATGACTTTGAGCAATGCCGCCAAGACGCTGCGCGCAAACGTGAGATCTTGTTCAAAGGCGCTGATAAAAGTAAGCTTTAGCCTTCTGTGAGCGAAGGAAATATCATGACCACGTCTAAACCAAATGTCGGCCAAGCCGTTGGCCCGATGACCTTTCACCACGTCGATGGCGGCACGCGTAGCATCGGCGAAGGGCGTGATCGCTGGAGCGTTCTGTTCGTCTATCGTGGCAAACATTGCCCGCGCTGCAAACGCTATCTCAACAAGTTAGAGGCCGCCCTGCCCGCTTGGCAAGAGCACATGGATGTGCTGGTTGTTTCCGCTGATACGCAACAGAAAGCCGCTGCGGACAAGGCCGAATTCGGCTGGAGCTTTGATCTGTGCTATGGCCTCACCGTCGATCAAATGCGCGCGCTTGGCGTCTATGTCTCTGAGCCGCTGTCAGAGGCTGAAACAGATGCCCCCTTTGCCGAGCCGGGCACCTTTGCCATGCGCCCGGATGGGACTTTGATGCTTGTGGATATCTCTAACGGTCCGGCCTCGCGCCCTGATCTGGAAGAGTTCCTGGATGGGATGATTTTCAACATCACCAATGACCGCCCTATTCGCGGGCTAGCCTAGGGTTTTCATCCAAGCAAGGCTGTCATCGGTGGGGCCCACGGGTTTGTACTCCGCACCGAGCGGTCTGTCCCAACCAAGCGCTGCGATCTGTTTGAACGCGGCGCTATAATCCACCTCACCCTGATCCGGCGTACCGCGATCGGGGACAGAGGCGAATTGAACATGGCCGATGATCGGCAAAAGCGCTTCAAAGCGTTCCAGCACACCGCCCTCTGTGCGGCCAACGTGGTAGCAATCAAACATAAGCCGCAGGTTCGGCGCGTTGACCTCTGCAATGATCTGCTCGGCCTGCGCCGTGTCGCGCAGAAAGTAGTGTGGCGCGTCATAGGCATTCAGCGGCTCGATCAGAATGGTCATCCCCTGCGTTTCCGCCTCTGCGCAGGCAAGCTTCAAATTGGTTATGAAAATGTCGTGCGCGGCTTGGCCGCTTGTATTACCAGACATCACATGAATCGCGCCTGCACCGATCACTTTGGCGTATTCGATGGACTCTGTTATCGCCGCCGCTGCCTCGTCCTCGCGCCCCACGAGCGCGCAAAGCCCATTCTCGCCCCCGGCCACATCGCCGCGAGAGGTGTTCAGCCCAAGCATCGCCAAGCCCGTTTCATCAAGCGCGGTTTTCACATCCTGCGCTGGCACATCATAGGGCCAGTGGCACTCGACCGCGTCAAAGCCAGCGGCCTTGGCAGCGCGGATCGCATCGGGCAAAGGGCGGTCATTCCAAAGGAAGCCCAAATTCGCTGAAAACCGCGTCATACATCCCACTCCACGTTAAATTCACGCACCACCGCCTGCACTTGCTCTGCGCTCAGCCCTGCGCCATCTACATGGCGCATCATCATCGCAAGTCGCGCAGTTTCCTCTAACTCTTCGACAGCATTGCAGGCCGCTTCAACATCTTTGCCCGCCACCACAGGTCCATGATTGGCCAGCATGACTGCGCTGCGCTTGCCAGCTAATCCGCGCACCGCTTCGCCCATGGCCGGATCGCCGGGCAAAAAGAACGGCAGCAGCTTCACCTTGCCCAGCTTCATAATGCCATAAGGCGTGAGCGGCGGCAGGAAGTTATCCTCATTCGCATCCGGCATCATCGACATCGCGACTGAATGGCACGAGTGCAGATGCACCACCGCCCCCGCAGTAGAGCGCGTGTCATAAAAGGCAGAATGCAGCGGCATTTCCTTGGTCGGTTTGTCGCCACTGATCAGCGTGCCATTGGCATCAAAACGGCTGAGCCGCGCAGGATCGAGACGGCCAAAACTGGTGCCTGTGGGCGACACGAGCAGCCCGCCATCGCTCGTACGCGCAGAAATATTGCCTGTGCTGCCATGGGTTAACCCGCGATCAAACAGCGATTTCGCCAGAATGCAGATCTGCTGGCGCAGCTTGGTTTCGCTCATGCTGCGCCCGCCAGTATACGTGATGCTTTAGCAAAGAAATCAGGGCCGCCAAAATTGCCAGACTTCAAAGCCACCACAAGATTTTCACCCGCGCGCAAAGCTGGCACACCGGGGTCAATCTCGGGTCCAATCTCTAGCATGTTGAGCTTTAGCGCTTCGACAATCGCGCCAGAGGTTTCGCCGCCTGCGGTGATAATTTTTGTCACGCCATTGGCCGCCGCCAACTCCGCGACCGATGCAAAGAACGTCTCTAGCGCCGTGGAACATGTCTCTCGCCCAAAGCGTTCCTGCACAATCTTTACGGTGTCAGGGTCAGCGGAGCTGTAAACAAGCGGGATCGCCTCGGCGCTTATGAGCCAGTCCGCAATCTCTTGCGGTGACACGGCTTTTTCCAGAACCTGCTCTGCGGTGATCTCGCGCACTGGGTTGTTTTTGGCATGTTCGGCCACCTGCGCACGCGTCGCGTTCGAGCAAGAACCAGACAGCGCGATGACCTTGCCCACTTGCCCCTGCCACGCCACATCGCCCGCCGTGCAACCGAAGTTCGCAGGCAAACCCAAAGCCACTCCAGAGCCGCCCGTGATCAGCGGCAGGCCTTTCGCGGCTTTGCCAATCTCCAGCAGATCCGCGTCGCGGATTGCATCAACGACAATGTGGCGATGCCCCGCGCTATGCTGCGCCTCAAGCGCTTCTGTAATCGCCGCAGCGCCTGCAAACACACTGTGCGCGCCGACATGGCCGACAGTGTATTTCGTTTGCGGTGCCAAGCATTTGCGCAAATCAGATTGCGTCATTGGCGTCAGCGGATGGTTTTCCATCCCCGAGGTGCTGAGCAGCGTGTCATTCACAAACAAATGGCCCTGATAGACAGAGCGCCCTGTTCCCGGAAACGCAGGACAAAAGATGACTTTATGTGCATTGAGCGCCTCTGCCAAAGCATCTGCGACAGGGCCGATATTGCCCTTTGGCGTGGAATCAAACGTCGAGCAATATTTGAAAAATATCTGCTCGCAGCCCTGCGCCAACAGCCATTCAAGCGCTTCGAGCGATTGCTTTACCGCGTCCTGCGGCGCGATAGAGCGCGACTTGAGCGCAACCACGCCTGCCTGCACATCCGTGGCCGCAGAACCAGAGGGCACGCCGGTGTATTGCACCGTGCGCATGCCGCCCTTGGCAAGCGTGTTGGCCAAATCGCTGGAACCTGTGAAATCATCGCCGATACAGCCCAAAAGCATCACGCATCCCCCGGCAAGGTCAGACCTGATTTACGCGCATAGACTTTGGCAACGGCGGCGTCATCCTCGCCGCCCAATCCCATCTCGCGCGCCTCTAGAAATTGCTGCAAGGCCGCTTTGGTGATGGGTGCCTCAAAACCAGAGTCCTGCGCAATATCAAGCACAATCCCAAGGTCTTTCGGCCAGATGTTCACCTGACTAAAGGGCGTGTAATCCCCTTCAACAATATGCGGCGCGCGGTTTTCAAGCATCCAACTGCTGCCTGCGCATTTGCTGATCACCTCAACGAATTTCGAGGGCGCGACCCCTTGGGTCATGCCAAATGTCAGTGCCTCTGCCATGGTCGCGATATGCACGCCCGCAAGCAACTGGTTCACCGCTTTCATCGCGGAGCCTGCGCCTGCGCTTTCGCCCAGCTCGAACACCGTTTCTGCAATCGCATCAAGTGTTGGCTTTGCCGCTGCAAACGCCTCTGCCGTGCCGGACGCCATGACGGAAAGCTGACCGTTTGCCGCCTTTGCCGCGCCGCCGGAAATGGGCGCGTCAAGGTAGTGTACGCCATGCTCGGCGCAGCGCGCCTCCATCTGCCGCGCGAACTCTGGCGGCACGGTTGCGCAGGCCAAAACCACCGATCCTTTGCGCATATGCGGCACGAGCGCAGAGACGCCAAAAAGCACCTCTTGCGTTTGCGCAGCGTTCAAAACCACAATCGCAGCCGCGTCTAAAGTGCTGGCAACATCGGAAAGTTCCGCGCGCTTGCCGCCCTCGGTGCAGAGCTTTTCGACCTGATCGGCAACCAAATCAAACCCGTAGGTTTCAAGTTTGCCTGCAATGCAAGACTGCGCGATCCCATAGCCCATTGCGCCAAGGCCGAAGACTGCAACTTTCTGTGTCATTCAATACGCTCCGTTTTCGTCGTTGAAGATGTGCCCATTTGCGCCAAACCTGTCAGTCCAAAACATCAAACACGGTGATCAATTTGCTCACCACCATATCGGTGATTTCTGCATCAAGGGCGAGAAAATGTTCGGTCTTCAGATGCGCCTGAAAGGCCGCTTCGCTGGTATATTTCTCATAGAGGAACACCGTGTTTTCAGAGCCTTGCGCACGGCACACATCAAAGATCAAACAGCCCTCTTCATGCGCGAGCGAGGATTTCGCGTTGCTCTGCATCAACGCAAGAAACGCATCCATGCGGGCAGGTTCGATTTCAAAAGTCACACTAATCGCATACATCGTTTTATCCTTTCAAAGTCGCTCCAGCACACCCTGCGTCACCGCATGTGTGCCCATATCACCGCCAAATTCCATCGGACGCAAAGCGTTTTCAGCAAAGCCTTGCTCGACAGCGTTTTCAATCAACTCGGCAGCCTTTGCAAACCGATCTTGCCCTATCTTTTCCGCCACATAATCCAGCATCAAAGCACCGCTGAGGATCGCGGCCAAGGGGTTGGCTTTGTCTTGCCCCATGATGTCGGGCGCAGAGCCATGTGCCGGTTGAAACAGGCCGATATCATCGCCAATCTCACCGCAAGAGGCCATGCCCATGCCCCCCACAAGCCCGCCAGCAAGGTCGGATAGAATGTCGCCGAACATGTTCTCCATCACCATCACATCATACTCCCAAGGAGCGCGAATAAGATTGAGTGCCTGCGCATCCACATAGCTGTAATCGGTTTGAACACCCTGGAAATCAACGGCGATTTCATCGAAAATTTTGCGAAAGAACGCCATAGAGGTAAAGACATTCGCCTTGTCCACGCAGGT
>CAYQZI010000171.1:0-6500 GCA_964421835.1 uncultured Planktotalea sp.
TAAGCTATGCCACTAAGGCGGGATGAGTGATCTTAGCACAACCCGCCACTTAGAACGCCGCCTTGGCGATGCAATGCGCCGCCACTTGCCGCGCCCTATCGCAGAATTGGTGATGTTTACACTCAAGCAAGCATGGGCCTGCCTTTTTGGCGCGCTCATGCTCGCGGGGCTGATCGGCTCGGATCTGATCTGGAACGACGCATGGGCCATCAAACGCTATGACGCATTGGTGATCTATGCGATCACATTGCAAGCTTTGTTCCTCATCTTAAAACTCGAAACCCTTGCCGAAGCCCGCGTGATCTTGCTGTTTCACCTCACAGGCACGGCAATGGAAATCTTCAAAGTCAACGTGGGCAGTTGGGCCTATCCCGAACCTGCGGTCCTAAAGCTTTGGGGCGTGCCACTGTTTTCCGGCTTCATGTATGCCTCTGTCGGCTCGTTCATCGCGCGGGTCATCCGCATATTCGACATGCGTTTCGCCCCCTACCCACCGCTGTGGATGAGCTTCGCGCTTGGAGCCGCGATTTACCTTAACTTCTTCACACATCACTACATCTGGGACATGCGCTACCTGCTTTTCGCGCTCACCATCTTGCTGTTTATCCGCACACGCGTTTGGTTCAAGATCGCCGAGAGCGATTATTGGATGCCCCTCCCGCTTGCCGCTTTGCTCACCAGCTTTTTTCTTTGGATCGCAGAAAATGTCGGAACAGGAACAGGCACTTGGATTTACGCTGGCACGGACGGGTTAAGCCTTGTTAGCCTTGCGAAACTTGGGTCTTGGTATTTACTGCTGTATGTAAGTTTCGTGACCGTCACAGTGGTGATGCGCGAGGCTCTCATCTCAAAGCCGCTTACAAAAGCCCGCGCCACGCCATCAACGCAATGACCAACGCGATGACACCAAGCACATTAAACGCCTGAGCGCCCAGCATCGACAGGATCGCATCCTTGCGCCGCTCTTTGGGATCGATCTTACTGAGATGCGCGTGCAAATCGACTTCGGCTGCCGTGACAGCCTGCCCATCCACCATGCGTGCCAGTTTGGGATGCGCCAATTGCGTCTTTGCAGTGCTGATCACCTCAGCGGCGCGGTGCGCATCGCGCGGCAAACGTCGCCCCGCACGCTTCATCCCGCGCGGCAAATCGCGCGCCTTCACACCAAGCTGCTTGCGCAGCGCAGCAAGGGCTTTTTGCTCAATTGCGTGAAGGTCGGGTTCGACTTGCATAGACTCACTTTCGTCTGCACCACACTATCCAAAGCGCACAGCGCCCTCAAGCAATGCCGACTGGCACAGCCGCGAATTTCGCGCTAAATCACGCTCATGTTGAACATTCTCACGCACGGCTCCGATACCACCAAACTGCCGTTGATGATCGTGCATGGTCTCTTTGGGTCTGCACGCAATTGGAATGTGATCGCCAAGCGCATGGCGGCGACGCGCAGGGTCATTGCCCCCGATATGCGCAATCACGGCCATAGTTTCTGGGCCGACAGTCACAGCTATCTCGACATGGCGCAGGATCTTTCAGAGGTGATCGACGCGCATGGCGGTGTCGTTGATCTGGTTGGGCATTCCATGGGCGGCAAAGCGGCGATGACCCTTGCCCTCTCGCGACCCGAGCAAGTGGCGCGCCTGCTGGTGGCCGATATCGCACCTGTCACTTACGGCCATTCGCAGCAGCAATTCATCGATGCAATGCGCGCTGTTGATCTTAGCAAAGTCACCCGCCGCGCCGATGCCGTCGCGCAGCTTGCGCGCCATGTCGAGGATAAAACGCTTCAATCCTTCTTCACCCAATCGCTCGATGTGCAAGGTCGCCGCTGGCACTACAACCTTGATGCCCTAGAGCGCGACATGCCCAAAATCCTAAGCTTTCCAGAGCTTTCAAGCACTTACGATGGTCTGACCCTGTTCCTTTCTGGCGCAAATTCGGACTATGTCCTTCCAAGCCACCGAGACAAAATCAAAACGCATTTCAGCACCGCAAAATTCGCCAAGATCCAAGACGCGGGCCACTGGCTCCACGCCGAACAACCCCGCGCCTTCGAGGCCTCCTTGCGCGCTTTCCTAGACTATCAAGCCTAAGCGCTCCTTTTCCTCTTTTTAGAAATATCCCGGGGAGCACGAGGGGCTGGCCCCTCGTTTTGATAGCGCGAGCACGAGGGGCTGGCCCCTCGTATCAAACTAAAGGTGCAGCGTGCCGCTCATTAATATATGCCCAGTGCCCGCAACCTCGACGCCTTCGATGGCATCCTTTGACCCAATCAAACGCACATCTGCGCGCCCCGGGCGGCCCAGCATATGCCCTTGCTCAGCGACAAATGTGGTGTTTTCAATCAAGCCATGGTGCCAGAGATAACTCGCCATCGCCCCCGTCGCGGACCCTGTGAACGGATCCTCAGGCGGACTTGGCGGCAGCATCAGCAGGCGCGCGGCGGTGTCGCCGATGTCGGTAAACCCGCCTAACGTACAAAGAAACGGCTCCATCGCATCGCCCTCTAGGCCAAGCGCATCATGCATTTTATGCACCCCGCTTGCGCTTAACTTAGCCAAACTCAGTGCAGTGCGATTTTCTAAAACCGTGATCACAAAGGGCAACCCCGTGGACACAAGCTGCGGCAGGGCGATGATATCGCTCGCGGTCAAACCGATTGCGTCTGCCACAAGGGCGCGGTCGACCTCTGGGCCAAAGTAAGGCGCGTTTTGGCGCATCGTAACACGTTTGCCATCGGCGCTGAGTTGCACAGGAATGATCCCCGCCAAAGTCTCAAGCGTCAGATTGCCCGTCCCTATAGTGCCCGCCGCATGGGCGGCAACGACAGAGGCAACCGTCGGATGCCCCGCAAAAGGAATTTCGCGGCTTGCCAGAAAGTAGCGCACGCGCAGGTCCGCCACATCTGAAGGGCCTAGAAATGTGCACTCCACCAAGGACGTCTCGCGCACAAAGGCCAAGCATGTCGCCTCGTCCAAATGCGCCGCATGGTGAACCACGGCGCATCCGTTGCCACCAAAGGGGCGATCCGTGAACGCATCGACCCAATGGACAGCAAAGTCAGCCATGTCTAGTGCACTGCATGCGGTGCATAATCGTTCTGGCGCGCAAGAACAAAGGCCAGATCACGATCTGCAACCACCGCCAAACGCGCGCCATCTTCAGAGTGTACCGCATAAAGCTGCTCTGTGCCCTCTGCCTGTTTCTGCATCTCTTCGGGCAAGTCCGTCAGCTCGACCGAGCGCACATAAACAATCCGCTCATCTCCGCTTTTTGAGAAATCAAAAGTCTCTGTCATGATCTACCCTTTCTTGATGTTTATGGTTTGAACAACGGTGTCGGGTCGCGCGCGGGTCAAGTCAACGTGGAGCAATCCGTTCTCCATCAACGCCTCGCCCACTTCGACCCCGTCCGCAAGCACATAGCTGCGTTGAAATTGACGCGCTGCGATCCCGCGATGCAGGAAAATGCGCCCGTCGCTATCGTCTGTTTGACGCCCGCGGATCACCAATTGGCGGTCCTCAACCGTGATCGACAGATCCTCTTCAGCAAATCCGGCCAAGGCCAGCGTGATACGGTAGGAGGTATCAGAGGTTTGTTCAATATTATAAGGGGGATATCCTTCATTGCCAGCCTTGGCGGTGCGTTCCACCAAACGTTCCAGCTGCTCAAACCCAAGCATGTGTGGGTATGATCCCAATGTCATTTTCGTCATCGGCGCGTCCTTACATCTAAGCGACAGTCCATAGGGGCGGTCCCATTTTGGCAACCGCACTGATTAGAATATGGGAAGCTTCAAAGCGCAGTGCAAGGGCTATGCGCCTGAGCGCCTGCGCGCTATACTCAAGCGATTGCCACATTGCTCAGCACCGGATTCGCTTTCATGAACGCGCCCACCGATATCTCGATGAAAACCAACGAAGTTTTGCGCGTCGAGCTGGAAGTTTTGCGCCGCGAGCACCGAGATCTGGATGATGCAATTCATGCGCTCGTCGAAAAAGGCACGGCAGATCAATTTACGCTGCAACGCTTGAAACGCGCAAAATTGCGGCTCAAGGACAAGATTGCAGTGATCGAGGACCGTTTGACCCCCGATATTATTGCTTAAACGATTGCCAAAAACGCAGGTTTGCTTATAGATCGCCGCTTACTGTTTGAGGGCACGTTGCATGACACAGATCCAAGTTGGAATCATAATGGGCAGTCAATCCGATTGGCCCACAATGAAAGAAGCCACTGAAATGCTCGATGCATTGGATGTGCCCTACGAGACCAAAATCGTCTCCGCTCATCGCACGCCGGATCGTTTATGGGACTACGGCAAAACCGCCGCATCGCGTGGTTTGAAAGTGATCATCGCAGGCGCTGGCGGTGCTGCGCATTTGCCCGGCATGATGGCGTCCAAAACCCGCGTGCCTGTGATCGGCGTCCCTGTGCAGACAAAAGCTTTATCCGGTGTCGATAGCCTTTATTCCATCCTGCAAATGCCGCGTGGATTTCCGGTCGCGACTATGGCGATTGGCGCCGCCGGTGCTGCGAATGCGGGGCTTATGGCAGCAGGTATTCTTGCGACATCCGATGATGCACTCGCCACGCGACTAGATGCTTGGCGCGAAGCCCTTTCCGCGTCCATCGCAGAGGAGCCTGTCGATGAGTAATCCCCTCCCGCAAGGCGCAGTGATTGGCATTCTCGGTGGCGGCCAACTGGGGCGTATGCTCTCTGTTGCGGCGGCGCGACTTGGCTTTCGCACGCATATTTTTGAGCCGGGCGCGAACCCGCCTGCGGGCCATGTCGCCGATCAAGTGACCACTGCCAGCTATGACGACGAAACTGCGCTGCGCGCCTTTGGCGAAGCTGTGGATGTGATTACCTATGAGTTCGAAAACGTTCCGACCACTGCGCTCGATCTGCTCGGCTCCCTCGCCCCGATCCATCCGGGCCGTGATGCGCTTCGTATTTCGCAAGATCGCATCACCGAGAAGGATTTCCTCTCTGGTCTTAGCCTTTCTGTTGCGCCTTATGCGGCTGTCGATGATGCGACAAGCATGGCTGCTGCGATAGACACAGTCGGCGCACCCTCTATCCTAAAGACCCGTCGTTTCGGCTATGATGGTAAGGGCCAAGCCCGTCTCAAAACCGCTGAGGACGCCGCGCAAGCGCTTTCTGATATGGCTGGCGCACCTGCTGTCCTTGAAGGGTTCATCGATTTTTCCTGCGAAATCTCAGTGATCGCTGCGCGCAGCCCTTCTGGCGAAGTTGCCTGTTTTGACCCCGGTGAAAACGTCCACGAGAGCGGGATCTTGCGTAAAACCACTGTCCCTGCAAACGTCAAATCGAGCCTGCGCATGGATGCTGTCATCCTCGCTGGCCGCATCTTGAATGCGTTGGACTATGTCGGTGTTCTTGGTGTTGAGCTTTTCGTCACGCCGACGGGTCTTGTGGTTAACGAAATAGCGCCGCGCGTGCATAATTCGGGCCATTGGACCCAAAACGGCTGTACCGTAGATCAGTTTGAACAGCACATCCGTGCCATTGCAGGCTGGCCCCTTGGCAATGGCCAACGTCACTCTGATGTGGTGATGGAGAACCTGATTGGCGATGATATCGACCGCGTTCCCAATCTTGCCGCGCAGGCCGAAACTGCCCTGCATTTGTATGGTAAAGCTGATGTAAAAGCGGGCCGTAAAATGGGCCATGTGAATTACGTGAGCACGATCGCCAAAACCTAAGCGCTTCCGCCGCTCGATGACAAAATTGCAGGATCAATGCCAAGCGCGCCCAAGGCCGCGCTCCACTTTTGCGCATCAAGCGTATCGAAGACAACATCTGTGCCCACATCCGCGACAAGCCATCCATTGCTTGCAAGCTCGCCCTCTAATTGCCCGGGCCCCCAGCCTGCATAGCCAAGCGCGATCAGTGCTTTTTGCGGGCCTTTTCCTGCGCCAATATCTTCCAAAATATCAATTGTCGCGGTCATTTTGAACGATGTACCCGCCGCCATGCTGGACAGTTCTGAGCTATAGTCAGAGCTGTGCAGGACAAATCCGCGCCCATGCTCGACAGGACCGCCGAAATAGATCGGGTAATGAGCGCTTTCGTTACCCTTCGGTATTGAAAGTTGATCCATCAGATCAGATAGCTCTACATCTTCGACCCGCTTGTTCACAATAAGACCCATCGCGCCCTCTCTCGAGTGCGCGCAGAGAAAAATGACACTGCTTTGAAAACGCGGATCGGGCATATCCGGCATTGAAATCAAGCATTTGCCAACAAGATCGATCGAAAGATCATCGGTAGTCATAAACGTCTGTATCTCTATTAAGTAAACAAAAGATGAGCGGCAGAGCCTAGATACGCAAGTAAATTTGGACCATTTGGCTAAATTCAGCGCCATCCCCTCATATCCTCTCAAATTAGTGACGTGACATTGAGCACGCAACGGTGCACCCAACACTTATGAATTGGAAAACAGCCCTTACCTCCGCCCTCGCTCTTTGTG
>CAYQZI010000172.1:0-6456 GCA_964421835.1 uncultured Planktotalea sp.
TCAAAGCGTCATGATGCGTTTTCGCCGTTACAAGATTTCGAAATCACCGACTTTCATCCGACCCCATCTTGCGCTCGAGCCAGCGCACAAAGAAGCTGATAATCAATACCAGCACCAGATATTCTAGGATCAGCAAAGTGTAGATCTCTAGGGGGCGGTACTCTGTGACCACCAATTCATTCGCGCGGCGGGTCAGTTCTTGCATGCCAATGACGGAAGCAAACGCTGACATCTTCACGATGTAAATGAACTGGTTCGCCAATGGCGGCAGGATACGCCTAATCGCTTGAGGCAAGATCACGTAACGCATGGTTTGCGTGTAATTCAGACCCACGGTTTTTGCCGCTTCGGTCTGCCCTTTAGCGATAGATTGGATGCCAGAGCGATAGATTTCAGCAGTAAAGGCGCTATCGGAAATCGCCAAAGTGATGATCGCGCCCCAAAACGCATCGATGCTCACGTTGATGCCCATGGACTTCAGGACCACGGGTAGGCCATAGAACACCCAGAACAGCATCGGCAGCAAAGGGATCGCGCGTACGAATTCGATGTAGATACGCGACGGCAAGCGGATCCAGCGATTACTCGACATGCCCGGCAGCGCCACCATCATGCCGATCACCATGGAAAGTGCAGCAGCGATAACCGACAATAGGATTGTCGCGCCAAAGCCGTTTAGCAAAAAGCGGATGTTGTTGTAGCCTGCAGGGGTGCGCGGATCGATCACATACCAGCCCCATGTGCCAGGCGCTGCGCTACAGCCTGCGACGAAGATCAGGCAACCGAATAACAGAATATTTCGTGTGCTCATGACGCGGCCCCTAGTGCTGCAAGATTTGGCTGAGGAACTGTTTGCAGCGCTCGGTTTTAGGCGCTTCAAAGAAGTCTGTGGGCGTGCCTGTCTCTATCACTTCCCCGTGATCCATAAAGATCATGCGGTCTGCCGCGCGACGGGCAAAGCCCATTTCATGGGTGACAACGATCATGGTCATGCCGTCTTCGGCAAGGTCCACGATGACGTCGAGCACCTCGGATATCATCTCTGGATCCAGCGCCGAGGTCGGCTCGTCAAAGAGCATGATTTTTGGCTCCATACAAAGCGATCGCGCAATCGCGACGCGTTGTTGTTGACCGCCTGATAGCTCGCTTGGCTTCTTATGCGCTTGATCGGGAATACGCACGCGGGTCAGATATTCCATCGCGCGTGCCTCTGCATCGGCTTTGCTCATGCCGCGTGCTTTCATTGGGCCAAGCGTCAGGTTTTGCAGGATGCTAAGATGCGGAAACAGGTTGAACTGTTGAAACACCATGCCAACTTCGGAGCGGATCGCATTGATCGACTCGTTATCCACCATTTCGATGCCATCAACGCAGATGCGGCCACTGTCATGTGCTTCAAGCGAATTGACACAGCGGATCAGCGTCGACTTGCCAGAACCAGACGGACCGCAGACAACAATCCGCTCGCCGTGCGCGACGTTTAGCTCAATGTCTTTCAACGCTTGATAATCGCCATACCATTTGTTGAGACCACTGATCTCGATCGCGTTGCCCGTCTTGTTCATCCGTGCGCTCCTTGAAGTTCGCAGCATAACGTCTACAACTAGTACTTCGAGACTTGAACGCAAAAGACCGTGTAACGCGTGATCGTTGAACACTTAAAATCTACATATCAGGAAAAGAACATGCAATTTTTCAAAAAACTGGGCGTCGTTGCCGCCTGCATGACTGCTTTGATGGGTGCGCCAGCAAGCGCGCAATCCGCCTTGAATGAAATCCTCAGCGGAGGCGTGCTGAAAGTTGGCACAACGGGTGATTGGAACCCTATGTCCGTGCGCGACCCCGCGACAAATTCGTATGTGGGTTTTGATATCGACGTGATGACGCAGCTTGGCGCTGACCTTGGCGTTGAAGTCGAGTTCGTGCCAACGGATTGGAAAACACTGGTGAATGGTGTTGTCGCTGGCAACTACCACATGACCGGCTCTGCCTCTATCAGCCCTGCGCGTCTCAAGGCGGCTGGCTATTCCAGCAGCTACATCTCTGTCGAAATGCTGCCGTTCACAACATCCGACAAAGCGGATCGCTTTGACAGCTGGGACAGCATCAACAACGCAGATGTAACAGTGGCAACAACGCTTGGTACGTCCTTCGAAAAGCTTGTGCGTGACTGGTTCCCAAATGCGAACATCGTCGTCGTGGAAGCGCCAGCGCGTGGCTATCAAGAAGTGATTTCTGGCCGTGCAGATGCATTCATCACGTCCAACATCGAAGGCTCTACGCTTTTGCAGAAGTTCCCAAACCTCACACAGATCGCCGTTGAAGCTCCACGCGCGCCAACGCCAATCGCAATGCTTTTGCCGCAAAGCGATCAGGTTTGGATCAACTATGTGAATTCATGGGTTGAGCTGAAAAAGACGCAAGGTTTCTTTGAAACAACAGCGGCGAAATGGGGTCTGTAAAAGACGCCCTTTCGGGCAAACTCTAAACTAAGTTAAACCGCAGTTCCTATCAGGGGGCTGCGGTTTTTCTTTTGGCGCAAGCCTTGATCATGCGCTTGTTACACATTTGAACACTCACAGCAGCAATAGGTAACGAAATACTATTGCCGCCTTTGCAAACATGGTGTTTGCTACGCTTCATAAGGCTCCATTGCGCAGTGCGCGGGAAAAGCGAGCTTCATTTTCTGGGAGGAAAAAGAATGAAACGTAGAACAGTGATGAAAACCAGCTTGGTCGCGGGCGCGCTTGCGTTCGGCCTTGGTGCGACAGCCGCATTCGCGGAAACCGTAACATTGCGCATGTCCACTTGGCTACCGCCCAAGCACCACCACACGGCGACAACCCTGCCTGCATGGATCGCAGCTGTGGAAGAAGCCTCCGGCGGCACGCTCAAGATCAAGATTGACCCAGCGCCCATTGCAAAGCCCCCGGGCCAGTACGACATCGTGCGCGATGGTGCGGCGGATATGTCTTATCACGTTGTCGCCTACACGCCGGGTCCCTTTGAAATCCTGCGCGGTGCAGAGCTTCCGTTCCTATCGCCAAACGGCGAAATCGGCAGCCAAGCAGCCTATGATTGGTACGACCGCAACATCGGTTTCGACAAGGAATTCAAAGACGTCAAAATCATCACCATGTTTGTGCATGGACCCGGCGCGATCCACTCCAAAGAACCCATCAAGACACTTGAAGACCTCGCAGGTGTAAAGCTGCGTGTTGGCGGTGGCGGTGTTCGTATGGGTGAAGCACTTGGCGCGACGCCAGTGGCTCTGCCTGCAACGCAAGCCTATGAGGCGATTCAAAAGGGTGTTGCGGATGGCGCAATGTTCCCCTTCGAATCCATCGGTGGTTTCCGTTTGGGTGAGTTGGTGAACTACCACCTCGAAATCCCAGGTGGTCTTTACACAACACCATTTGCGGTCATGATGAACCCTGCGAAATTCGACAGCCTGTCTGATGAGCACAAGAAAGTGCTGACAGATCTTGGCGGCGTTGCTGGTGCAAAAATCTTCGGCAAAGGCTGGGATGACGCGGACGCGGTTGGCCGTAAGCTCGCAGAAGAGCAAGGCGGCGTCTTCCACAAGCTTGAGGGCGAAGAGCTCGCACGTTGGGACGCAAAGATCGCATTCATGAACGATGCATGGATCGAAAAAGCCAATGCCGCCGGCCTCGATGGCGCTGCGCTTTTGGAAGACTTCAAAGCGACGGTCGCGAAGTACTCCGGCACGAACTAATCGCTAAATTGAAAACGCGGCGCTGGACCCACGTCTAGCGCCGCTCTTTTGCGTAGGGTCATCCCTTGGAAAACTTGCTAAAATCGCTCTCCAAAGCGCTCGCTGGCTTCGCCTGCATCGTGCTTTTGGCCGTTATGCTGATCACCTTTGTCGATGTTGTTGGGCGCTATTTCTTTAACGCTCCGATCACCTTTGCCGTTGAAATGATCCAGCTTGGCATGGGCCTTTTGGTGCTCTTCGGTCTTGCGATCACCACTCTGGAACGCGGGCATATCGCCGTTGATATCCTCGACACAGTGGTACCAAAGATCGTTCAACGCCTTTTCGCGATGCTTGCCGCGCTGAGCGCTGTGGTGTTTATCACGCTCATCGCATGGCGCTTGTGGGATCGTGGGATCAAGTTCTACGAAGACGGCCTCGCCACTGACGTTCTCTTCCTCCCTGTTTGGCCCGTTGTGATGCTCATGGCCATCGCTGCCAGCGTCGCGGCCTTCATTGCGCTCGTGCAATTCTTTATCCCCTCAATTCAAGGCGACACACATCCACTCGCCCCAGATTTGGAAGACTGATGGACCCGATTACAATTGGCACGCTGACGTTCGTCGCTCTCTTCGTCATGCTCATTCTGACCGTCCCCATCGGCTTTGCCATGGGCATTTGCGGCCTTGCTGGCATGTCGATGATCATCGGTTTTGGCCCTTCTCTCTCGCTCTTTGGCACCACGGTCTATGAAACCACGGTGACCTATGACCTCTCTATCGTGCCTTTGTTCGTCCTCATGGGCGCTGTTGCTGCGCGCTCTGGCCTGTCAAAGGAACTCTACGGGGCCTTTAACGCTTGGATGGGCGCGTTTCGCGGTGGTCTTGCGCTGGCCACGGTTGGTGCCTGTGGGGCTTTCGCAGCGATCTGTGGCTCTTCCGTTGCCACTGCCGCCACCATGTCGAAAGTCGCCCTGCCCGAAATGGAGCGTTACAAATACGGCGAAAGCCTTGCCACTGGCTCCGTCGCCGCTGGCGGCATCATCGGCATCCTTATTCCACCCTCTGTTGTGCTGGTGCTCTATGGCGTGCTCACGGAAACCTCTATCGGGGATCTGTTTATCGCAGGCTTCCTTCCCGGCGTTCTTACCATCCTTGGCTTCATGCTGGTCATTGTCATTGTCACACGCATTTACCCCGACATAGGCCCGGCTGGTGAAAAAGCCACGATGAAAGAAAAGTTCGAAGCCCTCGGGCGCACTTGGGCGATCATCCTTTTGTTCGCTATTGTCATTGGCGGCATCTATTTTGGCGTTTTCACTCCGACAGAGGCCGCAGGCATCGGCGCTGTCGGCGCCTTCGTCATTTCCGGGCTTCGCGGTCGCATGTCGCTCAAAAACACGCGCGAAGCGTTGATGGAGACTGTCACAACAACCGCGATGATCTTTACCATCCTTATTGGTGCTTTGACCCTCAACAACCTCATGGTCTTCTCCGGCATCGCCGCGGCGCTTTCCGGCTTCGTCTCTGGCCTTGAGATGCACCCAATGGCGATCATGGCGATCATCTTGCTGATGTATCTGGTGATGGGCTGCTTCCTTGATGCGCTCGCGATGATCCTGCTGACGGTTCCCATCTTCTTCCCGATCATCACCGACCTTGGGTTCGATCCTGTCTGGTTCGGCGTCATCGTCGTTATGGTCGTTGAGCTTGGCCTGATCACACCGCCCATTGGCATGAACGTCTTCGTCATCAAAGGGATGGCCCCCAGCGTCAAACTCTCCTCGATCTACGTGGGCGTTATGCCTTTCGTACTCGCGCAGTTCCTGTTGATCATTCTGGTCTTCCTCATCCCAGGTATCGCCCTTTGGCTACCGGAAACGGCCGCCTCCTTCAGATAGGTCCAAACCATGTCAAACCCTTGCATCATCTGCGTTGCGATCACTGGGTCCGTGCCTACGCAAGCAGACAATCCTGCCGTGCCTGTCGCCCTATCCGAGCAGATCGAAAGCACACATGCCGCTTACGAGGCAGGCGCAAGCATCGCCCATTGCCATGTGCGCGATGACGAAGGAAAGCCCACCGCTGACCCAGACCGCTACGCTGCTCTGCAAGAAGGGATCAAGACACACTGCCCTGACATGATCGTGCAGCTCTCTACGGGCGGTCGCTCTGGTGCAGGTCGCGAGCGTGGCGGCATGCTGCCCCTGCGTCCAGAAATGGCGTCGCTCACCGTTGGCTCCAACAACTTCCCCACGCGTGTTTATGAGAACAGCCCCGATCTGGTCGATTGGCTCGCTGCTGAGATGATCAAATATGATGTAAAGCCAGAGATTGAAGCCTTCGATCTTTCCCACATCTTCCACGCGGCCCTGATGCACAAACGCGGCCAACTTACAGGCACGCCCTATGTGCAATTCGTGATGGGTGTGAAAAACGCGATGCCCGTTGATCGCTCTGTGTTCGACTTCTACCGCGCGACTGTCGAGCGCCTGTTTGGCGAAGACGCCCCTTGGTGCGCTGCAGGCATCGGTGCCAATCAAATCGTTCTGAACGAATGGGCCATCTCCTCAGGCGGTCACGCGCGCACGGGTCTAGAGGACAACATCCGCCTCGACAAAAACACCCTCGCCCCCTCCAACGCCGCGTTGGTCGAGCGCGCCGTTGCCCTGTGCGCCCAATACGAGCGCAAGGTTGCTACGCCTTCTGAGGCGCGCGCTATTCTGGGTCTTTGAGGTGGTA
>CAYQZI010000173.1:0-6339 GCA_964421835.1 uncultured Planktotalea sp.
GCATCGCCGTGCAGGAGCAAATCCCCTGCCCGTCCCTGCGCCAGAACCGAAGGATCAAGATCAACGCGGATCATCGGGCAAGTGTGGCCCAAATCATCGCGCCACAGATCAACTTCAGACAGCTCGCTGCCGATCACCACAACCACATCCGCTTGCGCAAACACATCAACCGTATCTGCGCGCGCCAAGGTGCTGCCGAAATTAAGCGCCGTACCCGGTGGTACAATTCCGCGCCCCGCATATGTGGTGAAACTCGCCGCCCCAGTCATGCGCAGCAGATCGCCCACGACCTCTGCCCCTGCAACAGCGCCGCCACCAAAGACGAAAATCGGCTTTTTCGCGTTCAGGATCAGATCAATCGCCTGATAAAGCTGCGCATTCGGCACCTGCGGTTTGGGAGCATTTGGCAGCGCAGGCGCGGCATCACTTGCAAGCGCGCCCGCCATGGCTATGGGTACTTGGATATGTTTGGAGCGTGGCCGCGCGCTGGCAAATTCGGTGAACGCACGATCAATCAACTGATATGCGGCACTGGCTGAGCGCGCCTCGTAGGACCACTCGCACACCGTCGCTGCCGCCGCTTCTTGATCCAGCATCTGATGCAATTGCCCGCGTTTGGCCGATGTTTCATCCAAGCAAGAGGAAATCGCCAACACCGGCACGCTGTCAGAATAGGCCTGCCCAAGCGGCGTCATCGCGTTGCATAGCCCTGGCCCCGTGATCACATAGGCAACGCCCGGTTTGCCCGTCGCGCGCGCATAGCCATCTGCCATAAACCCTGCGCCCTGCTCGTGGCGCGCCAGCACATGGGTGATGCCCGCTTCTTCAATGCCGCGATACATTTCAACGTTATGCACCCCGGGAATGCCAAAGATCACATCGACCCCGCGCGCTTTCAGCATATGCGAGATTTGGGCTCCAAGGGGACGCTGCGTCATATCAACCTCTCCAAAATCCGACAGTGAGAATGGCATAAACCGCCAGCAATTCGAGCCGGCCAATCAACATGCCAATGGCCAAAAGCCATTTGGCCGGATCGTTCAAACCGCCATAGTTCCCTGCGGGTCCGATTTCCGGCCCAAGGCCCGGACCAATGTTCGCAAGCGCCGCTGACGCGCCGGACAGTGACGTGATCAAATCCAACCCAGTGAGGCTGAGCGCGACGGCAAGCAAGCCCAAAGTCACGACAAAGAAAACGAAGAACGACATCACCGAACTCAGCACATCCTCGCTTACAGCGCGGCCCTCGTATCGGGGCGAGAAAATGCCATTTGGCGAATGGATCCGCTTGATCTGCGTGCGAATGGAGGAAAACAGCAGTTGGTAGCGGAAGATTTTGATCGAGCAGGCCGTCGAGCCGGCGCAGCCGCCGATCAGCCCTGCAAAAAAGAAGAGCGCGATCAGGAAAGAGCCCCAAAGCATATAATCGGCGCTGGCATATCCAGTGCCTGACACGATCGAGACGATGTTGAACAGTGCACTGCGGAAAGCAGGCTCAAATGCGCGATCTTGGCTTAACGCCAGCACGCCCGCGCAGAGGATGACAAGAACGGCGATTGTGATCAGAAAGCCGCGCACCTGCGCATCGCGCCACACCGCAAAGCGATTGCCGTTCAGCAGCTGCACATAGCGCACGAAGGGCAGCGCCGCGAGCACCATGAACAGCGAAGCGGCGTATTCAATCGAGCCGGAAAAAGCCCCGAAGGAGGCGTCATAGTTGGCAAAGCCCCCCGTCGCCACGGTGGTCATCGAATGCACGCTCGCATCAAACGGATCCATGCCAAGCACCATGTAAACGATGGCGCAAACAAGAGTGATGCCGATGTAAATATAGGAAATTTGCGATGCAATTGCCGTGGCGCGGGGTAGGATTTTCCCCATGGTATCAAAGCCTTCGGCGCGAAAGATCTGCATCCCTCCAACGCGCAGCTCTGGCAAAAACACCATCGCCACAACAATGATACCAACGCCGCCGATCCATTGCATCAAGCCGCGCCACAACAGCAATCCTTTGGGCAAATCATCAAGGCCAGAGATCACCGTAGAGCCTGTGGTTGTTAGCCCCGACATGGCCTCGAAAAACGCATCGACAAAGCGCAGCTCTGTCGCGCCTAGCATGAAAGGCAGCGCGCCAAAGACTGGCAGGGCAAGCCAAACACCCGTGGTCAGCAGGAAGGTCTGCTGAATGCTTAGCCCTTCTTTGACGCCATTAGAGCAAGCCAAAGCGACCAAGCCACCCACAAGAGCCGTGATCAACGCGCTTTGCAAAAATGCAGGCCAATGGCCGCGCGCCTCTGCCAGATCGACGAGCAAGGGCAGCAGCATCGTCAAGCCGAGCATCATGACCAAAAGGCCGATCACATATCCAACTGGGCGCAGGTCCAACATAGAGCGCAGGCTTGGCCGAGCGGTCTGGTGCTGTCAAGCATCCGCGTGCGCGAGGGCCGCGCGGATGCTCTTTGTCTTTTAGATCATCATACCGCGAAAGACGTGACGCGCGATGTCTTCGCGCTGTAGGCCAATTTCAGCCAACTGCGCGTCGCTCATGTCCATGTAACGTTGCAAATCAGCCGTGCGCGCACGGGCGTGACCCATTTGGACCAACACATCCCAAATGCCAGCACCAAAACGCTTTAGGGCAGACGTGGACGAAGAAGATGATGCGCTTGTCGCGCCAAAGTCGAGAACAGCCATGTGTCGCCTCATTGTGTTAATTTCTATTGAGACACATATAGAGCACCGCCTAAGACCTTGGTAGGTCTAGGACTTTGTTAATTCTGCATTGCGGCATTGCGCCTGCAGCATTGCTCGCCTTACGTAAGAGCTCATTAGCCTAAGTGAAAAAGCGTGCTGAACATTTTGGGATCAAGGCTTGTTGCTGCAAAGCTTGGACCTTCGGTCAGCACACTCACCGCGTCATGGCTGTGCAGGCTTTCTTGATGCGAAGCGACAACGCGAAAATCGCCAATCCGCTCATCGCCCAGCAATTGCTCGCAAAACAGCCGCGCTGCGTCTTCGACGAAAATGGGATTCGCCGCATTGAGCTCGGCAAAGGCTTGCTCGTCCTCACGTTTGACCATCACTTGCGTTTCCGTGGGCACTGCTTTGCGGCAATGATCGATCAAGTCCTCGAACCACAGAATTGATTTTCCAATCAGCTCCACAGAGATCCGCGCAACAGAGCGCTGCGAATGCGGCGTTGCAAGCTGACCGCGCGTGCGGCGCGCGTGCTCGCTCAGTTCCAGCGAACACGGGCAGGTCGATGAATAAACATAATCCACATGCATGAATTTCTGCCGCACACCGTTTTGTTCGGCCAGTTCCATGGAAATATCGTAATATTGATAGCCCGACAGGCCAGAGCGCAGGCTTTCGATCTTCACTGGGAAGGAAAAGCGCATCTGAAGCCGTGCATCAAAGCTTTCGAGATCGGATTTATAGTCATCGAGCGCAGCCTCGATCACATCAAAACTGAACGTCTCTTCCGCGCGGCGATAGAATGTGCGCATGATGCGGGACATGTTGATGCCCTTTTTGTCGGCCTCAAGGCTAACAGTCCCCGTCACGGATGTCTCGAGCGTCAGATCGCTGCCGTGTTTGGTATGAAAGCGAATGGGCAGACGGAAATTCGAAATCCCCACATGCTGAATAAGCTGCTGCGAGCCGCGAATAAGCGAGCTGGGCCCGTTCTGCAAATCCGGCAAAGTCGCTTTATAGGCCGGGTCAACGACAAAATTTTCGGGGTAATCGTTGATCAGATCAGGGTATTCATTGCGCCCAAGAAGCGCGCGCAGCTTTGGATCAAGCGTATTGATGTCGTCGGCGCTGGCGCTGCGCGCCCAAACGGTCAGGGCCGCAAGGGCGGTTTGCGCCTCTTCGCGGCTCGTGATTTCATCTGCAACTGGCGTCTGAACATTCATCACCGCCTCCCCCGAAAGCAATCTGTGCGATCACTCTTAAGGACCGCGGGTGCAAGTTTCCATATTTTTTCAACAAAGGCCGCGCGCAAAGGCGATAAGATTGACAGGGAAAACGACTTTCGCAAAGCCTTAGTCGTGCTACACAAACTCAGGGCGCGCAATCGGGAGGGCCACGATGAAATCGATCTTGAACCTTGATGACTACCCTTTAGACCAACCGAGTTCGCCTGAATACGCCGCCCTGCGCGCGCGATGTCGTGCGGATCTTGCGCAAAACGGGATGTTCAATCTGGTTGGTTTCATGCGTCCCAAGCCGATAGCGGACACGCTGGCATATGCGATGCCAAAATTCGAAACAGAGGCGTTTCGTCATGAGCGCGCGCATAACATCTACTTCAAGAAAAGCATCCCCGATGTGCCTGAAGACTCGCCGCTTTACCGCGAGTTTTCCACTTCAAACCTGACGCTTTGCGGTGATCAAGTGGGGCCAACCGCCGTGACACGGCTTTATGAGTGGCAGCCCTTCGTAGATTTTCTTGCGGACGTGATGGAGCGCACAGCGCTTTTTCCAATGGATGACCCCTTGGCGCGCTTGAATGTGATGGGTTATTTCGACGGGCAAGGGTTGAATTGGCATTTTGATCGCTCTCAGTTCACCACAACTTTGCTTTTGCAAGCGCCCGAGCAAGGCAGCACGTTTCAGTATCGCACCAATTTGCGCAGCGCGGAGGATCCAAATTATGCGGGCGTGGAAAAGCTGGTTCTGGGCCAAGACGATGCGGTGCAATCCCTTGATGCACAAGCTGGCACGCTCAACGTGTTTCGCGGCGTGAACACGCCCCATTGCGTGACCCCTGCAAAGGGGCCGCGCCCGCGCGTGGTGACTGTGTTTACCTATTATGAAATCCCAGGCGCGCGCTTTACGCCCGAGGAACAACTTGGCTTTTATGGGCGCACGGGGTGATCCAAAGCGCCTGATTTTTCTAGAAAAATCGCGCCCCGCCCCGCATCACGCGTGCTCAAGCGCCTGAAGAACGTCGGCGATTAGATCCTCTGTATCCTCAATCCCAAGGCTTAGCCGTATCAGCCCCGGTGTGATCCCAAGCAACTGCTTTTGATCCTCGGGCAAACGTTGATGCGTCGTTGACGCGGGCGGCGTGGCGATGGTTTTCGCGTCACCCAGATTATTGGAAATAATCGCAATCTTCAAAGCGTTCAAAACGCGGAACGCCGCCTCTTTGCCCCCCTTCACATCGAACGAGAGCATCGTGCCGCCATTGCCCATCTGTGCCTGCACCAGCGCGTGTTGCGGATGGCTATTGTGACCGGGGTAAATCAATCGCGCCAGCTTGTCATGCCCCTCCAGCGCCTCAGCCAACTTGGCTGCGCTTGCGCTTTGCGCACGCACACGCAAGTCCATCGTCTCAAGCCCTTTGAGCATAATCCACGCCGTAAACGGGCTCATCGCGCCGCCTGTGTGCTTCATGTAGGCTTCCACTTTGCCGCGGATCAACTCTTGCGCGCCAAGGATAATCCCGCCAAGCGCGCGGCCTTGACCATCGATATGTTTGGTTGCGGAATATACAACAATATCAACGCCCTGCTCCACCGCCTTGGAGTATACAGGTGTCGCAAAAACATTGTCCGCAACCACCAAAGCCCCAACGGCATGGGCCAATGCGCTGACCGATTTGATATCCACGACTTCAAGCGTCGGATTGGAAATGGTTTCAAAGAACACCAGTTTCGTGTCCTCGCGGATCGCGCCGCGCCATGCGTCCAGATCGCGGCCATCGACAAGTGTGACCTCAACCCCCATGCGCGGCAGGATTTCATCCAAAATATAGAGACAGGACCCAAACAGCGCGCGCGCGCCAACCACATGATCGCCTGCGCTTAGAAACGCCATAAGCGCGCCATTGACCGCCGCCATGCCAGAGGCCGTCGCAAACCCTGCTTCGCAGCCTTCAATCGCGGCCATGCGCTCTTCAAACATCGCGACCGTGGGATTGCCATAGCGCGCATAGATATACTCGTCCGGCTCTGACTTTAAAAACCGCGCTTCGGCCTGCTCGGCTGTGTCGTAGACAAAGCCCTGGGTCAGGAAAATCGCTTCGCTGACTTCATTCCATTGGCTGCGTTTGGTTCCGCTGTGCACCAATTTGGTGCGCGTGTTCCACTCTTCGCTCATATCGCTCTCCATACGTGGAAAACTGCTTTCCCACGAAAAAACCCCGATGCGGTCAAGCAAACGGGGTTCCCGAGCACTGACCTTTTAGCGGCATATTTTACGTGGCCCACAATCCGGTATCAAATCGCCACGCTTCACATTTACGCGCGCATCCGCGCAGCGTCAACGCGCTTAGCTCTCAAGGTCCATGTATTTTTGCAAAGCTGCGAATTGCGACCACAGGAAAGC
>CAYQZI010000174.1:0-6309 GCA_964421835.1 uncultured Planktotalea sp.
GCTGAAATTGTGTTTAAATCTGGCATTAGGCTGACTGTGATGCCGCTTGATGTGACCCATAAAGTGCTCGTCACGCCAGAACGGGTTAAAGCGCTTCGCGCTTGCAAAACCAAAGTGTGCGACGCCATGGCGGATATGGTCGATTTTTTTGAACGTTTTGATACGGATAAATACGGCTCTGACGGCGCGCCTCTGCATGATCCTTGCGTAACCGCCTATCTGATCAAGCCAGAGCTGTTCACAGGTCGCTTGATCAACGTCGAAATCGAAACCCAATCAGAGTTGACCCTTGGCATGACTGTGGCAGATTGGTGGGGCGTGACGGATCGCACGCCCAATGCGATGTTCATGGGTGATGTGAACGCGCAGGGTTTTTTTGATCTATTGACCGAACGGCTGGCACGCTTATGAGCGCAGCACTTAACCTCGCCAAACCGAAGGATTTGGATCGCTTGATGGCGCTTGTCACTGCGTTTCATGCGGAAGCGGAGATTGAGAGCACAGAAGCGCAGCGGCATTCCGCCCTTGAACCCTTGCTTGAAGGCTCGCCGCATGGGGCTGTCTATCTTATCGGCCCTGCCCTTGCCCCGATTGGCTACATCGTACTCACCTTTGGTTGGTCCGTGGAATTTGGTGGTTTGGATGGGTTCATTGACGAGATTTACATCCGCTCTGGCGTGCGCGGGCGCGGCGTTGGTGCGGAAGTCATTACGGCCCTTGTCGCCATGCTCAAATCCGTCGATATGAAAGCGCTGCATCTTGAGGTAGAGCCAGACAATGAGCGCGCCTTGCGGCTTTATAAGCGCTGTCATTTCAAACCGCGCACGGGCTATCAGATGATGTCACGTATCCTTTGAGGGATCAGAACGATGCACACGAAGATTCCTTTTGATAACAGTTTTGCCAAACTTGGCAACGGGTTCTTCACCCATCAAATGCCAGAGCCAGCGCCGGAACCCGCTTTAGTTGCCTATAACGATGCGCTTGGGCGTGAGCTTGGCATAAGCCGCGGCGATGATCTTGCCGCGCTTTTTGGAGGTGCTGAGACGCCTGATGGCGCTGAGCCGCTCGCGCAGCTTTATGCAGGGCATCAGTTTGGCACGTATAATCCGCAACTTGGCGATGGGCGCGCAGTGCTTTTGGGCGAAGTCGTTGATACCAAAGGCAATCGCCGTGATATCCAGCTGAAAGGATCAGGGCGCACGCCCTATTCGCGCGGTGGTGATGGCAAAGCTTGGCTTGGACCTGTTCTGCGCGAATACGTTGTCTCAGAAGCGATGCATGCGCTTGGTATCCCTACGACCCGTGCTTTGGCGGCTGTGACCACCGGCGAGCAGGTTTACCGCGAAGCCATGTTGCCTGGTGCGATTGTCACCCGCGTCGCCGCCTCGCATATTCGCGTTGGCACGTTCCAAGTGTTCGCGGCACGCCAGCAAATCGAAAGGCTGCAAGAGCTAAGCGAGTACACCATTGCGCGCCACTATCCAGACGCAGATGGCCCCGAGGGATTGCTGCAAGCCGCGATGAATGCGCAAGCGAAACTCATTCCTGCTTGGATGGGCGTTGGCTTTATCCACGGGGTGATGAACACCGACAATTGCCAGATCGCGGGCGAGACAATCGACTATGGGCCCTGCGCGTTCATGGATGCGTTTGCGTCGGATCGCGTGTTCAGCTCGATTGATCGCATGGGGCGCTATAGCTATGCGAACCAGCCTGACATTGCCATTTGGAACATGGCGCAGCTTGCGACGTCTTTGGTGCCGCTGATGCCTGATGCGGAGGCCGCGATTGAGCGATTTACAGCGATGCTGCATGTGATGAAAGATCAGCTGCGCGCTGAATGGCTTGCGGTGTTTGCGGAGAAAATCGGCATCTCGAATATCCATGTGGAGGATGGCACCTTAATCGCTGATTTGCTCGATATGATGGAACAAGGTGGTTCTGATTTCACCAATACGTTCAGCGCATTAACACTTGGCAGTGCGATTGATGAGATCACAGATCGCAACGCCTATCAGGCGTGGCATGCCCGTTGGCAAGAGCGGATAAAGGACGAGCCTGCACCGGCGGACTTGATGGCGCAGCGCAACCCTTTGATCATCCCGCGCAATCACCGAATAGAGCAGATGATCAACGCCGCTGTTGCTGGTGATTTCGCGCCCTTTCACCGCTTAAACACAGCCTATCAAACGCCCTATCTGCACACCAACGAAACTGGTGACCTCAAACAGCCGCCAAACGCTCATGAAATCGTGCCCGCAACGTTCTGTGGAACCTAAACCGCTTCATCTTGCCCTTTAAACTCTCGCGCTTTGCGCGAAATGCACGCTCTATGCCGCTTTGGGACGCCGCGAGATCAGCACAAGGCCGATGCACACAAGGATCAGCGCGCCTACGGTCTGCGCATGTATCTCTTCGCCCAAGATCCACCAGCCGAAAAACACGCTGAGGACCGGCGAGAGGAACGAGAACGACGCAATGTCAGAGGCGGGATAGATCTTCATCAAAGCGAACCACAACAGGAAGCCAAAAATCACCATGACGATCGATTGAAACATCAGTGCCGCACCATGGATCATTTCAAATTCACGGATCAGCGGACCAAAGAGTGGGCTGAGCGCCAAGAGCACCACGCCCGAGATGGCGAGCTGACAGCCAAGTTGCAGCTCTGCGGGTGCTTCGCTGACGGGCGTTAGACGCACGGCAAGTGCAATGCCTGCCCAGCCAAACGCCGCGATCAAGGCAAGCACATCGCCAAGCAAGCTTGCCTCGCCCGACCCTCTGTTTAAAAACGCAAATGCGACGCCACAAATCGCAATGATAAAGCCAAGCAATCGAATGCCTGTTAGCCGTTCACCCGGCAATAAGAAGTGTGCCACGACCCCCAGCCAGATCGGCATTGTGTAAAAAATCACGCTCGCGCGGCTTACTGTCGTGATGTCGAGTGCAACGAATAAACACAGGAACTCAAACGTAAAAAGGAAGCCAATCAAGACCCCGCCCCACAACTGGCCGCGCGTCATATGAAATGGCACGCCGCGTAGTTTCATCCAGATGAAAAGGGCCGCCAAACCGATCAAGGAACGCAGCGCTGCAGAAAAAATCGGCTGCAAGCCATCGATGGTGATCTTGATCACGATCTGATTGAACGCAAACAATATGGCAAAGCCAAGCATTGCAGCGACGCCGATGAAATCTAATCTGTCTTTACGATCCATTTCCTTGGCAGACCTGATGGCAGGCGCGCGGTCAAGGGTGCATTTGGCTTTTGGCGCTTTTCATCTGCGCAGAGCCCCCCTAACCTGCGGCAACTCTGCTTAATAAAAAGTGCGCGCGCTCATGAATTTCCTGCAAATCACTTCGCTTTTGATCGTCCTTGCGGGCGCGTTCGGTGCGTTGAATTACCTATTTCTGAAACTGCCAAGTGCGATTGGCATCCTTGTGGTCTCTTTACTTGCCTCCTTAGTGATCTTGCTGGTGGATCTCAGCGCCCCTGCCCTTGGCATTGCTGATGCGGTGCGTGACACGGTCACAGGCATCGATTTCTCTGAAGCCTTGCTTGAAGGGATGCTGGGTCTGTTGCTCTTTGCGGGCGCGCTGCATGTGAAGCTGAGCGATCTTCGAAAAGAATGGCGGCTCGTGTTTCTAATGGCCACGATTGGCATCGCGCTGTCGACGGCGGTTGTTGGTTTCGGCTTTTCGTGGCTTACGGGCATGCCGCTGATCATTGCGCTGGTCTTTGGCGCGCTGATTTCACCGACGGATCCTGTGGCGGTTCTGGGTGTGCTGCGCGAGGCGGATCTGCCGAAATCGCTCGAAACCAAGATCGCTGGTGAATCGCTGTTTAATGACGGTGTCGGCTATGTGGTTTTCCTTGTGCTGGTTGGCATCGCCTTCCCCCATGGCGATGATCATCACGGCAGCGGGCTTGGCGACGCGGCGACGCTGTTTGTGCAAGAAGCGATTGGCGGCGCGCTGCTGGGCATCGTGTTGGGCTGGCTGGTGTTTCGCGTGATGCGGCGCATTGATGATTATTCGCTCGAGGTCCTTTTGACGCTCGGCCTCGCCTTTGGCGGATACGAGCTGGCGGTTTATCTGCATGTTTCCGCCCCCATTATGGCGGTCTGCGCTGGGTTGCTTATTGGCGATATCGGCACCAAAGAGGGCATGAGCGCAGAAACCCGCGATTATGTGGATGCGTTTTGGAAGCTCATCGATGAGATCCTGAACGCGGTTCTGTTCCTGATGATCGGATTTGAAGTCTTCGCCATCGCCTTTGATGCGAGCTATCTGGTGACGGGCGTCATGGCGATTGCGCTGGCGCTGGTGGCGCGCCTTGCTGCTGTAGCTGTGCCGGTCTTGCTGCTGCGCCCTTTCCGCACGTTTAGCGCAGGCGTCATTCCGATCATGACATGGGGCGGCCTCAAGGGCGGTATTTCCGTTGCGCTGGCGCTGAGCTTGCCCGAGGGGGAATGGAAGCCGCTAATTCTCACTGCGACATACGTTGTGGTGATCTTCTCGATTATCGTACAAGGGCTGAGCGTCGCGCGGCTTGCCAATCGCTTTGGTCGCGCACCGGATTTGGTGTAGATACACTTTGAGAGGGCATCACGCCCGCAAACAGGAGAATTGATATGAGCCTTATGGGAACCTTGGCGAAAGTCGCAATCGGCTATGCAACTGCGCGCGGCGTTGACAAAATGTCGGGCGGCGGTGGTCTTGGCGCACTGCTCGGCAGCGGGCAACAGGCAGACGCTGGCGCTGGCGCTGAGGCGAGCAACCCGATGGCCGATATGATGCAAAACATGATGGGCGGCGGCGGCGCTGAGGCGGGATCTAACCCTATGGCCGACATGATGAGTAAGATGACTGGTGGCGGCGATGCGGGCGGCAACCCAATGGCAGCGATGATGGCGCAAATGACCGGTGGCGGCGCGGCCGGCGGCGGTATGGATATCCAAGGCATGCTTGGCGGTTTGATGGGCGGCGGCGCTGAGGCAGACGCGGACAAAAGTGGCCTGCTCTCCTCACTCGGTGGCGCAGGCGGCGCGGCAGGCGGCGCAGGTCTTGCAGGGATTTTCGCAGCTCTTGGCGGCGCTGCGGCGGTTGGCGGCAAAGGCGTTGGCGATATGCTCGACGGTTTTGGTAAAGCAGCCCCAGCGGCACCCGAGGCGGAAGAAAGCGCCGGCCTTATGCTGCGCGCGATGATTCAAGCGGCGAAATGCGATGGCGACATTGACGACGCCGAGCGTGCGAAGATCCTAGAGACCGTGGGCGAGGATGCGGACGCCGAAGACATCGCATTCATCCAAGCGCAACTGGCTGCGCCTGTGGATGTGGAAAGCCTTGCCGCGGACACGCCTGATGCGCAGAAATTCCAGCTCTACGCGATGTCGATGATGTCGATCCGCGTCGATACCCCTGCCGAGAAAGCCTACATGAGCGCGCTCGCGGACGCGCTTGGCATTGATGCGCAAACGGCGCAGATGCTGAACCTGCAGATGGGTGTGAATGGTTAACACTATTGGGGTAACTTCGTTAAACTTCTTGGCGCTTTGAGGTTTTGCTCAGAGCGCCATTTACGCTTTCGTAACCCATTCGCGCGACATTGTGCTTAAACAAGCAAAGTCGTCTCGAAATGGATATCAACTTTGTGCTTTATCGTAGCAAAGCAAAACGCCACCTGCGCAGGCGTGTGGTTAGTGAAATCATCCGGATCAGTTTGCTCAACAATCAAAGGGACGGGCTGACAGGCTTTTTGCACACCGACAAAGATCATTTTTGCAATATCTGGAAGGGCCGAAAGAGCCGCTGATGCACAGGATCTCTCTTATTCAGCGCGATCAAAGGCATTACAATTTCATGATCCTCGCGGATGGCACGCTGGACGAGCGTTTGTTTCCCGACTGGGATATGGGCCAGATAGAGATGCTCCAGCCTCAGTTCGGAGCCGGATCAATCGACAGGGGCTGGATGCGCCCGAATCCCGACATTGACCCGCTCCCGCTTTTGACGGCTTTTGCCGCGCTTGCTTTGAAGGGCGAAGACGTTACGATCAACGCCGTGTCCTAACCTTTTTGGCGATGCGCTGCGCATGTTAGCTCGCGGGTTTTGCACCACCGCCGCCGCCACCACGGCGTCTGCGATTGCCACCGCCAGGTTTGCTGCCGCCGCCGGGACCACCACGACCGCCACCGCCGCCACCCGGGCGACCTCGACCGCCGCCGCCACCTTTGCCGCGCCCGCCCATGCCAGAGCGGCTTTTGGCAGACGGACCATCGAAATCAACCCAAGGCGTGCCAGAGG
>CAYQZI010000175.1:0-6304 GCA_964421835.1 uncultured Planktotalea sp.
GTCGCTTTGCATGCTCGATATCCGTCACCTCAACCTCTGCATGCACCATGTCACCGGGGCGCACAGGCGCGAGGAATTTCAGGCTTTGACCCATGTAAACTGTGCCATGGCCCGGCAATTGCTCTCCAATCACGGCGGAAATCAGACCAGCCGTCAGCATGCCATGGGCGATGCGACCCTCAAAAATCGTATCGTTGGCGTAGTCGTCATCCAGATGCACAGGATTGCGATCTGTTGAGACCTCCGCAAACAGCTCAATATCGCGATCCGTGACCACTTTGCGCAGATGGCGCACCATTCCCATTTCGATGTCTTCGATACAGATCGTGCCGCGTGGCATATTATCCAACATGAGACCCTCCAAAGGTTCACAAAGTAATAAACGAGCGCTCAAATGAGCTATCTTGAAACTTTATTACTTTGCAAATGCAGCATTAGGCAAGGGGAAACTGTCAGCGAAGATAGCCAATCGAGTATGTTGGAGACGATTGCTCCTTGCTGAGATAGCTTTCAAGTGCTGCCGCGTCCGGATCTTTCAGTGTTTTCGTCTCTTCGCGCGCAAGCCCCCCTGTGATGAACAGGGAATCAAGGTCTTCACCCATTGCACCTGCGATATCAGTGATAACGCCATCGCCAATCGCAAGGATGCGATCATCTGCAATCGGCTTGCCAAGCGCGCTAAGTCGACGGCGCGCAAGATCATAAATCGGTGGATGTGGCTTGCCAAAGTATAGGCTTTCACCGCCCATTTCCTTATAAAGCGCCGCCAAGGCGCCTGCACACCATTCACGCGTTTCGCCGCGATCCACAACAATATCAGGGTTGGCGCAGAGCAGTTTCATACCCTTTTGCTTCGCCATCAAAAACTCAGGGCGCATCACCGATGGGTCGGCCATCGGATCAAATGGACCAAGGCAAACAATGCCCTCTGCTTCATCCAGTGGGACTTGAGTGATCTCAACTGGATCCTCAATCAGATCAAGCGGCTTAAAGAAACTTTGATCGCGCCCTTCGCCAATGAAGAAAATCTGCCCGCCGACAGCACCGCGAAACATCGCCGAGCGCGCCGAATCGCCAGAGGTGGCGATGGTGTCCCAAGCATCCTCGGGCACGCCAAAATGTACGAGCTGTTTTTCAACACCTGCGCGCGGACGCGGAGCATTGGTGACCAGAACGACTTTGCCACCACCTGCGCGATAGGTTTGCAGCGCAGCGACGGCTTCAGGAAGCGCAGCAATCCCATTATGAACGCAGCCCCAAAGATCGACGAAAAGCGCGTCATATTGATGGGAAATCTCGGCAAGGGTGGAAACGATACGGGTCATGTCAGGCCTCAAAGCAATTACATCGCCTTGCTACACGAACCAACGCCCGAGCGGCACCCCTTCATCTTGCCAAGTAAACTCCCGCCGGAGGCAAACTAAAAATAAAGCGCGCGCCCTCTTTGGGCGCGCTCAATGATCTCAAACTTTAAGGTTTGGAATAATCTGCTTTTTACGGCTGACAACGCCGCTCAGAACAACCGTATCGCCGCTCGCCTCGGCCCCAAAGGACTTGGACGCGACGGTTTTCACCAGATCATTTGGCACCAAAAGCGTGCTCTGCTCGTTCAGGATATCCACAACAAATAGCAAAACCTGATCAACACCATCTTCGGACGCAACAGTCGTCATCGTCTCCATCAAGCTGGCTTTGCGATCCAGAACTGTCGCAGGGGATGTGGTCTCAAGCACGGACACACGGAACTTCGTGCCCTCGACCTCATACTCTTTCGAATCCATCCGCAGCAATTCGGCGTCGGAAAAGCTCGATACATCAGATTTCGCCGCGAACATCTCTGCCGCGTAGGATGGAATGTCGATGCCCAGATCGCTCGCCAAGCTTTCAGCAACAACGCGGTCATGCGCTGTTGTGGTTGGGCTGCGGAATTCAAGCGTGTCGGACAAAATGCAAGTCAGCGCCGCACCTTTCATGGCCGCTGGCATCTTCGCTGCGTCCTCGCCCATCAAGTCATGCATGATTGTCGCCGTGCAAGCGAGCGGCTTGATCGTAATGTCGATGGGACCTTTGGTTTTCAAGCCACCCACCAGAGCATGGTGATCGATGATCGCTTGCAAGTCGGCATCGTTGATTGCATCGGGCAACTCCGCAGGGTTGTTCGTGTCCACCACGACGCAGGGCGCGCCTGCCTCGATACCCTCGACAATCGCTGGCTTGTCCAAACCCCAACGCTCGAGCATGAACGCCGCTTCAGTGTTCGGCTCGCCCAGAAGCTTCGCCTCGGCAGGAGTGCCTTTGATCTCGGACAGATACCATGCCCAGATCAACGGTGATCCGGTGCTGTCTGTGTCGGGAGATTTATGGCCAAAAACCTGAATTGTCATGTCGCGCGTCCTACTAATAAATGCATTTGCGCGCCTTATAGCAGGCGCATATTCCTTGTCACCCACAACCAAACCTTATGGTCAAAGTGCCTCAGATGGTTTGATCGTATGCGCCAACCAGTGGCTCGGTTCTTATGATCGTGTCCAGCTCTTTAAAGATCGCGTGCAGCTCTGGCTCGCTCGTCGCGCTTTCGCACACGACAACCAGATTTGGCGTGTTAGAGCTGGCGCGGACCAACCCCCAAGAGCCATTGTCCAGAATAACGCGCGCGCCATTCACCGTCACAACTTGTTTGATTGCCCGCCCCGCCAGCGTGCCACCCGTGTCGGCCAAAGCCACAAGCTTTGCGACGATACGCGCGAGCACCGCGTATTTTTCCTCATCCGCGCAATAGGGCGACATGGTCGGCGTTGCATAGGTAACAGGCAGCGCTTTGCGCAGATCGGACATGGACATATCAGGATTGCGGTCCATCAATTTGCAGATCTCGACAGCAACCCGCATGCCGCAATCATAGCCGCGCCCCACAGGTTCAGCGAGGAAATAGTGCCCTGATTTTTCGAATCCCGCGAGCGCGCCAAGCTCTTTGACGCGGCGCTTCATATGGCTGTGACCTGTCTTCCAATAATCGGCGATCACGCCGTTCTTTTGCAGCTCAGGATCAGAGGCGAAAAGCCCCGTCGATTTCACATCCGCCACAAAGGTCGCATTCGGGTAAATCTTGCTGAGATCACGCGCCATGATGACGCCGACTTTGTCCGCAAAAATCTCTTCTCCCTCATCATCGACAACGCCGCAGCGATCCCCGTCGCCATCAAAACCAAGCGCGAAATCCGCGCCAGAGGCTTTTACAGATGCCGCCATATCATGCAGCATTTCCATCGCTTCGGGGTTCGGGTTGTAATTGGGGAAGGTGTAATCCAGCGCATTATGGCTTGGCACAACCTCAACGCCCATTCGCTCGAACAACGCAGGCGCAAAGGCGCTGGCAGTGCCATTGCCCGTCGCGCAAACAACTTTCAATTTGCGGCTCATTTTAAAATCGCCAACAAGATCATCAAGGTACGCTTCGCGCACGCCTTCAACGAACTCATAACCACCGCCCGGCGCAGGCTGGCCTTCGCCGTTTAGCACGATATCGCGCAGCTCGCTCATCTCATCGGGCCCATGGGTCAAGGGCCGCTCAAAACCCATTTTCACACCTGTCCAACCATTGGGATTATGGCTGGCCGTGATCATTGCCACCGCAGGCGCATCTAGATGAAACTGCGCGAAATAGGCCATAGGCGATAGGGCAGGGCCGATGTCTTTGACGTGAATGCCAGCTTGCATCAGACCCAGCACTAAGGCGTTTTTCACCGATAGCGAATAGTCGCGATAATCGTTGCCAACTGCGATGACAGGGTCAATTCCGCGCCGCTGCATTTGCGTGCCAAGGCCAAGCCCAAGCGCCGTAATACCCGGTAGATTGATATCATCAGGGAATTTCCAACGCGCATCATATTCACGAAATCCTATTGGCGCGATCATCGCATCGCGTAGGAATTCCCATGTGTTCTGAGTGACCTCTGCTGCTGGTTTACGCATGTGTTACACCTCAAGCGGATGCGCCTTGGCGACTTTATCAAGCTGCATTAGCGTTTCTAAAAGGGCGGGCATTTGATCGAGGTAGATCATATTGGGACCGTCGCTTGGGGATCTATCAGGGTCTTCATGGGTTTCGATGAACACCGCAGCCACGCCTATCGCAACAGCCGCGCGCGCCATGAGCGGCGCAAATTCGCGTTGCCCTCCGGTCGCGCCGCCCAATCCTGCGGGTTGCTGCACAGAATGGGTCGCATCCATCACTACAGGATAGCCTGTTTGCCCCATTTGCGGCAGCGAACGCATGTCTGTGACAAGGGTGTTATAGCCAAAGGATGTGCCACGCTCGGTCAAAAGGATCCGTGTGTTGCCAGTGAACTCTACCTTGGCGACGATGTTTGCCATATCCCATGGCGCAAGAAATTGACCCTTCTTGATATTGATCGCCGCACCAGTTTCAGCCGCTGCCAGAACAAGATCCGTCTGGCGGCACAAAAGCGCAGGGATTTGCAAAACATCCGCGACCTCTGCCACAGCGCTGCATTGTTCGGGCCAGTGCACATCAGTCAGAACCGGCACGCCAATGGCATCTTTGACGCTTTGGAGTATCTTCAAACCATCTTCCATACCGGGCCCGCGCACGCCGGAAATAGAAGTGCGGTTGGCTTTGTCGTAAGACGCCTTGAAGATATATTGCGCGCCGACGGCCTCGCAGGCCTCTTTCATCTTGCCCGCAATCATTTGCGCGTGATCGGCGCTTTCCAATTGGCACGGCCCAGCGATTATCGTCAACGGAGCCGTGTTGCTGACACTCAGGCCAGCGATATCTAGTGTTTTCATGTTATGAAGAAACCTGTTCGCGTAGGATCGACGCGGTGAGCGAGATCATGAGATAAAGACCTGCAAAGACGAGGAACGCCAGAATGGTGTTCTCGAATTTGCGCGGATAAGACGGATCTTGGCTTGGCACAGGCTCGACGCTTGTTGTGAGATAGCGCGCTTGCGACGCAGCTTCGCGGCGGGTCGAATTGAGCTGCTCTAGCGAGGATTGCAGCGCCATATCGCGCCCTGCAATATCAAGCTGCGCGCTTTGAATATTCGCCGAGAGCGTGGCAAGCGAATCCTCGCCCGTAGAAGCTTCGGTCATCTGTTGGTTCAAAACGGCCAGCAAGTTTTCCAGACGTCGCACATCACCCTGTGCACCCTCAACCTTGGCGCGGTTCGGGCGCGGGTTGTCCAAAAGCGCTTGAAGTTGCAGCGTTTTTTCCTGCAACTGCAGCTCGTACGTGTTCAATTGGCTGCGCAGCGATGCAATCTTGCCCTCGGGATCTAGGATATTGCCCTCTTGCTGCAAACGCACCAAAGCAACCTGCGCTTCGCGCCGATCTTCAAACGCTTCCTCATAGGCGCGCTTGGCATCTGCCACCTGATTTTCGCGCTTGCGCAAGGACAGATTGTCCACGCGCTCTTCTGCATAGCTGATCAAAGCTTTCGAAAAACTGGCGCTGACCATTGGATCTGCCGCAACGACCTCCATTTTGATCACGCCCTCGGTTGGATCGTAGCCAATTTCGATCGCTTTTTTGAAGATCTTATACGCGTCCTCGTTAGAAGGGTTTTCTTCTAGGCGTTGGATAGCATCGATGTTGGGGTCCATGAAATGGTTCATGAAACCCTCGTCAGCATTAAGCCGCAGCATCGCGTCTTTGGAGGTCAAATAAGATTGCACCGCAATCGCGTCTTGGTTGGTGGCAAATTGGGTTCCAGAGAGCAAACCACCCATTGCGCCGCCACCCGAATTTTCAGCCTTTAGGATCAAAAACTCGGATTTCGTGGCATACATGGGCGTTGCGATAAAGTAGTAATACCACCCCACAATGAACGTCGGCAGCATCACAAAGAACGCAAGGCGGGTGAACAGCAGCGCCAGTTTGCGGCGGCGGCGTTTCGCAATGTCGCGCTGAATCTGCGTGATTTCTTCCGCGCGCCGCTCAGCCGGGCTTGGCCCTGCGGGCTGCGCAGGCATGTTAGCGCCGGGGGCCATGGTTTGTGGCAGGTTGATCGGCTCTAGCGTCGGATCTTGCGGCAACAAAGGCTGGCTTGCGGATGAGCCGCCTTTGCCAGCGGTTTCGCCCTCGCTCGGGACCACAAGTTCCAGCATGTTGGTGCGTTGGAATGGGTCAATGCCGCGCGTGCGCAATTGGCGCACAGCGTCGTAATCGGATGTGGGCGCAAGGCCATATTTCTGCGCTGCACGCCGCGCCATGCGAAGCTGGCGACCTGTCAAACCTTCGCGTTTGATCGCGTCGATGTCTTGCTCTGATGCCGCTTCCGC
>CAYQZI010000176.1:0-6272 GCA_964421835.1 uncultured Planktotalea sp.
TCCTTTATTCCAGAGCCAGAGGCGAAGCCGGAAGAGGCGGTGCAAGTGGCCGCAGCCGAACCAGCCGCGCCTGCGGATGAAGGCGCTGATCTGATCAAAGCGGGCGAGAAGGTTTTCAAAAAATGCAAGGCGTGCCATGCTGTTGGAAAGGGTGCCAAGAACAAGTCTGGCCCTCATCTCAATGAACTCATGGGGCGCACGATGGGATCTGTCGACGGGTTCAAATACTCGAACGTCTTCAAGGCAGCCGCTGAAGAGGGCCGCATTTGGGACGAAGAGTCTTTGGCAGAGTTCCTCGCCAAACCGAAGAGCTACATGAAGGGCACCAAGATGTCCTTCTCTGGCCTCAAAAAGGAAGGAGATCAGGTAGCCATCATCGCGTACCTGAATAGCTTTCTCGATGAGTGAGACGGCGGGGATAGCAGCGCCGATGTCCCAAGCAACAGAGTTCAGTGTTGCAGCTGACATCTTGGCGCTTGAGGGGGATTTGGAGTATGGTGAATATCTGGCCTCTGAGTGCACGACGTGCCACCAAGTAGATGGCAGCGCCAACGGTATTCCCAGCATCACAGGCTGGGAGACCGAACCGTTCGTAACGGCGCTACATGCCTACAAAGCAAAGCATCGCGACAATGAAGTGATGCAGATCATCGCTAATCGTATGAGCGATGAAGAGATCGCGGCCTTGGCTGCGTATTTTAAGACCTTAGAGAACTAAGGCACATAAGGGAGAGAGAGACATGACGATTAACAGAAGACATTTCCTTGGCACATCTGCCGCGGCGGCAGCCACGCTTGCAGCGCCGATGGTGAAAGCGGATGGTCACGGCAAGCCACGCGTTGTTGTGGTTGGAGGCGGCGCCGGCGGCGCAACAGCGGCGCGCTATATCGCGAAAGACAGCAAAGGCGCGATTGACGTCACGCTGATCGAGCCATCGCGCATGTACTACACTTGCTTCTTCTCGAACCTCTATATTGGTGGGTTCAAAGAGATCGAAGACATCGGCCATTCCTATGGCACGCTTGCCTCTGGCGGTGTGAATGTGGTGCACGACTGGGCAATTGGCGTTGATCGCGACGCGAAGACTGTCACGCTCGCGGGCGGTGCATCCGTTGCCTATGACAAGCTAATCCTAAGCCCAGGCATCGATTTTGTCGAAGGCGCTGTTGAGGGCTGGGACCTGAGTTCGCAGAACGCAATGCCGCATGCCTATAAGGCGGGCTCACAGTCGGAACTGCTCAAAGCGCAGCTGATGGCGATGCCTGAAGGGGGCACCTTCGCTATGGTCGCGCCGCCAAACCCATATCGTTGCCCTCCTGGCCCCTATGAGCGGGTCTCGATGGTTGCGCACTTCCTCAAGAACAACAATCCAACGGCGAAGATCATCGTTGCGGATCCAAAGCCAAAGTTCTCCAAAATGGCGCTGTTCCAAGAAGGTTGGGCCGACAATTACGAAGGCATGATCGATTGGATTGGATCTGATTTCGGTGGCGACTCTGTCTCTGTTGATCCAAACGCGATGACCGTGACGATTGACGGCGAAGTGACCAACGTAGATGTGTGTAACGTGATCCCCGCGATGAAAGCGGGCCGCATTGCAGAGCTTGCAGGCGTGACGGATGGCAACTGGGCACCAGTGAACGCCATTGATATGTCCACGAAAGCGGATCCTGACGTCTATGTTCTTGGCGATGCCTCGCAGCAGGGTGATATGCCGAAGTCTGGCTTCTCTGCCAACAGCCAAGCGAAAGTCTGCGCCAACGCAGTGCGCGGTGCTTTGACGGGGTCCAAAGTCTTCCCTGCGAAGTTCTCTAACACCTGCTGGTCTTTGATCGACACAGACAACGGTGTGAAAGTCGGCGCGACATATGAAGCGACGGATGAGAAGATTGCCAAAGTTGACGGCTTCATCTCTGCAACGGGCGAAAGCGCGGATGTACGCAAGGCAACCTACGAAGAGTCCGAGGGCTGGTACACAGGTATCACGTCTGACATGTTCGGCTAATTGAACATCATAGGCGGAGGCACAATGCGATTTGCGTTTTTGATAGCTCTTTTCTTAAGCGCCGCGCAAAGTGCCTTCGCCGATGAGCCAATCCTGAAAACTTATGATGGCACGTTCGAGGACGCGACTTTTGCCGTCGAAAGTGCGATTGTCGGGCAGGGGCTTGTCATCGATTACGTCAGCCACACAGGCGACATGCTAAACCGCACGGGCCGTGATGTGGGCAGTGACGTGGTGATTTTCGAGGCAGCGGACATCTTTTTGTTTTGCTCGGCTGTGATCTCTCGCGAGGTCATGGAAGCGGATCCGTTGAACATACAGCATTGTCCTTACAGCATTTTTGTCGCCGAGCGGGCAGGCGAAGTCATGATCGGGCATCGCGAATATCCTGAGGGTGCAATGAAAAAAGTGCAGGCCTTGCTGGAAGGGATCGTTGCTGAAGCGGTCGATTTCTAAGCTTTTCCGCGAAAATCTGCGATTAAAGTCTAAAGCTGCGGAATGTGCCGACATGCTTGGAATGACTGCGTGCCCTTTTTCGGCAGTGCAGAACGATATCCCTGAAAACTCTAGATTTCAGGCAATACGTTCCGCCTCTGTCGCTTTCACTTTCCTGAAATAGGATTATCACCTTCCTCGCGCGCAGGCGCAATTATGGAGAGTGACCATGCTTTTAGAAAATCTTCCGTTCGAGCTTCCGGTGCAATCGGTTCATGTGATCTTTGGCCTGATCTTGGGTCTTGTGTTCGGCATCGCCGCGCAGATTTCAAAGTTCTGTTTGCGCCGCGCTGTTGCCGCGGATGAGGGCGCTGATCGCTCTGCCGCAGCCGTTTGGTTGATGGCGCTCGCTGCCGCGATTGGCGGTTTCGCAATTGCGCAAAACCTTGGCTATGTTGCGCTGGAAGATCACCGCTTGCTTGCAACCTCTGTGCCTGTGCTTGCCATTGTGATTGGTGGCCTTGCCTTCGGCATTGGCATGGTGCTGACGCGCGGATGCATGTCGCGTCTGACGGTCTTATCCGCGACAGGCAACCTGCGCGCTCTGACGGTTATTTTGATCTTTGCGATAGTGGCTCATGCCACGCTGAAGGGTGTCTTCGCGCCTATGCGTGTTGCGCTTGGCTCTGTGCAGCAGGACTTTGGCATTGGCTCGCTCGCGGAATTTGCAGGGGTTGCACCTGTTATCGCGCTATCACTGCTGCTTGGCGCGCTTGTGCTTGGACGGCGCGCGCAGACTTCTGCGCTGCATTTGTCGCTTGGTGCGATCATTGGTCTGGTCGCGGTGGCTGGCTGGGCCGGAACTTCGGTTTTGCTGATGGACGATTTTGACCCGCTGCCGGTGCAATCTGCGGCCTTCACGCTGCCGTGGGCGGATACGCTGTTCTGGATCATCGCCTCTAGCGCGATCCCTGCGGGATTTGGCACAGGGCTGCTGAGCGGTGTGTTTGCGGGAAGTTTCCTTAGCGCAGCACTGCGCAAAGAGCTGAACGTGCAGAGCTTTGAAAGCCCCAAGCAAACCCTGCGCTATTCGCTGGGCGGTGCTTTGATGGGTGTTGGCGGTGTGCTTGCGGGCGGCTGCACCATTGGTGCGGGCCTGTCTGGCAGCGCGAGCCTTAGCATCGCGTCTTTGCTGGCGCTTGGCGCGATTGTCTCAGGAGCTCTCGCCGCGCGGGTTATTCTACAGCCGCGCGGTCATGTTGTGCCTGCTGAATAAGCGCTATTCAAACTCCATTTGCTCGTAAACGCGCCCTGCGTTGCGCGTTGCGAGCTCTTTGAACGTATCGAGATGCGCATAGGCGGTCTGATCGACATAATAGGCATCGGTCAGATCGCCGCCATCCTCAAGATGAGCGCCGATCACGGTGCGAAGATGCACCAAATAATCGCGTGTGTAGCGGCGTACCTGATCCATATTCGTGGGATGCCCGTGACCGGGGATGACATAGGTGGCGTTCAGTGATTCAAAGCCCGTCTCCCACGTCTCGATCCAGTCATAGACAATCGTATCCTCGAAAATCGGTAACATGCGCTCGTGAAACGCCATGTCGCCTGCAATCACCAAGCTTTGTTCGGGCAGCCAAACCTGCGTATCGCCCGGTCCATGGGCGGGACCAAGGTGCATGACCTCAATGGTGAAATCGCCCATCGTGATGGTGCGCGGCGCATCAAAGGTTTCGGTTGGGAGGGCGACAAAGGTGCCCTCTGCCTTGTCGCGATTATAGCGTTTCATGTTTTCCAGAATGCGATTGCCGCGTTCCTCGAACTCATGCGCGGCATCCACATGGGCCAGAATTGGCACGCCTTGTTCGGACCAATAAGAATTGCCCAGCATCGCATGGCCTTGGCCGTTTTCATCGATCACCAGTTTGACGGGTTGATCGGTGATCGCCTTTATCTCGTCGTGCAGCGCTTTGGCCAAAATATAGGCCGCGCCGCCGTTCACCACGATAACGCCATCGCCCGTGACGATGAAGCTGAGGTTGTTGTTATGCCCTGCGTTCTCATAGGTCGGCGGCGCCGTCGCGCCGATGGCGGACCATACATGTGGGATCACTTCAACAGGTTTGGAATATAGCGCAGAGGCGGGATATTGATCGGCGATATCCTCATCCGCAAAGGCGGGCAGGGCGCACAGCAAGCTCAGAGCGCAGATGCTTTTGAACATTAAGATCCCTCCGAAACAAAACGATAGCCATCTGCACCAGTCTCTGCGCGCCCGATGCCGCCCTCGGGCAGGTGAAAGCCAACCAATGCCATTTGCTCCGAGCTCAAACGATCAAGCAACATTTTGCGGCTTTTGATCGCCAGATCAGCATCTTGATCCGAGCCGCTGCGCCAGTCTGGCCTGCGAAAGGCGACGTGATGATTGCCAATTGCATCGCCAAGGATCATTGCAGATGTATTGCCGCCGCGCACCTCAAAGGCCATGTGCCCCGGCGTATGCCCGGGGCTTGCGATAGCAGCGATGCCGGGCAAGACCTCTTGTCCATCGTCAAACAGCGTTACAGCGTCTTCTATCATCTCCATCCGGCGCTTGGCGCCCACGGCAAAGGCCGCGCGCGCATCGCCGATGGTGCGCACCGTTTCAGGGTTCCACCAATAGTCCCACTCGGCGCGGCCCATCATATATTGCGCTTCATAGAAAACAGGTTCGTCAAAATCATCAAGCAAGCCCCAGATATGGTCTGGATGCGCGTGGGTGAAAAGCACATGTGTGATGTCTTCGGGCGCAAGGCCAAGGGCATCAAGGCTATCGACGACGCTGCCCGCGCTTGGCATGAAATCAGGGCCAGAGCCCACATCAAACAGCACTGTATTGGTGCCATCGCGATAAAGCGCGAGATTGCACTCGGGAGTGATGCGCTCGCCCGAGAGGCCATATTCAGTGATCAAAGGCGCGAGTTCATCTTGCGGCATCGGCTCGAAAATAAAATTCGCGGGTAACACCAAACTGCCGTCACTGACGGTGGTTAGCGTTGCGGCTCCGAGGCTCAGCTCGGCCTTGGCAAATGTCGGTAGCGTGCTGAGCAAAGGGCTTAGCGTTGCGCCTTGCAAAAAAGTGCGGCGGGGGATGGTCATTGGGGGTCTCCCTCATAAATTCTATTATTTGAATGTGAGGGATAAGCGGATGCAAAGCAAGGATGGAAATGCGGCTCCTTACATGCTTTTGAAAGAGAAGCTTTCGCAAGCGCGAGAAATCGGCGAATCTGCTTGCTCCCGGCACGATCCGCCAATAGTAAGTCCCAGATTTTGACCGCCGCGAACGCCTTTGCGGCCCCTATGCTATGGATAAGGACGACATGCAGGTCACCGAAACTCTGAACGAAGGTCTCAAGCGAGGCTACTCCATCACAATCGCAGCCGCTGAGCTGGACGCGAAGGTTAACGAAAAGCTCGTTGAAGCGCAGCCAGAAGTCGAGATGAAGGGCTTCCGCAAGGGAAAAGTCCCGATGCCCTTGCTGAAGAAGCAATTCGGCCAGCGTATTTTGGGCGAAGCGATGCAGGAAGCTGTCGACGGCGCGATGTCCGAGCACTTTGAGACATCCGGTGATCGCCCTGCACTTCAGCCAGAGGTCACAATGGTGGACGGCGAGACGTGGAAAGAGGGCGACGATGTCAACGTTACGATGTCCTACGAAGCGCTGCCAGACATTCCAGAGGTTGATCTTGCATCCATCGAGCTTGAGCGCCTTGTCGCAAAAGCGGATGACGTCTCTGTTGAAGAAGCGCTCGCAAACCTTGCAGAGACGGCACAGGATTTCAATGATC
>CAYQZI010000177.1:0-6172 GCA_964421835.1 uncultured Planktotalea sp.
TTCATGGGCACGGCCATCGGACAAATCGCGTCGCTTTCGATCACCGCAGCGGTTGGCGACACGTCCTCTTGTGAGGTGGATGTGAACGAAAACAGCCTTCGCACTGAACTTTGCGGTGATGCGATCACCATCGCCGATGGTTGTGTTGCGCTGCCGACAGAGCCGGGCCTTGTCGTGCCCCCGCTCCCTGAAGCGCTGCAACAGTTTGCGGATGCTTAGACAATGAACGCGCAAGAGTGGCTCGACAGATTTAAGGATCTCACGCAAAGCGCCGACGGCATTGCCGTTGCGAACCTGTTTGAGCCTGAGGGGTTTTGGCGGGATTACCTGCCCTTTGGTTGGACGTTGCAAACCCTTGAGGAACGCGCAGCAATCGCTGAATTTGCGAGAACCAATGGGCCAAAGACAGGCTTCAAAGATGCGCATTTCGAAGGGGGTGCAAAGGACACCGAGGGCTTCTTTCGGTTCGAGACGAAAGATGGCTCTGGGCGCGGCCATATTCGGCTGCGTGAGGGTCGCTGCCACACGCTCTTCACCATGCTCGATGATCTTGCTAAGCCGAAAACATCGCAAAACCATGCGGACGATCCCTTTGTTCTGATTGTCGGCGGTGGTCAGGGAGGTCTTGCGCTTGGGGCGCAGCTTTCCGATCTTGAGGTGCCTTATCTCATCGTCGATAAATATCCGCGCGTTGGCGATCAGTGGCGTTCTAGATATGACAGTCTCGTACTGCATGATCCTGTTTGGTATGATCATCTGCCGTTCAAGCCATTCCCTGCGGACTGGCCCGTCTACACGCCTAAGGATCAGATGGGCGACTGGCTGGAAACCTACGCTGAGGAGTTGGAGCTTAACATCTGGACCAGCACCATTTTTGAGGGTGCAAGCTTTGATGAAGCCAGCCAGACATGGTCAGCTGAAGTAACCCGAGACGGCAAACGCACCACGCTGCGCCCCGCACATGTGGTCATGGCATTGGGGCTTTCTGGGTTTCCTAAAGTGCCGGAATTTAAAGGGCGCGAGATCTTCAAAGGACCGCAGTTCCATTCGAGTGCGTACAAAGACGGCAGCGCATTCTCTGGGCAATCTGTGCTCGTGGTGGGGGCCAACAATTCCGCGCATGACATTGCATCTGATCTGGTTCGACAAGGTGCCAAGCCAACGATGCTGCAACGTTCTTCGTCTTTGGTGGTGCGCCAAGATGACTACTGCGAGAACGTGCTTGGCCCACTTTATTCGGCGCAAGCCGTTGCGCGCGGCATCACAACCGACAAGGCGGATATCTTGCAGGCTTCTATGCCACTTCGGCTTTTGGAGAAGAACCACAAAAAAATCTGGGACGGCATAAGAGAAGAGCGCAGCGACTATTATCAGCGCCTTACGGATGCAGGCTTTACCCTTGATTTCGCAGAGGATGGCACAGGGCTTGGCACCAAGTACCGGCGCACCGCTTCTGGCTACTACATCGATGTAGGTGCCGCTGAGATGGTGATGGATGGCCGCATCGCAATCCAGTCGGGTAAAGGCGTCAGTCACTTATCGCAGAGCGCTGTGCATTTGGACGGTGGCGAGATGATTGAGGCCGACGCAATCGTCTATGCAACTGGTTATGGCGGCATGACTGACTGGGTCGCAGCGATGATGGGTGAAGACATCGCTGCACGCGTCGGGCCCTGTTGGGGCTATGGCTCAGACACCAAGGGCGATCCCGGCCCATGGGTCGGAGAGTTGCGCAATATGTGGGTGCAAACCGCGCAAGACGGGCTGTGGTTTACAGGCGGCAACCTAAGCCAAGCCCGCTACTTCTCGCGGCTTCTAGCGCTGCAACTGGCGCGGCAGCTTTATCGCGGATCCGGCCAAGCGTAGGGCGTATTAACGCCTGCATAAGACGGTCCAAAAATGGACAAGCCTTTTGGCGTCCTGAAAGCGTCGGGCGACGGCAACAGAACAACGGCAACGCGCTGGCCTTGAACGCAGTCCGGGTTCGAAATTTGCGCCCCCGTTTGAATATCAAAGAGGCAAATCAAGTCAGGTATGGTCGCCAAAACCGCGCCATCCAGCCAACAGGCCATGTTCTCGTTCTTGACCGAGACACGCATGCTTTGACCTTGATGCGCACCAGAACCTTCGATCTCAATAGCGCCAACTGTAAAGCCGTCAATCACCTCATAGTGGCAGTTTGAAATCACACCTGTGAACGCAACGAAACCACCGCCAATCTGTGCAACTGTGCTCGGCACATCGCCGCCTGACGCTTGGATCTCGCGGCACGCCGCCCCCAGTTTGAGCGCTTTGGTAATCGTTCCACCTATCAAAACATCGCGCAGATCTTTCATCGGCAAAGCATGATCAATTGCCGCGATATCATGACGGCTGACGACGCTCAAAGCGCGCACCAGTGTTTCTGCGCGGCGGTCATCCACAACGCCTTCCAATACAAACGTCTCACCAAATGCATTGGCCGTGTAGATCGGCGATGCTGGCAAACCGGCCATGTAATAGGTCGAGTGTGTGATCTCTGGCACCGCGCGCCCTGCAGGATCAGCGTCGATGATGTAGTGCCCGTTCATCGCCGCTGGGAAGAACGCGGTCGCGGTGTTGGACCCGCCTAACTCGCAGGCAGTGGTGCCGTAAAACTCTTTACCGAGATAGGCTTGAAACTCTGCATAAGCGGTTAAGATCGGATGCTCCTCAGCACGCGAAAGGCCAGAGTAAAGCTGTTCTTCCTCCTCGGTCAGCGCAGAAATCGCTCCAAGCATATAGGGCGTGCAAATGACCGCTTCATCGGGCACCTCATCCATGCTGACCAATTGGAACTTTTTGCCTGCCGCGAGCGCTGTCTCGATCAGGTGCCGCCCTTCACCTATATCGCCACCGCCGCCTGCGCCTAGAATGGCAGCGCCGTTAAGAATATCCATAAGGTCTTGATGCGTTAACTCTCGCATTCAGTTCTCCTTTGAAGCACCAAGCAAGGCAACCAAATCTGTCAACCTCGCAACGATCAGCAAGATCGTCACGGTAATCCCGACGAAGAGCATCGACGCAGACGCGACGACAGGCGAATAGCCATACCGGACATTGTTGAAAATCTTGATCGGCAGGGTTTCCACAACAAAGCCAGAGATCATGTTGGCGATCAGATATTCGTTCACGCTGATGATTGTCACAAGCGCGAACCCTGTGATGAGGTAGGGCGTGATCAACGGCAAAACGATGGTGCGAAACACTTGGCCCGCGCTTGCGCCCATGATTTGCGCGGCCTCGATGACATCATCCGTAAGGGCCGCAAATCCACGTGCAAGGATGACCAGTGGCAGCGTGACGAAGAAAACGCCATGCGAGATGATCGTCGCCTCAACGCGGCCATACCAACCGACCTCTGCCCAAAACAGGCTCGCTCCAAGGGCGAGAATGATCGGTGGCAGCAGGAACGGGCCAAGGCCGATAGCGAACACCAGTTTGGAAAAGCCTGATCCAGATTTCCAAAGCGCGTAGTTTATGGCGAGCGCCAGTAGGACCGAGATCACGCCTGCAATCACGGCGATGACCAGCGACCTGCCAATCGCGGCGAGCCATTCGGGATCAGTGAACAAGGTTTGATACCACGTTAGCGTGACTGCATCGGGGGGAAAGCTGATGGTTTTCGCCGCGCCAATGGACACGCCAGCCACGATCACAAACGGCGCGATGAGCAGCGCGGCTATGACGCACAAAAACAAACGTTGGCCGCGTGTGCTCATGTCGCGGAACGCCGTGTTGCCAGCATCGATAGCGCAAGGATTACGCCTGTCACGATCAACATCACCACCGCGAGCGCTGCACCCAAGGGTAAGTTTGCATCGCCCAAAGCTTTGTCACTGATGATCACTGTCATCGTCCAATCTTTGGGGCGGCCCAACATTGTGGGCATCACAAAGACGCCCAAGAGATAGACGAACATCGTCAGTGTGACGGAAATCAACGTGCCGCGAAAAATCGGGAGTGTCACTTTCCACATGACCAGCGCGGGCGGCGTGCCAAGGGTAATGGCCGCTTCTTCAATGCTACGATCCCGCCGCGCTGCTTGAGGATAGAGGATCAGCGCCACAATAGAAAAGCCAAGGAAAACGAGACCTATCAGCATCGCGCCAAAACTTGGGCTAAGTGAGCGCGCATTGGGCCAAATGCCGATCCATTCTAAGAACCGCGGAACTCCTGCGCTTTCGGACAGAAGAATGAGCCAAGCGAAGCCGATGATCACCTCACTCATGCACATCAGCGCCAGCAGTAGGATGATCCAAAAAAGCTGCCATTTGCGAGTTAGGTCAGACACAGCAAGAACCGTTGGAAACGCGAGGGCAACGACCAAAATTGCACCAAGGCCCGAGGACCAGAGGGAGCGCAGCGAGACTTTGAGGTAGAAGCTAGAAAAGAACTTCGCGTAGTTGTCCCACACAAATGCTACGTCATAGAACGCCATCGGGTTGGGTTTGTAAAAGCTGACAACGATCATAAAGATCAGCGGCACAATGAAGAACACCGCGAGCACGGCGAAGGCCATCATGGCGCACAACCGCGTGGCATTCATCCGCGCGATCATTCGGCAAGCACCCAAGCCGCGTTCCAATCCCAACTCAGGAACACATCGACGCCATCCGCCAAATCTGGCCCCTGCCCCACAAAGCTGCTTTGAAAAATGGATCGGCCTTGCACATCAATTTCGCGCTCAAGCACAGCGCCAAGGCGTCGCTGGGAAATGAGCGCCCCTTGCAGTGTGCCTTTCGTCGCTGACAAAGCAATCGCCTCTGGGCGTATCGCTAGGGTTTGCGCGCCTTTGAGCGTCCTTAGCGTGCCGTCAGTTGGCCCCAAATTCGTTCGATCCAAAACGACACCCTCTGGTGTTACATCCACATCAAAGATGTTATTCGTTCCGATAAATTCAGCCACAAAGCGCGTGCGCGGACGAGCATAAATCTCATCGGGCGCACCTGCTTGTTCAACTTTGCCGCCATTCATCACCACGATCCGATCCGCCAGCGCCATCGCTTCGCGCTGATCATGCGTTACGAAAACAGTTGTGACCCCAAGGCTACGTTGGATGCGTTTAACCTCGATCTGCATCTGATCACGCAAGGCAGCGTCGAGCGCAGAGAACGGTTCGTCCATCAGGAAAATGTCTGGCTTCAACGCCAGCGCACGCGCAATCGCGACGCGCTGTTTCTGCCCACCTGAAAGCGCTGAAATAGGACGCGCGCCCAAACCTTCCAGCCCCACCATCGCCAGCAAGCGTTCGACTTCTGCCTTCACTGAGGACGCCGTTTCACCTCTCAAACGCGCACCATAGCCGATGTTGTCTGCAACATTCAGATGCGGGAACAAGGCAAGCGACTGGAAGACCATCCCAATGTTGCGCTTGTGACAGGGTGTGTCGCTCAGGTCTTCGTCAGCGAGACGAACCTCTCCGCTATCATGGGCAGTCAGTCCTGCAATGATCCGCAGCAAGGTGGTCTTGCCGCAGCCCGAAGCGCCAAGCAGGCAAATGAATTCCCCCGACTTGATCGTCAGGGAAATGTCGCGCAACGCTTCAAAATCGCCAAAGGATTTGCGGATATTGGAAAGGGAGAGCTCGGACATAAGGCCGCCTGAAATTATCTATCAGCCAAGGCATTGGTGGCCGAACACGCCGGCCACCACCAAGCGCTTATTGCGCGATCATTTCTTGATACTTCGTCTCGAGCCAGTCGCCTTCACGCAGGTGAATATGCGTCTGAACGCGGATCGGATCGATTGTGCTGCCCACTGCGGAGAACTCTTCATCCGTCAGATCCATCGCATCGCGTGGCACAATCGGGAACACACCCATTTTGCGCGCCATTTCCGCCTGCACTTCTGGCTTGCTCATGTAGCTCAGGAACTTCTCTGCGGCGGACACATTCTTGCTGTCGCGTGGCACGACCCAGTAAGCGTCGGACACGATGCCACCCTCTTTCGGGAAGGCGGATGCAATCGGCTTGCCGTCCCAAATCGAGAGCATCGCAACGTCGTGATAGTAAAGACCCGCGTTCAGCTCGCCGCCTTCAAGCGATTGCTGGAATTGACCTTCGTCGCGATACCAAAGGCTTACCTGCGGCTTCAGCTCTGCGATCTTGGCGATGACTTGCTCGAGGCCTTCGCGGGTTTCCATGATCTCGTA